>CAYZKQ010000054.1:0-846 GCA_964478975.1 uncultured Vicinamibacterales bacterium | reverse complement strand
GGCGGCCCCCGGACCCCCGCGGCGGCCCGTAAAGGGCCGCCCTACGTCAGCCCGCGCGCCGTGCGGCGCAGCCGCCGCGCGCTCGCTGCGGCCGCCGGCGACACGCGCCAGCGACCCCCGTGGTGGAGAATACCGGGCTCGAACCGGTGACCTCCTGGTTGCAAACCAGGCGCTCTCCCAGCTGAGCTAATTCCCCGTGAGCCTGCGGTGCTGAATGGGCGCGAGTGAACTGCGTGTCCGAAAGGTGGGTCCGCCGCCGATCCGGAACCGACGCGATCACTCGGCCTCAATCATCGTGCAACCAGTACCCTCCTGCTCACGTCGCCGGGCCCGCTCCGCCCGCCCCGAGTCAGGTGGTGGGCCTGAGTAGATTTGAACTACTGACCCCACGCTTATCAAGCGTGTGCTCTAACCAGCTGAGCTACAGGCCCACTCAAGCCCACCCGCCAGCCGCGCCCCCGCGCGGCCCGGCGGCCCGGTCCACCCGGTTCCCTCAAAACTAGATAGAACGTGCGCGCCCAACCCCGAGCGCCAGATCGATCTCGAGCGCCCCGCCGCCAGGGCCGCCAGCCCTTCCAGGACATCCCGCGGACATCCTCGACCGACCGGTCGGCGCCTGCGGCCGGGCCGTCTCTAGAAAGGAGGTGATCCAGCCACAGGTTCTCCTACAGCTACCTTGTTACGACTTCACCCCAATCACCGACCATACCTTAGGCGCTTGCCTCCCTCGCGGGTTGGTTCGGCGACTTCTAGTACAGCCGGCTTTCGTGATGTGACGGGCGGTGTGTACAAGGCCCGGGAACGTATTCACCGCGGCCTGCTGATCCGCGATTACTAGCGATTCCG
>CAYZKQ010000053.1:0-17818 GCA_964478975.1 uncultured Vicinamibacterales bacterium | reverse complement strand
GCGCGGCGTGGCTCGTCGCCCCGGCCGCGCTCGTGGCGGGCTGGCGCCTCGCCTGCCGCGTCGCGCGCACCGCCGGCGCGACGATTGTCCACGGCCACTGGGTCGTCCCCGGCGGCGTCATGGCGGGCCTCGCCGCGGGCCGCCGCCCCCTCGTCGTGAGCCACCACGGCTCCGACGTCTACGTGGCGGAGCGCCACCGTCTCGTCGCGCGCGCCGCCCGGTACGCCCTCCGCCGCGCGGCCTGGGTCACGGCATGCAGCCCGGACCTCCGGGACCGCGCGCTCCGGCTGGGCGCGCGGCCCGACCGCGTCGAGGTCGTGCCCTACGGCGTCGATGCCGAACGGTTCCGGCCGGATGCCGGCGCGAGGGCCGAGGTGCGCGCCCGCCTGGGCCTGGACGAGACCGCCCCGATCCTGTTCGCCGCGGGACGCTTCGTCCGAAAGAAAGGGTTCGAGTACCTGCTGGAGGCCGTCGCCGCCCTGACGCCGAGTCGACCCGGGCTGCACCTGGCCCTCGCGGGCGCCGGTGACCTGGACGAGGAGCTGCGCCGGCGCGCCGAGGCCCTGGGGATCGCCGGCCGCGTGCACTTCCTCGGAACCGTGCCGCAAGATCACATGCCGCGCTGGCTCGCCGCCGCCGACCTCGTGGTGGTCCCGTCGGTGCGCGACGAGGCGGGCAACGTCGACGGTCTGCCGAACGTCGTAATGGAAGCGCTCGCGTCCGGCACCGCCCTCGTCACGACACCCGCCGGCGGCATCGGGCACGTGGTGACCGACCAGGACACCGCCGCCCTGGTGCCCGAGCGCGACGCGCGCGCGCTCGGGCGCGCCATCGACGAGCTGCTCGCGAACCCGGACCGGCGCCGCGCCCTCGGCGCCCGCGCCCGCGCGCTGGTCACCCGTCGCTACACGTGGGCCGAGGTGGCCGCTCGCTTCGAGGCCATCTACGATCGGGTTGCTCCATGACGCCACCGCTGTCGATCTGGTCCGCTGGTCTGGCCCTGCTTCTGCTGCTGTACGTCCCCGGGGCGATCCTGTTGCGGCTCCCGACCGCCGGCCGTCCCGCCAGGGCGGCGTTGCCGGCGGACGAGCGAGGCTTCTGGGCGGTCACCCTCAGTCTCGTGGTGTCGTCCGCGCTCGGGTTGCTCCTGGCAGCCGCCGGCCTGTACTCGTTTCCCCGCCTGCTCGTCGCGGTGGCGGCCATCTGCCTCGGCGCGGTCGCGTGGAGCCGGCGCGACCTGCGACTCCCGCGCGGGGCGCCTCGGATGAACCCCTGGGCTCTGGCGCCCGCTGGCCTTCTCGTGCTCGGGGCGTGGCTGTTCACGCCGCCCGGAGAGCTCGTCCTGGGCGGAAAGGATCCGGGCGTGTACGTGAACGAAGGCATTCAGATCGCCCAGCGCGGATCCCTGGTGATCGGGGATCCGATTGTCGCCGCCGTGCCGGCCGAGGTGCGGGACCTCTTCTTCCCGCCGAGGGGCCAGGCCGGCTACCACAGTCTTCGCTTCATGGGGTTTTTCGTCCGCGACCCCGACGGCGGCCGCGTCGTGGCGCAATTTCCGCACCTCTATCCCCTCTGGGTCAGCTTCGGCTACAGCCTGTTCGGTGTCACCGGCGCGCGCTCGGTCGTGAGCGCCTGCGGAATCCTCGGCTTGCTCGCCGTCTACTTCCTGGGCGCGCAACTCGTCGGCCGCCTGCCGGCGCTCGCGGCTGCGGGACTCCTCGCGCTGAACGTCGCCGAGGTGTGGTTCGGACGGTACTCGAACGCCGAGCTGGGCTTTCAGTTCCTGGTATTCGCCGCTCTGCTCGCGTGGGTGCGCGCGACCGAGGGGCGAGGCCGCCTGTTGGCCGTCCTGAGCGCGACGCTGGTGGGCCTGGGACTCTTCTTGCGCATCGAAGCACTCCTGGTGCTCGCGGTATTCGCCGCGCTCGCGGGGGTGCACCGGCTGGACGGTCGAGTCTGGCCGCGCGGGTTCACCGCGGTGCTCGGCGCCTGGCTGGCCGCCGGCGTTCTCTATTACGCCCTGGTGCTGCCGCCTTACACCGCCCCGGCCGTCGGGTTCGTCCGGAACCTCCGGTGGTGGCAGATCGGGCTCGCCGCCGCCGGGCTGCTCGCCGGCGTCCTCGCGGGGTTCGCTGCGCGGCGGAACGCGGATCGAGCCGCGCGCCTGCGCGCGTGGATTCCCCCGTTGCTCGCCTCGGCGGTCGTGACCGCCGCCGCCTACGCGTACTTCCTGCGCCGGCCCGGCGGCCGCCTCGCGCCGCACGACGCCCACGCGCTCCGAACCTTCGCCGCCTACTACGTCCTGCCGCTCGGGCTGGCCGGGGCGGTGGCAGGCTTCGTCCTGGCGGTGCGGCGCCTCTTCTGGCGCGTGCCGGCCTTCTTCCTGACCCTGGCCGCCTTCGCGTTCTTCCTCTTCTACAAGATCCGGATCGTCCCCGAACACTTCTGGATGGCCCGCCGGTTCCTGCCGGTCATCCTGCCGGGCACGCTCCTGATGATCGCGGCTGCGGCGTTCTGGCCCCTCGTCCCCGGCGCCGGGCTGCGTGGCGCGCGCGGGCGCGTCGTGTGGACCGCGGCGGGCGCCGTCTTGCTCGGCTGGCTCGGCTGGCAGTTCTGGCAGCGGTCGCATCCCCTGCTGGCTCACGTGGAGTATGCCGGCGCGGCGGCACAGGTCGAACGCCTGGCCCGTCGGTTCGACCGGCGCCACCTGCTGGTCGTCGAGTCCCGGCAAGCGTCGGATCTCCACGTCCTCGCGCTCCCGCTGGCCTACGTGTACGGGCGGCAGGTGCTGGTGCTCGACTCGCGGGAACCGGACAAGGCGCGGTTCGCACGCTTTCTCGGCTGGGCTCGGACGGTCTACCCGGAGGTATTCTTTCTCGGCGGCGGCGGAACCGACCTCATCGGCCCGGAGATCGCCGTGCAGCCGATCGCCGGCGAGCGATTCCAGCTTCCCGAGTACGCGTCGCCCCTCAATGCGTACCCCTCGAGCAACCGGTTCAAGGAATTCGATTTCGGGATCTACCGCTTCGTAACCCCCTCACCGTGGCCCTCTCCCTTCGTGCTGGACCTCGGCGAAATGGACGATGTGTACACCGTGCGGTTTCACGCAAAGGAACGCCACGCGCGCGGGACGACGTTCCGGTGGAGCCGCGACGAGTCCTACATTACGGTGCTGCCCCCAGCCAAGCCGCAGCAGATCACGCTCTGGTTGAGCGCCGGCGGGCGGCCGGCGCAGGCGCAGCCGGCTCGCGTCGCCGTGTCCCTGGACGATCGTCTGCTCGGATCGACGGCCGTGGAGGACGGGTTCCGTCCCTATCTGTTTCCGATCCCGCCCGACCTCTCCGAGGCGCTCGCCGGGGCGGACCGAACCGCCCGGCTCACCATCCGGGCGACGACCTGGAACCCGCGGCAGGTGCTCGGCGTGCCGGATGACCGCGACCTCGGCGTGATGGTCGACCGTCTCGAGGTTCGGTGACCGCCGTGTTCGGGCACCTCCAGATCTACGATTCCCGCGAACGCCTCGTCGTCGGCTGCGCGGACGTGGTTCTGCGGGCGGTGACGGCTTTGATCCCGCGCCGGCGGCGCGCGGTGTGTCCGCCTGGGGAGCCTCGGCGGATCCTGCTGCTTCGGCTCGAACGCATCGGCGACCTGCTCATGACCCAGCCGGCGATTGCCGCGGTGCGGCGTCGGGCTCCGCGCGCCGAGATCGACCTCGTCGTGGGAAGCTGGAGCGCGCCGCTCGCGCCGCTGATCGGCGGCGTTGACCGGTGCGAGACGCTCGATGTCCCCTGGCTGGCGCGGGAGGGGACGGGCGCACCGCTCGCCGCGCTGCTGCGCCGCGCCCGCGCCTGGAAACGCCGCCGTTACGATCTGGCCGTCAACTTCGAGCCCGACATTCGGAGCAACGCGCTGCTGGCGCTCTCGGGCGCGCGGCGGCGCGTCGGCTTCGCCTCGCGCGGCGGCGCGGCGTGTCTCACCGACGCGCTCGAGTACGACGAGCGGGTACATACGGCGGTGAACGCGCTGCGCCTGGTCGACGCGGCGCTGTCAGGAGCTGGCGGGGATCGCGAGAGCCTCGACGCCGCTCCGGCACGCCTGTCCCTGCCGGACGAGGCTCGCCGCCGCGCGGCGGAGTGCCTGCGGGCGGCTGGCGGCGCCGGCCCGCTCGTCGGGCTTCATGCGAGCGGCGGGCGACTCGTCAAGCAGTGGGATCCGGGCCGCTTTGCGGCCGTCGCGGCGCGGCTGGCCCGCACGCACCGGGCGGCGATTGTCCTGACCGGTGCGCCTGCCGACCGGCCCCTGGTCGGCGCGGTGCGGGCCGACATCCCGGCGGACGTTCCCGTCGTGGACCTGGTGGGCCGGCTCGATCTGGTCGAGCTCGCGGCGGTGCTGGAGCGCCTCGATCTGTTCATCACCGGCGACACCGGCCCGATGCACCTGGCCGCCGCGGTGGGGACCCCGCTTGTCGCGCTGTTCGGCCCCTCCGACCCGGCGCGCTGGGGTCCCCTCAGCAATTCGGCACGCATCGTCCGGGCGGATCTCTGGTGCAGCCCGTGCAACCGCATCCGGCGTCCGCCGGCGCGCTGTACGGGGCGGCTCCCCGATTGCCTGGCGCTCGTCGAGGTCGAGGGTGTGTGCGGGGCGGCGGAAGAGCTGCTGCTGTCCCGTTGACCCCTGGCGTCCGTAGGGCGGCCCTTTATGGGCGGCCGCGGGGATCCAGGGGACGTCGCCCCCGGTGCGAAGCGAGGGAGCGAGAGCGACCGAACTACGCACGTCCGTAGGGCGGCCCTTTACGGGCCGCCGGGGGCTCCGGGGGACGCAGTCCCCCGGTGAGCGACGCCGCGCGGGCCCAGGGCGCCGGCGGGCGGCCGTGGGCGGAGCGGTACGTAGGGCGGGCCTTTCAGGCCCGCCGGAGGTGATTCGCGGCGCTGCCTCGTGTCCATCCGGGGGTTGGGGTGATGCGGGCGGTGGCGCCTGGCGGGCTGACGCCCGGCGGCGTCCTGGGCCGGGGCGAAGCGCGCGGCCTCAGGCGGCTGGCGGCCGCGCCGCACACCGCGGGGCATGCGTACGTAGTACTACGTAGGGCGGGCCTTTTAGGCCCGCCGCGGCGAGGGAGGCGAGAGCGAGCCACGGCGCCTGTAGGGCGGCCCTTTATGGGCCGCCGGGAATTCGCACGTCGCGATCGCGCGCCGGGGCTGAAACCCCGGTCTACGTACGATCCAACGTGGTAAGAGTACGCCTGGTAAGACTATAATCGGTAAGAGCTTGATTGGGGAGAGCGATACGATGCGTCTGACGAGCAAGGGCCAGGTCACGATCCCGCTCGAGATCCGCGAGAAGCTGGGGCTGCTCCCGAACACCGAAGTGGTGTTCGACATCGTGGGCGACAGCGTGCGCATCCGGAAGGCGCCGCGGCAACAGCGCGGGCGGGCGCTCGTCGAGCGCTTGCGCGGACGCGCCACAGTCCGGATGACGACCGACGAGATCCTGGCGCTCACGCGGGGCCGGATGTGACCGGCGTGCTCGTCGACAGCAACGTCCTCCTCGACGTCTTGACGGAGGATCCCCAGTGGCTCGACTGGTCGGCGAGCGCGCTGGAACGCGCAGCTTCCGCCGCCCGCCTGATCATCAATCCGATCATCTACGCCGAGGTCTCCGTCGGCTTCGCCCGCATCGAAGAGCTCGAGGCGGCCCTGCCTCCCGAGTACTTCGAGCGCCGCCCCCTCCCGTGGGAGGCCGCGTTTCTCGCCGGCAAGTGCTTTAAGCAGTACCGGGCGCGCGGTGGATTGCGCCGGTCGCCCCTCCCCGACTTCTACGTCGGCGCCCACGCCGCCGTCGAGCGCCTGACCCTCCTCACGCGGGATCCCCGGCGGTACCGGACCTACTTTTCGGCGCTGCGCATGATCGCGCCGTAAGCGCCGGCTATAATCGGGTAGCGCCCTTTCGACGGGCTGGTCCCGATGCCCGCACGACTCCGCGGGTGCGTGCTCGCTGGCCCGCTGTCTGCCGCGATCGCCGCAGGTGTCCTCCTCTGCATGTATCCCCTCGCAGCGGCGTGGACCGTGGACCTAGCCTCAGATCTTCCACCGCTCGCCCGCGGCTTCTATCCCCCTGAGGCCGCACCTGACGGGGTGACGTTCGCCTGGACCGCGCCCACGGCCGCCATCGCCTTCGATGGACTCGACCGTCGCGTCGAGTGGACACTCGCGTTGCGCGTCATCGTCTGGCGGCCGCCTCGGGTCCCGCTACCGGAAGTGCACCTGACCGTCGACGGCGTAACGCGCCAGATCCGGAAGGTCTCGCGAGACTTCGAAGAACTCGAGATCGTCCTGCCGAAGCGGCCTGGGAACCGCGGGGCCGTGGTCGGCATCGCCGTCGTGCCCGGGTTCCGCCCGGACTCACCGTCCGACACCCGGGAGCTAGGCATTGCCGTCGATCGCCTCGCGCTCTCGCCAAAGGGCCGACTCGTCGTTCCGCCCATCCCGACGCTCGGCGGACTCGCCCTGAGTGCCGCACTGCTCGGTACGGCGTTCTCGCTCTGCGGCGCGTCCCCGGCCGTGGTCGCGACGAGCATGGTCCCTCTGGGCGCCGCCCAGTCCTGGCTCGCGACTCGGCGGTTCGCTCCCTATCTCTCCTACGCGTCGCAGGCCGTCTGGCTGGCCGCAGGAATTGCGGCGGGCTTCATTCTCATCGTGTGTGGCATCGACCGCCGCCGACGACGTCGGCTCGACCCGGCCGAGCGTTTCATCGCCTTCTTCTCCGCAAGCGCACTCTACCTCCGGATGCTCGTCTTGCTCCATCCCGACATGCCCATCGGGGATGCGCTGTTCCACGCGCACCGTCTCGAATACGTGCTGCAGGGGCGCTTCTTCTTCGCCTCGCTCGCGCCGGGCGACTACGCGTTCCCATACCCGATCGCCCTCTACCTGGTCGCCGCGCCCTTTTCCGTCTTGACGGCGAACTCGGCGGACCGCATCGTGTTGCTCCGCACGATCGTCACGACCGCAGATGTCCTCGCCGGCGTCGCCGTCTATGCCATGGTCGTCCGCGCGTGGGGCGACCGGCTGGCTGGCGCGGTCGCGCTCGCGACATATCATCTCCTGCCCCTCGGGGCACGGATCATGGAGTGGGGCAACCTGACGAACGCCTTCGGGCAGACCCTGTTCGTGGTCACCATCGCGGCGCTGGCCTCTCCGAAGCTGCGCCTGGAGGCCCCGCGACGGGTCGTGGCCCTCGCGGCCCTCATGACGGCCACCTTCCTCGCCCATGTCAGCACGTTCGGCATCCTGGCCGGCCTCGCGGCCTTCGCTTGGGGACTCTTGCGCTTCTCTCCCGAAGCCGACGAGGCCGCGCGGTCCGCGGGACAGGCGGTGCTCGTCGCCGCGCTGGGTGCTGGCGCGTTCGCCGTGGGCGTGTACTACGCGCACTTCCTCGGCACCTATCGCCTCACGGTCGGGCGCCTCGCCTCCGAGCTCGCCGCCACCGCGGCGGCGCCGCGCTGGGGCAGCCTGGTCGACCGCACCCTCGCCGTTCCGGCTCGCATCGTCCAGCACTACGGCTGGCCGGCCGTCCTCCTGGCCGCGTTCGGCGTGTGGCGCCTGCGATTTCTGCGACCCGCCGACCGGCTGCGCCCTGTGCTCGCCGCCTGGGCCGCGTCGTGTCTGCTCTTTCTGGCCGTCGGACTCCTGACGCCCGTGGACTTGCGCTATTACCTGGCGGCCCTGCCCGCGGTCGCGATGCTCTCGGGGCTTGCCTGGAGCGCCGGATGGCGCACAGGATGGCGCTGGCGCCCGGCGTTGATCGCCGCCTCAGCGTGGGCCGTGTGGATCGGCCTGCACACCTGGGTGGCGCCGCTGCGTTGACTCACTGATTCCGGCGCGTGAGCACTTCCCGGTACAGATCGAGCCAACGATCGATCACCGCCGACCACGCGAATTCCCGCGCGACGATCGCCCGCCCCGCCTCCCCCATCTCGCGCAGCCGCGGACCCGCATGCAGCGCCTCCACGACTGCCGCAGCGAGCGCGTCGGCGCGGTTCGGCGGGACGAGCCAGCCGTTGACGCCCGGCCTGACCTTGTCGGGCAGCCCTCCCACTCGCGCAGCGATCACCGGCCGCCGGTGGGCCATCGCCTCCAGCGTCACGAGCGAGCTGCCCTCGTAGCGAGTCGGATGCACGAACACCGTCGCCGCCTCGTACCACGCGTGCAGCGCCTCGTCCGGCAGCGCACCCGTGAACAGCACGCGCGCCTCGAGACCCTCCGCGCGAACGGCGCGGGCCAACGACGAGCGCAAGGGGCCATCGCCCGCCAGCACCCAGCGCCATCGACTTCCCAACCCCGCTCGCGCAGCGGAGTTCTCGGCGCGCGAAAGTTCCGCCAGTGCCGCGATCATCAGGTCGAAACCTTTGTTCGCCTCGAGCCGGCCCACGCTCAGGAAGAGCGGATCCTCCAGCGCGAGCCCGAGCCTCCGGCGACACGCCGCGCCGGCCGAAGAATCGGTCAGGCCGTCGATGCGCTCCAGGTCGATCGCGTTGGGAATGAGCGCGATCCGCGACGCGGGCAGACCGAGGCGGTCTTGAACCGCCGCGACCAGGCTGCCGTCCGTCGCCACCACGCGGTCGGCAGCCCGTGCCGTCGCCCGGACGCTCCACTGCAGCGGGCGGTACGCCAGGCGCTTGAGCCCGACGCCGCCCGCGTCGAACTCTTCGAGCCCATGAGGATTCAGTACCAGCGGGACCGTCCCCAGCCAATCGCGCCGGCGGACCCGGGCGTACCCCAGCCCGCTCGCACCCTGGGCGTGCACGAGCTGGACGCCTTCGCGCCGCACCAGCGCCGCCGCCAGCCTCCCGGCCCGCCACCCGAACAGCGGATACGCTGTGCTCCGGTCCACGACCGTCGTCCCCCGCCGCCCGGCGAACGGAAACGTCACGTACGGGACGAAGCGCACGTCGAGCCGGTCGTTCCTCAGGGGCGCGCAGCCGTTCTCCTTCGGCGGGCGGGTGATCAGGGTGACGCGAACCCCGCGCCGGAGCAGGTGTCGGACCAGATCGTCCACCGCGCGCTCCAGTCCGCCGTGACCGTGGAACGACCGGATCGCGCGGGTCAGGACGGCGACGTGCAGCCGCTCGGGATTCACTCAGCCGTCCCTTTCCTCCCGCGACGCCCGCCGGCGAGCTGTCCGCTCGAGCAGGTCTTGATACAGCGCCTCGACCGCCGCCACCACGACCGCCGCATCGAACCGCTCCTCCACGCGCTGGCGTGCGGCTGCGCCGAGACGACGGCGCAGCGCTTCGTCCTGCCGCAAGCGCGCCACCTGGCCGGCGAGCCCCTTGGGATCGTCCGCCAACAAGCCGGTCTCCTCGTGCACCACGATGTCCCGCGTGCCGCCGGTGTCCATCGCGGCGATGGCCACACCCAGGGCGCTGGCCTCCAGAAGAACGCGGCTCAGCGACTCCGGCCCTCGCGACGGAAAGACCAGCAGCTCCGCATGCCGCAGCCACCCGAGAACCTCCTCGCGCGGCACCCAACCGGTGAAGACGCCGGAGACGCCCGCCGCGCCCAGGGCGCGCTCGAGCGCGGCCCGCTCGGGACCGTCGCCGACGATGACGAGCGGCCAGTCGAGGTGGGCCTGGCGCGCGACGGCCGGGAGCGACGAGGCGCCCTTGTTGGGCGCCAGCTTGCCGACAAAGACGGCGTACGGCGAAGTCAGCGGACGCGGGCGCGCGTCCGCCGCCCTGCGAAGCGCGGCGACGTCCACGGGGTTGGGGATCACCTCGACCCGCCGGGCGTCCAGCTCCGGCGCCCGGACGCGCAGCTCGCCCGCGAGCGCGTGGCTGACGGCGATGACGGCATCGGCCCTGGCGACGCTCCGCCGCTTGCCCGCCAGGTTCGCCCGCATGTACGGGATCGCCGGCAGCCCGAGCGGCCAGAGGACGCCGGCATGCGGCCGCAGGCACCGCGCCATCATCCTCGCCGAGCACCCGGGACACAACGACGCCGCCGCCGGGTCGTAGATGAGGTCCGACCAGTAACAGACCGGCCAGAAATCGCGCACCGTGCAGACGACCGGGACCCCGCGGGCGCGCGCGGCGGCGATCGCCGCGGGCGCGGAGCGGAGATGCTGCCCGTGCACGACGTCCACGCCTCGTTCGCCAATCAGCCCGGCGAGACGCCGGCCTGCTCGGCGATACAGCCGCTCGTTGGTGAAATAGTTGCGGACGAAGGGAACCGGGGGCGCCCACGCCGGCAGGACGATCGGGCGGAAGCCGTCGTACTCGCCGACCTCGCTGGGGGGACGCCCCGCCAGCCGGACCACGAGGATGTCGTGGCCGCGCGCGCGCAGGCCTCTCGCGAGTTCGTAAGTACTCCACCCGCTCCCGCCGCATCGCGGGGGAAAGGCATCGGTCGCCATCAGGACGCGCATGGCGGACGCATCTTGTCTGCGCCGGCTCCCGGCCGACTCGCCGGAGCGGCTCGGCGACAGTCTTCCTGATCGTGGCGCATCTTCAACCTCGTCGCTTGCCCTCCGCCGCCCGCCGGAGGGCGTCGTCCAGCTTCCGGCAATGCACGTCCCAGCCGAAGTCCCGGACCGCCCGGTCCCGCGCCGCCCGGCCCAGGGCCGCCCGCAGGGTCGGGTCTTTCACGTGCACGATGGCCCGCGCGAGCCCGTCGGGATCGGTCGGGTCGTAGAGGAGCCCCTCCTGTCCATGCCGCACGAGTCGCCGCAGCCGGCCGACATCGGGCGCCACGACCGGCAGGCCCGCCGCCATGTACTCGAAGACCTTGAGCGGCGACCAGTAGAATCCGAGCCGCAACGGCCCGTGGGCGTCCACATCGAACGGGGCCGCCCCGATGTCCGCCGCGGCCAGACACGCGGGCATCGCCCGGTGATCGACGGGCCCGACCAGCGTCACGCCGTCGAGCCCGGCCGCCGCCTGCTCGACGCGCCGTCGCTCCGGCCCGTCGCCTACCAGCACCGCCCGGACGTCGCGATGTCCCTGCGCGTGCAACCGCCGCACCGCCTGGACCAGATGCACCGCGCCGTGCCAGCGCCGGAACGCGCCCGCGAAGATGACGACCACCTCGCCCGGCGCGCGCGCGAACGGAACCGACCCCTTCGCGCCGGGATGGAAGTGCCGCGTGTCGGCACCCCATTCCAGCTCCACCACCCGGTCGCGCGCCCATGCAGGGACGATGGCCGCTGTCGGCGTCACGATCAGGTCCGCCGTCCGGCACTGCCACTCGCGCCAGCGCCGCATTGGCTCGACCAGCAAGAGGCGGTCCAGGCGTCTTTTCCACGACCCCGGGTGGTCGAGGACGGGCGCGTTCACTTCCAGGACCGCGACGGCGCCGAGCGCGCGGGCTGCGCGCAGGCCCTCGCCGCCGAAGTTGTAGTAGCGCTCGATGACCACATCCGGGCGCAGCCGCCGGGCGGTTTCCAGCACGCGGGCGCCGCGGAGCCAGCGGAGTTGTCGGAGTCCGAGCGGGGGCGAGAGCGCGTGCCACGTGGCGCGTCCCGCTGGAAAGCCCGCCGCCCCTGGTGAAGCGAGGACGTGCACCTCGTGGCCGAGCGCAGCCAGACCCTCCGCCACCGCGGTGACGTGCACCGCGCCGCCGTGGAACCCGGGGACACGCTGGTCGGTGGCGACGTAGAGGATCCGCATCAGCCTGTCCCCGCCCTTGAGCGCACCGGACCCTCGCTGGCCGCCCGTCGCGGTGCATCGTCCGCCTTCACGAGCAACGCGAAGAACGGGCCCGACCGCACGCCGCCGAACAGAACCAGGTCGAGCTTCATCAGCCAGGTGGCGGCCACGAGCGCGGCATACAAGAAGCCCCGACCGGCGATGCGACGGCGGACCGCGGCTGGAGGACGGTCGCCGCCCTCGGAGCACGCCGGACCGTGTGCGGCGGACACGCCTCCCGGCGCGACGGCGGCTTCGCCTTTCCGGTTCGCGACCGTGGACGCGGTCGGGGTGCCCCGCACGGCCGGTGCCGGCGCCCGCCGGCTGACCAGCCGTTCCGCGAGGCGGAGCAAGACGTTCTCGATGAACGCGCCCACGATCGGCGTGTAGTAGCGGATGCGGGCGATGCGGAATCCCGCCTCGGCTGCCACCTGCGCGAGGTCACCATGGTCGGCGAGCGGGTTGAGATGGTCCGATTTCCGCAATCGCTCGTGCGCCAGGTCGACCAGCCCCGCGCGCTCGAGCCAGCGGGCAAACCGGTTGACGGCTCGGAGGCCCGCGGCGATGGGCGCGTTCTTCCTCACGTGGCTGTAGACGAACAGCGCCCCGCCCGGCGCCAACACGCGCGCCGTTTCGTGCAGCGCCCGGACCAGGCCCTCCCGGCTCAAATGTTCCCACACGTCCAGGGCGACGGCTTTCGTGAACGCGCCGTCGGCGAGCGGCAAGCGGCGCAGGTCGCCCACCACCAGGTCGATCGTCGCCAGCGCCTCCCCGGCGAAGAATGGCGCGGCGTCCACCCCGACGAGGTACGCGCCGCTGTCTCGATTCCAGACCAGCGTTCGCCCGCTCCCGCATCCGAGGTCGACGATGCGGTCCTCGCGGCTGGGACGCAGAAACTTGCGCAGCATCGCCTGGCGGAGGCCCGCCGAGAGGAGCGGTGGCGAGACCGTCTGGTAGCGGCCGTCCGCGTGGAACGCACCGTCCGCGTACTTGGTCGTCTCGGCGAACCGTACCCGGGGCCGGAGATCGAGGTACCCGTCGCCGCCGGAGAACGTCCGGCCGCATCGCGGGCACCGGGGCGCCTCGGGAGGCCCTTCAAGCGCGTCCCGGCAGTCGGGACACCGGGCGAGTGCGAGCAAGCGCTGGGAGATCACGAGCTCGCCACCACGTCGGCCAGCAGCGCTTCGAGTCGCTCGGCTCGCTTGGCCCACGAATAGTTCCCCGCCTCGTCGAACGCGCACCGGGCGATGCGTTCGGCGAACACCGGATCCTCCAGCACGCGCCGGATGCCCGCGGCGAGCGCTGCCGGGTCGCCCGGCCGGACGAGGCAGGCGTGCTCGCCGTCACGCAGGACTTCGCGGATAGCGGGCAGATCCGAGGCCACGATGGGTTTGCCTGCGGCCATGTACTCGAACAGCTTCAGGGGCGAGGTGTATCGTGCCGAGACCGCGCTGCGCGTGTTCGGCAGGACCAGCACGTCCGCTCGCACCAGATGCTCGTGTACTCCACTCGGGTCCGTCCACCCCGTGAAAGTGACCCGTTCGGACAGGCCGAGACGCTCGGCGAACCTCCGCAGGCGCTCGAGGTCGCCTTCGGCCGGGTGGCCGCCGACGATCAGGCCCTGGACGCCGGGGAGTCGGGCCAACGCCTCGAGCAACACCTCCACGCCCTTCCAGGGATAGAGATGGCCGGCGTAGGCGACGATGGGCGGTCCGCTCGGCCGTGAGAATCGGAAACGCCGGTTTGTCGCGACCCGGGCGCCGTCTGGCACGCGTGCGACCTGGTGGCGCCGACCGAAGCGCGCGGTCAGGTCCTCGAGTAGGCCGGCGGTGATCGCCGCGTATCCGTCGGCCTTCTGCCAGACTCGCGCCTCCCGGCGAAGCAGCCGCTGTCGTTTCCGCCGGGAGGCTGGCCTGGCGTCCGAGAGCATCTCGGGCAACTCTTCGCTGAAGGTCGCTGCCAGCCCATGGCATTCGTAGACGACGGGCGGCCGGAGCCATCGCGGAAGGCGCAGCAACGCATCGGCCACCCCGAGGTCTCGCGTCAGCACCACATCCCAGCGGCGCCGCCGCGAAGCGACCGCGAGCGCCTTCGCCAGGTAGACGACGCGGCGGGCGGTCATGGGGCCGGCGACGCGCGCCCGGGCGATCGCGAGTCGGGGCTGCGGCGCCACGCCGTAGAACGCGAACGGGTCGCGCGGCGGGTGGACCGTGTCCGGCCGGACGAGCAAGGTCACCTCGTGCCCCCGCTCCGCCAGCACCCAGCAGGTTTCCATCGTCTGGATCCCGTTGGCTCGCTCCAGAGGAAACCGGATGTCGCTCAGGTAGAGGATGCGCACGGTCGCTCGTTCGGGGCCGCGACTGTCGATTGTAGTCGAACGCTGGAACCGGCGACGCTCCCCGCGGGCCGGGGTGGTCGCCGGTGGGGTCGAGGCTCTTACCGGAGCGGCGGGCGGCTTGGCCGGAAGGAGGAACTGCGAGGGGAAAAAGGGCAGGTCGCGCTGGACAAAGGCCCTCTAGCGACCTCGCCTCGCCGGGTAGTCGTGGACCTCCACTCGCATTCGCGCCGCCGGGTCGAATGGGCTCTCCAGTCTCACGAAGGCCCGGTTCCTCCTGTAAGCAACGACCACCCGGCGGCCTTGCGAATTCACATTGAGTCTCGAGACCGGCACGCCGTCCACGGAGACGTCCACCACGACCGGGCCGTCTTCGTCGACCGTGCTGACCCGAAAGTCGATCGTATCCCGAACGGGGAAAGCCGCGAAACCGGCCTGACCCGTGGCCACCGTCGAACGCCCGGTTTCCTCGTAGCGCCAAGGACCGATGCCGTAGTCCGCCCACGCGCGCAGCGTTGCGCGGAGCGTGCGCGCCATGGGCCACGCGAGTGCCAAGGCCAGCATTAAGCCCGCTATCCGCGCGGTCCGCCCCGGCCTGGCCCACCCACCCGCGAACCACACCGACCCCAGCGCGATCAGCGGGCCCTCGATGGGCTCCCGGAACCGCGGGCCCGCGTAGCCAGACAGGGCGGTCATGACCAAATGCACGGAAACCCAGGTCCCCACCAGCCACGCTGTCGGTCGCCCGTTCGCTACCGCCAAGCCATGGGCGCCGCCAGGACGCTCAACGCGAACACCGAATCTCCGAACAGGTGCGCCGCAATTTTGCCGACAATAGCCGCCGTCGCGGTCGGGAAACTGCCATGGACCTCGAGCCATCGACCCGCGCTGAGCTGAAACATACCCGACATGAGCGCGAGCTTCTCCGAAACGAACGCCCACGGCGATTCCGCAAAACTTCCCCAGACGAAGCGAGCAACCTCTACGAATCCCGGCGCCTCGTCGACAGCGAACGCCGCTCGCCCGCCCTCGGTCAAGCGGGCCAGTCCATAAGCCCCGATGTTTTCCACTAGCACTAGCTGTCCTGACAGGATCGAGACGAACAGGCTGTACGGCACCACGACAGTCGCAAACCCAATCAAGAAGGCGCCACCGCAAACCGCGCCGGACCATCGATCCTTCCCGGTGAAGAACAGTAACAAGAATACGGGACCGGCAAAGTACACGGGCATCGATCTCGTAAGCGCCGCGAACCCCAGACTCATTCCCGCTAGCACAAACAGTGCCGGCCGACGATTCCGGCATGCACGCGCGAGCACAGCCAACGCGCCCAGTAAGAGCGGAACATAGAGGCGTTCCTGCATGAAGGTGTTTGCCGAAACGATACCCGGAAAATATGCCCCGTATGCGATGGCCGCAAGAAAGCCAGCACGCCTCGAATGCAGGTCGTGAGCAAGCGACCACAGAGCGAGCGTCGATAGCCCGGCCAGTACAGCCTGCACGCATGCTGCTGACCATAGGTCCCCGAAGGGAGACCCGACGAACAAGGCGAGAAAGATCGGATAGAGAGGGGCCTTGACGTAAGGGCCGACGTACCGGACGGCCTCAAGATCCCACTGCCATCCGCCTCCATCCGGCGTCACAAGGAGTCGGGCTCGTGGACCATAGCCGTCAGGATCGATCCACTCGAAGCCGGGTGTCCCCCGCAGCCAGACGAGATAAGCCAGCCGCACGAACACCGCCACAAGCGCAATCAGTCCGACGGGAAGCCACCGGGTGCCGCTATTCACCGCCATGGCCCAGCCATCAACGGCCGCGTGAACTTCGTCACCGCCGCCCGTGTGCAAAGGGTCGATCCGACCGGACGAGCCACGCTTCTCAAGGCTGGCGCTCGTTCCCTGCTGTGACGGTCGGCCGAGAATCCTCCACCAGTTCCAAGCGTAGCTGCCGCAAACACAAACCGAGCGCACGCTGGTCGTCCGAGAGTCCAAGGGCAGCCGGACGGTCGACCGGAATCACCATCACGGCAAGCTCGTTGAGACCCTCTCGCCACGCACGAGCGGGCACGCGCCACCGGTACGTCCGCCACTGAGACGTCAACGGATACGCGCTCGTCTCGAATCCGTTCACACGGAGACGGACTGTCCGCGGCTGCCGAGAACTGCGCTCCAGCCCGCGGCCGTCGACTGTCACCTCCACAACCCCCGTCCGCGCGAGCGAGGCGACCAGGAAGGCTTCGCTCGCCGCGGACCAGCGAAACGTGCCGTCGGGCGCGCGCTCGCGGGGATGCCATCCGGCTCCGAACCTCACCGCCTCGCTGCCACCAGCGCCCACCACGCTCTCAGGCTCCCCCGCCGCGAACACTTTCGACACTGGCGATTTCCGGCAAACCAACGCGCGCCTGGGCTCCAGTTGGTCCGTGACGGCACGCGCGTACAACCACAGGGGGCGCGCGCCGAGATCGAGCGAAAATGCCACGAACTGACCTTCGTCGTTCACCCTCAGATCGACGCGCGTGAGCCTCCGAGCGAATGAAGGAAGGTTTCCCACCGCCAGGGCCATTAGCTCTCTCAATTGAGAAAGCCCCTGCGGATCCTGCCGCCCGGCTGTCCCAAGGAGCTTGGTCGTAACCGTGGGGGGCAGAATCTCGGGGCAAGGATTCGCACCTTGACAGCCGCCGAAGAAATCGAGAATCCTGGCTGCCGCGGGCACGTCCGAGGCGACGTACAGCGATAACGTGGCCTGATAGGGTCGGTAATTGTCCACGCGGATGTCGATCAAGCCCTCGTCAGCCAGCGCCGTGACGTCGTGCCAGGCTCGGTCGCCGATCTCGGCACATTCGCTCGGGCCGACGACCTCGACGAGCGGCCAAGGGCCCATCGGCAGTGCGGTCCGAAAACCTCGCCGTTCCTCGAAGCTCTCGACTCTCACGGTGTGGCCCCGCTCGTCGAAGGCCACGAGGGCGAAACCCTTCTCGACTCGGACCTCCGTCTCGCCGGTCGTAATGACCGCTCCCCCGTCGGTGGCCCGCAGGTCGACGTCATCCGGAATCTGCACCCGTTCCCCTGACAAGACCTGGCTTTTGGACAGGTGCACGCTCAGGCTGTCCCGCCCTTCCCACAGGATCCCCCCGCCTCGCGCACCCCGGACGCCCACGAGCGCAAAGGCGCCACCTCCACGCTGCGGAAGTGGAGCCCGAACACCCAGCCGCCCAGCAAGCCCCGGGGGCAGCCAGGTACCTACTCCGACCACCGCCACCAGCGTCCCCGCCGGCAGATCATCAAGAACCTCCGCCAGCGTCTGGGCCCCCAGCTCGAACCGCTCGAAGCGAAATCCGTAGCCGCGCAGCTGCAACGCCTCCGCAGGAAATGCGAACACTCTGACACCTCGCTCGACAAGCTGATGGACGATGGCCCGATCCGGGCGCACGACCTCCGGAAACGGCGCGCTGCGACGAAAGTCTCCGGAGACCCGCGCGTACGTGAACATATTCGCTAGCCAATAATTCTGGACGACGACAGCGGAGCGGGGCGGTAAATCGCGAAAGAGTGCTGTCAGGTAGGTCCTCTCGAAGTTCCTCGCGTGGCGGTCGTTGACCCGGTAGTTGGACCAGATCTGCCCGACCGACAGCCAGCCCAGTAACAGCGCGAGCGCCACGCCCAGCGCCGCCTTGAAGGCCCCGGCGGCCGTCGCCACCGCGCTTCGTGCCGCCTCGAGACCCGCACCCGCCAGCGCCCACACCATCACGAAGAGCGGCTGAAAGAATCCGGCTGTGGCCGCCGGGCTCGTCAGGAACGCTAGGC
>CAYZKQ010000052.1:0-17953 GCA_964478975.1 uncultured Vicinamibacterales bacterium | reverse complement strand
CAGCCCCGGCGGGCCTAAAGGCCCGCCCTACGTACGCGCGTCCGCGCGGCGCGCTCGTTTGGGCGGACCAAAACGTCCGCCCGCGACGGCGCCCCTAAAGGGGCGCCCTACGTAGAACAAAAGCCCGAAGCCTGGTGCGAAAGGGGGGAGTCGAACCCCCACGGCCTCGCGGCCACCGGATCCTAAGTCCGGTGCGTCTGCCAGTTCCGCCACTTTCGCAGCACGGCTCCGACCCGGCCGGCGGATGCCGCCCCTCCGGCGTTCCTTCGTAGCGTAACACGCGGTGCGCCACCTCGCACAGGTTGGCGCGGGCGCGGCGGCCTCACGACGCCGGGCGGTCAGGAAGAGCGCCGCCCCGCGCCAGCTCAGGAGCCCGGCGGCCCACAACAACATCATCCACGCTTGAACATCATCCACGCTTGCGCCGCAAACGCGTTGATTGACGACGGCCCGTATGGTAGCATCGCGCGCCATGGACCAGGCGGAATCGGTCGATTGCTTTCAAGGACTCTTCCTCTGGCAGCACGCCGACGGGCGCCGGCGACTCGCACACCATCCGAACGCGCCCCGGACCCTTCCGGACCCTGTGACGGGACACCCTCTTCAGATCGCCACCGTGGACGTGGGCACCTCCGCCATCTGTCCCGAGTGCGACCGGCGAGCCGAGGGCGGCTTCGTCTCGTTCGTCGCGGATCTGCGGGTTGTCTACGCCTGCCCGGAGTGCCAGCAGCTCGTCTGGATCGCCGGCGCCTGAGGCCCCCTCAGATCCGACGGGCACCGGCCGATAACACACGTCGTGAAGCGCCGTCGTCTTCCCGGCGTGAGCGCCGCGCAGTGGGGGATCCCGACCCGCGACGACCACGGCGAACCCGTCTGCCGGTGGTGCGGGAGTCGCGTCCGGCCGCCGCGCCGCACGTTTTGCGGCGACGCGTGCGTCGATGAATGGCGCGTCCGTACCGATCCCAGTTACGTCCGCGAGCAGGTGTTCAGGCGCGACCGAGGGCGCTGCCGGCTGTGCGGACTCGATCTGGCGGCGGCCGAGCGCCGGTGGCGGCGGGTGCGGCCGCCGGCTCATGACCGCCTGGCCCGCCGGCGCTGGCACGCCCTCCGCCCGCGGTGGGAAGTGGACCACATTGTCCCCGTCGCCGACGGCGGCGGGGCGTGCGGGTTAGACAATTACCGCCTGCTCTGCCGCGCCTGCCACGTCGCGGTCACGACCGCCTGGCGGCGCGCCCGCCGCGCGGCGGCCGAGCTGCAAGCCGAGGCACACGATGGTGCGTCGACACCAGCGCGTCCACGAGGGTGAGCCCGTCGGGCAGACGTCCCGCGGGGTGAACCCTTCACCAGTCGCGGCGGAAGGGTCCGTTCCACCCGTGGCGCCGAAGCGTCTCTTCCAGTTCGCCCGCGCGGCGGCTCAGTTCCCGCGAGTCGGTGAAGGTCTCCACGGTCTCCGTGCCGTCGGGGTGGGTGATGACGAGGTCGTACCGGTCCCCTTCGACCTGGGTGCGGATCTCGCAGCGCAGGTGTTCGCCGCGGCGCTCGAAAAACCAGATCATCGCCCGCCCTCCGTGCGGAGCCGTCAGCGCCCGTCCTCCCCCGCGTACGCGTTACAGGATGTGTGCCAACCGCGAAGCCACTCGACGTACCGGCTTGTCGGCGTCGACTGGCGCCCGCAGGGCGGCGGAGCCTCACGGAGGTGATCGGCGTTGAGACACTCGATCACCGACCTGCAACGTCTGCGGGTTCGGCGGCGCCGGCGGCGCAGAGACGCGCGGGGTCCGGGTCCTCGCTGGGACGGGACCGGTCGTCGCGCCGCGCCGGTTTGCGCTGGCTGGTCTCGGACGCCGGGCGGGGTCCGGGCGGCTGCTGGTCCGGCGTAGAATGTGAGGCGTCGCGCCCGCGGCGTCGGCGCGGTCGCCCGGGAGCGCCGTCGAGGCGGGGAGGGCAGTATGCATCCGCGCAAGCGTGCGAGCAGAGTGCGGTGGCTGGTCGCTGCGGGCCTGTTGGGAGCGGTGTGGGCGCTGCAGCCCGCGGCGGCGGGAGAGGGGCCTGCGGAGCGTCAACGCCGTGCTCAGAAACCGTATACCGTGCCTGAGCTGGTGAAGGCGGTCTCGCCGGCGGTGGTGTTCGTGGGCAACATCGACCGGGAGGGCCGGCTGACCGGTTTCGGCAGCGGGTTCGTGGTGTTTTCGAGCGGGCTCGTCGTCACGAACTTCCACGTCATCGAAGGCGCCGCGGCGCTGCAGGTGAAGATGAAGGACGGCGAGATCTACGACCGCGTGGAGATCCTCGATTACGACCGGCGGCGGGACCTGGCGGTGCTCAAGATCCGTCCCTTCAAGACGCTCCCCACCGTCACGCTCGGCGAGTCGTCGATGGTGGAAGTGGGCGAAGAGGTGGTGGCCATTGGCAACCCGCAGGGTCTCGAGCACACGGTGTCGGCGGGGATGGTCTCGGCGTTCCGCCAAGCCGAGGGATTCCGGCTCATCCAGATGAGCGTGCCCATCTCGCCGGGCAGCTCCGGCGGGCCCCTGTTCGATCTGCGGGGGCGCGTCGTCGGGATCACGTCGGCCGGCGTGGTCGCCGAGGGCGCGCAGAATCTCAATTTCGCGATTCCCGCCGAGTACGTGTGGCCGCTCGTCACCTCCAAGGCGACACCGATGAGCGTGGCCGAGTTCATGGAGAAGGTGGGCGCGTCGCCTGCCTCGGCACGCGCGTCGAGCGGCGGTTCCGGATCGGGGCGCGTCCGGGCGGCCTGGGCGGTGGCGCACGACCACGAGGGCAGCGCGTTCAAGGACTTTTGCGTCGGGCGGTTGTACCTGTCGGACGGTGCGGTGGGCTTCACGACCGACAGCGGGCGGCACGCGTGGGAAGCGCCGCTGTCGGCCATCAAGGAGGTGGCCAAGAACGCGTTGGACCGGTCGGAGTACGGGGCGTTTCACATCCGCCTGATCACCAACACGAACTACAACTTCGTGGCCATCGACGACCAGTTGAGGTTCCAGTCGCCCGAGCCGATCCTGCTCGCGATCGTGACGGCGTTGCAGCGGATCAAGTAGGGCGCGGGTGACGGGGACTGACACGGCCATGCCGACACCGACGACCGACGCCGACCGGTCCAGCGGCCCGGCGCGCGGCCGGTTCCGACCCGACCTCGTCGAGCGCGGCGGGCCGGTGCGCGGTGCCCCGCAGACGCTCGACGCGCGGCTGTTTTTCGAGCTGTTGGTGTTCACCGGCTGCCGCGAGACCTCGGCGGTGGTCGACGCGGTCCGCGCCTCCGGCCTCGACGCCGTCGTGTATCTGGATGCGGCGGATCCGTACGGGGTCGGCGTCCTGTTGATGAGCGAGGACGCCTCGCTCTTCACCGGCCGGGGACGCGCGTTGTTCGCCGCGGACCCGTTCACCGGTTTGACGCCGTGCCACGATTTGACCATGTTCGGGCGCACCTACGGCACCGGACGCGAGGTGGACCTCGCGGACGCGCTGCTCCACCGGCCCCGCCGGTACGCTCTGAACCCGGCCTATCCCTGGGCCATCTGGTACCCGCTGCGGCGGCACGGCGCGTTCCACCGCCTGTCGCGCCACGAGCAAGGGGCCATGCTAGGGGAACACGCGCTCATCGGCCGCGCCTACGCCGAAGCGGGTAAGGCCGTCGACATTCGGCTCGAGTGCTACGGGCTCGACCGCCGCGACAACGAGTTCGTCGTCGCCCTGCTCGGCCCGGATCTGGCACCGCTCTCCAAGCTCGTTCGCGACATGCGGGCGACGCGGCACACGGCGGAGTTCATCCAGTCGATGGGGCCCTTCTTCGTGGGGCGCGTCGCCTACCAATCACCTCTGGACAGGCCGGCCGATTCGCGGGCCGGGGTTTAGCGAGCCGGCAGGCGCGCCACGACACGCCACGACAGAGCTGGCACGTGGCGTGCAGCCTGCCCCGTGGCAGGGCCCGGGCCCTCGCGGCGAGGGCGGGCTTTGCCAGGGTCGCGCGCGGAACGACCCGAACGCCCGTGCCGTCGGGGCGGGAGGGTGCCGAGATGCCGGCACCGCTGCCGAAAGAGGCCCTCATCGACGTCCTGAAGCGGGCCGCTCGGGCGCACGGGATGCATTGCCACCGGGTCGACCACGAGGGGCTGCGCGCCGAGCTCGAAACGACGAGCGCCCGGTGGTTCTTCGGCGGGCGCACGGTCACCTACCACGTCGGCTGCCGCCTGGACGAAGCGACGCACACCGTCCGGTTTCGCGAAGCGATCACCGACGAAACGTGGGGGATTCCCGCGCCGTTCGTGTGGGTCGAGCGCGGGCCCGCGCGCCCCGCGGACGCCGCGCAGCGACCGGAGGCCGCGCCGGAACCGCCCGGCCCGATCGAGTATCTTCGGATCCGCCGCGACATCGAGGAGGCGGTCCGCCGGGCCGGGTGGCAGTTCATCTTCGAGCGGGGCCAGAAGCCGTAGCGGCGCTCACTTTCTGATCGCCGCCACGACGGGCTGGCGGAAGCCGAAGGCCAGGTAGGCGTAGGAGGCGACAGGCGCGCCGGCGCGGTGGGCCGGGCGGAAGCGCCAGCGCGCCGCCGCGTCGAGTGCGGCCTGGTCGAAGCCGCCTCCCGACTGCACGACCCGCCGTTCCTGGATCGCGCCGTCCGGGCCCACCAGGACCTCCACGATCACGACCGCGTCGCCCAGCACGTGCGGGGGGTACAGTGGCGGAGTCATGACGGTGGGCGCCGGCGTGGTGGGCCCAGCGGCCACGGCCGGCGCCGCCGCCGCCGCGTCGTTCAACAACACCGGCGGCCGGTAAGCGGCGACGACCAGGACGTGGCCGTCCACGGCGTCTTCGCCGTCTCGAGCCGGTTCGAACGACCAGCCGGCCACGGCTCGCTCGACAAGCTCGGCGAAGGGGGCCGCCCCGTGGAGCCGCTCGATGCCCTGAGGACGCCCGCCCGAGTCGACGGCGACATCGAGGGCGACCCAGCCCCATCCGGCCGCGTTCGGAGGGGCCGGCGGCAGCGCCCCGGCGCGCAGGCGCGCGGGGGAGAACTTCGCCGTCTCTGTGAGCGCGACGCACGCGAGGAGCGCCCCGGCGAGTCCCAGCAAGCGGCCCGGGCGAGCCGGCGGTCGAGCCCGGTCATCCTCCGGCGTCATCTCGCTTCCATGTTACCGCCGGTAGCCGAAATAGGCCGCGACCTCGGCGGCGACGCGCCCGATCGCTTCTTCCAGCATCCAGCCGTTGCCGAAGTGGTTGGCCGTGAAAATCGACACCACGACGGTGGCGCCCGGCGACTCGAGCACCCCCACATCGTTGCCGATGTAGGGCAGAAAGTCGCCGGTTTTGTGCGGGATCTGGAAGCCGGCGAGAAAGCGGGGAATGCGCGTCCGGTAGATCTGGCCGCGCAAGATCCGCAGCATTTCGTCGGAGGCCGCCTTGTCGACCAGCGTCCCGCGCTCCATGCGCTCGAGCAGGAGGCCGATCTCGCGGGGGGTGGAGAGCCCGAAGGGATGCTTAGCCTCGCGGTGGAACGCGACGCGATCCCGCGCGGCGCTGAGCGCGTCGAACCACGCACGGGCGTAGCCGACGGCGCGCGTCTTGGTCAGTCCGAGCGCGGCCATGCGGGCGTTGACCGCGTCGGGCCCTCCCACCAGCCGGTAGAGTACGTCGGTCGCCGTGTTGTCCGAGACGATGATCATGAGGGTGACCAGGTCTTTGATCGTCACGACGGCGCCGGGCTCGAGGCTGCGGAGCACGCCGGTGCCGGGCAGGATGTCCTCCCGCGCCAGCGTGTACTTGTCGCTCAGGCTGAACTTGCCCGCCTTGACCTGTTCGAACACCTCGACCATGAGCGGGATCTTGATGACGCTCATGGTGTCCATCTGCTGATCGGCATTGAGGGCGATTTCCTCGCCGGTGTCGAGCGACTTGATGTAGATCCCCCAGGTGGCGTTCACGCTGGCCGTGATGCGCTCGATGGCGGTCCTGAGACGGTCGAGCGACGAGACCCGCGCCGCCGCGGGCGGCACGCCCTGGGCCGGCTGCGCGGCGCTCGCCGCCGGAGCGGCCGTGACCGCGAGCGCCACCACGATCGCGAGGATGCTCTGCCGCATGACGTCTTCCTCCTTCCTGCCGGGCAGGAGGGGCGCAGGAACGGGCGATGCCGATGATACCCCAGGATCACCGGCGCCGCCGCCGGGGAGCGGCCGGGCTGCTACGATAGGAGTCGCCGCTTCGGGCGGTGTAGGGAGGGTCGCGATGCGCCGCATGAGAGTGTGGTTCGCCGGGGTGGGGCTGCTGGTGGCGGCCGTGCCGCCGAGCGCCGCCCAACACCCGTTCACGGTCCACGACCTGGTCGCGATGGACCGCCTCTCGGAGCCGGCGGTGTCGCCCGACGGCCGGCACGTGGCGTTCACGGTCAGCGCGCTCGACCTCGAGGGCAACCGCCGCCGCACCGACGTGTGGCTGGTGGATGCCGACGGCACCAACCTGCGCCGGCTGACGAACCACCCGGCCTCGGACCTGAGTCCGGCGTGGAGCGCCGACGGGCGGGCCGTCTGGTTTCTGTCGAACCGGTCGGGGTCGATGCAGGTCTGGCGCGTGCCGGTCGGCGGCGGGGAAGCGGTGCAGGTCACGAGGCTGCCGCTCGACGTCGGCAGCTTCGTTGTCTCGCCCGACGAGACGCGACTGGCCGTGAGCGTCGAGGTGTTTCCTGAGTGTTCGACCCTCGAGTGCACCGTCGCGCGGCTCGAGGCGCTCGAAGCGCGGAAGGCGACGGGCCGTCTCTACGACCGCCTCTTCATCCGGCACTGGGACACGTGGAAGGACGGCCGGCGGTCGCATCTCCTGGTCGTTCCGGTCTCCGGCGGCCCCGCCGTCGACGTCATGGCGGGGATGGATGCCGACTCGCCGAGCAAACCCTTCGGGGGGCGAGAGGAGTTCACCTTTACGCCGGACGGGCGGGCGGTCGTGTTCACGGCGCGGGATGCCGGCCGCGAGGAGGCGTGGTCGACCAACCTCGACCTCTTCGTGGTGCCGGCCGACGGGTCGGCGAAGCCGCGGCGCCTGACGGCCAACCCCGCGACCGACACGGGTCCGGTCTTCGCGCCCGACGGGCGGGCGCTGGCCTATCGCGCCATGGCGCGGGCGGGCTACGAGTCGGACAAGTTCACCATCATGATCCGGGCGTGGCCCGAGGGGGCGGCGCGGCCGGTCGCGCCCGACTGGGACCGATCGCCCGACGCCCTCGTGTGGGCGCCGGACGGCCGGACGATCTACGCGACGGCCGCGGACCTCGGCCACACATCGCTGTTTGCCATCGATGTCGCGTCGGGTCGCGTGCGGGTGCTGCTCCGCGACGGCCACGTCTCGTCGCCGGCGGTCGCGGGCGACCGGCTCGTGGTGGCCCTGGACCACTTCCGCTCGCCGGCCGAGCTCTACAGCCTCAAGCCCGACGGCTCGGACCTACGGCCCCTGACCCGCCTCAACGCGGACCGGCTGGCGCGTGTGAAGCTGGGCGAGGCGGAGCAATTCACCTTCAAGGGGTGGAACGACGAGACGGTCTATGCGTGGGTCGTCAAGCCGGTGGACTTCGACGCGTCGAAGCGCTATCCGGTGGCCTACCTGATCCACGGCGGTCCGCAGGGCTCGTTTTCCAACAATTTCCACTATCGCTGGAACCCGCAGGTGTACGCCGGGGCGGGCTACGCCGCCGTGATGGTGGATTTCCACGGGTCCACCGGCTACGGCCAGGCCTTCACCGACTCGATTCGCGGCGACTGGGGCGGCAAGCCGCTCGTCGACTTGCAGAAGGGGCTGGAGGCGGCGCTCGCGCGCTACGGGTGGATGGACGGGTCGCGGGTGTGTGCGCTGGGGGCGTCCTTCGGCGGCTACATGATCAACTGGATCGCGGGAGTCTGGCCCGATCGATTCCGGTGTCTGGTGAACCACGACGGCAACCTGGACGAGCGCCTGGCGTACTTCGCCACCGAGGAGCTCTGGTTCCCGGAATGGGACCACATAGGAACGCCGTGGGACCACCCCGAAGGGTACGCGAAGCACAACCCGATCGACCATGTGAAGAACTGGAAGACGCCGATGCTCGTGATCCACGGCGGGCGGGATTACCGGGTGGTCGACGCGCAGGGCATCGCGACCTTCACGGCGTTGCAGCGGCGCGGGATTCCCAGTCAGTTCCTGTACTTTCCCGACGAGAATCACTGGGTCCTCAAGCCGGCGAACAGCATCCTCTGGCACGAGACCGTGCTGGCGTGGCTGGACCGGTGGTTGAAGCCGTAGCCCGGCGGGGCTAGCGGGGCCGGTCGGGGAACGCCGCCAGGTGCGCGCGGACGAAGCGCTGCACGCCCTCGAGGGTCGATTCGACGGGGACCCAGTCGGGCAGATCGGGGATCTCGCCGCGGTGGTCGAGCCACGCGATGAGGGGGCGCCCGTAGTGTCGCGCCAGGAGAATCTCGCTCCGGGTGCCGAGGCCGCCGGGCAGCGCCACCAGCACGTGAGCCGTCAGCACGTTGATGTGGTTGCGCGAGAGCGGCTCGGTGCCGTGCGCCCCGGTGAGCGGCAGGTGCGTCACGATGGGGAGCTCGACCCATCGGTTCGGGTAGCCGGGCGGCGGCTCGGCGTTGTCGGCCGAGCGGGCGGGGAGCACGCCGATCACGAGGCCGCGCCGCCCCGGGACGGCGGCGAACGCCGCGCTGACCGCCGCCATCACGCCCCCGCCGCCGCCCGTGAGCAGGTGCACCTTCTCGCCCGCCAGCCAGCGTCCCAGCGCGGCGGCGCGCTCAGCGTGGGCGTTGGTGCCCGACCCCAGCACGCCGACGACCGGCAGGCGCGTCATGGATTGCCTGCCGCTCCGCGCGATCCCTGGGCCGGGTCGGCGGTCAGAACCATAGCTGCAGTCCCACGCGCACGGACCGCGGAAGCGCCGGGTGCGTACGGATATCCGCCACGCCGCCTTCAGGCTCGCCGGGCAGCCGCGAGGTATAGAAGTAATCGATGTCGGAGACCTCCGCGTTGAACAGGTTGTAGGCCTCGAGGGCGAGGCGGGCCCGGTCCGAGAGGCGGCAGCCGACTTCCCCGTTCCACAACGTAGTGTTGCTGGACGTGACGCGCCCGTCTTCGGTGAGTGGCCGCGGGCCGAAGTGTCGCACCCTGAGGCTCCCGAACACGGCGCGTGCGGGCTCGACGGTGACGCCGGCCGACACGACCCGGTTGAGGGCGCCGGGCAGCACGCCGTTGAGCTTTCGGTAATCGTCCGGCCGGATCCACGGGCCGTCGTACCGGTTGAGCTCGATGGCGCCCAGGAGAAATCCGCCACGGACGCCGGGCGACGCGGCCGCGAGGATCCGGCCCCAGCCGTGGTGTCCCGCGCTCACGTGCATGATCGGCCGGTCGAGGCGGTTCGCGTAGTTGATATTCGCGGCGCCCGCCGCTGAGAAGTCGCCTTCGTCGGCGTCGTACGGTCCTTTCTTGAACTGCACCCCGCTCACGAGTTCGGGTACGAGGAACCCGAGGTCGAGGTAGCCGTGGGCGTGGGCGCCGGTGGGCATGTTCACCGGCACGCCCGCGACCGTCGTGGAAAAATCCGTCCCGTGGTCGAGGTTGAACCCTCGCAGGTAGTACTGATTCGCTTTGCCCTCGCCGCTGTGCTGGCTGACGACGAGGCCCGGCACGGTTTCGAGCACTTCACCTGGACGCATGATCGGCCAGCCGTCCAGTTGCGCGGCGGTGATCGCGCCCTGGCTGGCGACGGCGGCGATGCCCACGAGATTGGCCGCGGGGTCCTCGACGTCGGCCACGTTCCGGAACGTCCGGCTGCCGGTCACCACGACGTCGGCCTTCAGCGACACGGTCAGGACGACGTCGACGGCGGCGGTGCCGCCGCTCGGCACCACGACGGTGCGCCGAAGCACGCTGAAGTTGAGGAGGCGAAACGTCAGCTCGACTCTGCCGGGCGGAACGTCGACGCGGAAGGCACCGGTGGAGTCCGTCGTGGCGGTCAGCTCGGCCGACCCGGCGACCACTTCTACCGAAACGCCCGGGAGCGGGGCGCCCGTCTGATCGAACACGCGGCCCGTCACGCGCCCGCTGGCGGCACCGGCGGGGACGGCGAGGGGGCCGAGGGCGAGGATGAGGATGGCGCGGCCTCTACGAACCGAGTCCCAGTATAGCGCGGCTAGAGATGCCGCCGGCCCACGCGGAACTTCTGCCGCGCGGCGATCTCCGCGAGCGCCTGCCGGATGGTCGCTTCGGTCTCGGGCAGCGGGTCCCGCTCGAGCGCCTCGACGAAATGCTGGTAGGCGGCGGCCGGCTGGTCGAGGGCGTAGAGCTGGATGAGTCCCAGGCCCGCGTGGGCTTCCGCCGCGCCCGGTCCCAGCGGGTAGTCGCGGAGGTGGCGCTGGTAGAGCGTGATCGCGGCCCGGAGGTGACCGTGTCGCTGGAGCCACTCGGCCAGCGCGAGGGAGTCCTCGGGCGCGAGCAGGCGGCGCGTCTCGGCGGCGGGGACGGCGAAGTAGAGGCGCGCGGCTTCGTCCATCCGCCCGTCGGCGAGGAGCGCGCTCAGGACCTCGCGCGCCGACCGCGCCGCGGGCGGGCGGGCGGGTCTGGCCTCGCGGAACTCCCGCGGTCGCGCGTGCACGGTGGTGCGGTCCATCGCCCACGCCACAGCCAGGCCCGCGAGGAAGCCCCCGATGTGGGCGCCGTAGGCGACGCCGGTCCCGTCCAGGCCTCGGGTCGCGAGAAACGGCAGCATGTTTTCGACCACCAGGTACAACCCCAGCACGATCCGCGCCGGGACGAGGACGACGTCGGCGAAGAAGGGAAAGAGCAGGATCCACAGGCGCACGCGGTTGTGGGGGAACCACACGAAGTAGAACCCGAGGACGCCCGATATGGCCCCCGAGGCGCCCACGAGGGGCAGCGGCGAGCTCGGGGCGAACCAGGCGTGGAACTCGGTGGCCGCGATGCCCGTCAGGAGGTACCACAGCAGGAAGCGCCCGGGCCCCAGCCGGTGTTCGACGTTATCGCCGTAGATCCAGAGAAACAGCATGTTCCCGAAGACGTGGAAAAAGCCACCGTGCAGGAACATGGCCGTGATGAGGGTGACGAAGCTGGGCTCGGCGGGCCGGTAGCCCCACGTGAAGGTGATCAGGTCGTACGCCGAGATGCGCTCCAGCCACGCGCCCGGGGGCGTGCCCTGGGGCAGCGCGCGCAGGACGGTGTCGACGTACTCCGCGAGCCGCGGATCGCGCGGGTCGGGCGGCACCAGGCTGAGCGGGAGGGCGATGAACAGGTAGACGGCGAGGTTCGTCAGGATGAGGGCGTAAGTGACGACGGGGATGCCGCGGGGGTTCGGTTCGTCGCCGAGCGGGAGGACCATCGATGGTGCGGGCGCTGCCGCTTGCGCCACTATAGCACCGGCGTGGGACGGCGCGGGCGGCTGTGGGTACAATAGAGCGGTCTCACGGCGACCATGCGGTACCGCACGCGGTGGCTGGTCGGGTTCGCGTTGCTCGTCTGGGCGGGCCTGTGGACGTCTGGCTGCTCGCTGCGGCGCATGGCGGTCAAGAGCGTGGCCGATACGCTGGCGCACAGCGGCGACACGTTCGCGAGCGACGACGATCTCGAGCTCGTTCGCGATGCGGTGCCGTTTTCGCTGAAGCTGATGGAATCGCTGCTCGCGGAGGTGCCGACGCACCGGGGCTTGCTGCTGACGGCGTGCAGCAGCTTTACGCAGTATGCGTACGCCTTCATCCAGACGGACGCGGCGCTCCTCGAGCAGGAGGACTTCGAGCGCGCCGAAGCGCTGAAGCTGCGGGCGCGGCGCATGTACCTGCGGGCGCGGGATTACTGTCTGCGTCACCTCGAGCTTCGCTACCGCGGGCTCGCGACCCGCCTCGTGAGGGACCCGACGCGGGCCGTCGAGGTCCTGCGGCGCGAAGACGTCGCCGGGGTCTACTGGACCGCGGCGGCCTGGGGTGCGGCGATCGCGCTCGGGCTCGACCGCCCCGCGCTCGTGGCGGACCTGCCGGCCGTGCGGGCGCTGTTCGACCGGGCGCTCGCCCTCGACGAGACCTTCGGCGAGGGCGCGGTTCACGAAGCCCTGATCGCGCTGGAGGCGCTGCCCGAGGCGATGGGCGGGTCGCCCGCCCGCGCCCGCGCGCATTTCCGGCGGGCGGTCGAGCTGTCCCGCGGGCGGGCGGCGGGTCCGTACGTCACGCTGGCGTCGACGGTGGCGGTCAACGAGCAGAACCGCGCCGAGTTCGAAACGCTGCTCAAGCAGGCACTGGCGATCGACCCGGACGCCGAGCCGCGCCGGCGCCTGGCGAACCTCGTGGCCCAGCGGCGCGCGCGCTACCTGCTGGACCACGTGGACGCCTTCTTCATCGGGGACCTGGATGGGAAGGCGCCGGCCTTCCGTCCGGCGCGTCTCGAGTTCAGCCCGTGGCTGGAGCCGGCAGGCGGCGGCCGCGGTTCGGAGGGGCCAGCATGCGCGCACGTGTGGTAGGGGGTGTGGCGATCCTCCTGGCGGGGATCGCGTTGGCGCCGGTGGACGCGGCGTCCCTGGTCGTCAAGCTGGGAACGGTCGTGCCCGACGGCTCGGTCTGGTACAAGGTGCTGCGGCGCCTCGGGGACGAGTGGCGCCGGGACACGCAGGGGCGCGTCACGCTCCAGGTCTATCCAGGCGGCACGCAGGGCACCGAGTCCGCCATGATCAAGCGAATGCGCTTCAACCAGCTCCAGGCGGCGTCGCTGTCGGTCGTGGGCCTGAGCGAGATCGACGACGCGTTCGCCGTCTTCAGCATTCCGATGTTCTACGAGTCGTACGAGGAAGTGAACCACGTGCTGGCGCGCCTGACGCCCGCCCTCGATGAGCGCCTCGAGCGCAAGGGGTTCAAACGCCTGAACTGGGGCCACGGCGGGTGGGTGCAGGTCTTCAGCAAGACGCCGGTGCGCACGGTGGCCGATGTGAAGGCGCTCAAGCTCTTCACCTCGGCGGGCAACGACCGCATGGTCCAGTGGTACAAGGACAACGGGTTCCGGCCCGTGCCCCTGGCCGTGAGCGACATGATGACCAGCCTGCAGACCGGCATGGTCGAGGCGATCCCCGTCACCCCGCTCGCGGCCTTGTCGTTCCAGTGGTACCAGCAGACGCCCTACATGCTCGATCTCGGGCTGGCGCCGCTGGTCGGGGCGACGGTCATGACCACCGCGGCGTGGGAGAAGATCGCGCCCGAGGATCAGGTGAAGGTGCTCGAGGCCGCGGCGCGCGCCGAAGCGGTGCTGGCGGCGGAGGTGCCCAAGCAGGACCGGGAAGCGGTCGAGCAGATGCGGGCGCGGAACCTCACGGTGACCAAGGCCGAGGGGCCCGAATGGCGCCGCGCCGCCGAAGAGTTCGCGCGGTCGATGCGCGGCACGATGGTGCCCGCCGAGGTCTTCGACCTCGCGGCGCGCGAGCGGGACCAGTACCGCAAGGCGCACGGAGGGTCCCGCTGAGGCCGGCCGCCTGGCTCGCCCGCCTCGAAGAGGTCGTCGCCGGGCTCGCCCTGGCGGCGATGGTCGTGCTGCCGCTGGGCGAGATCGCCTTGCGGCGGCTCTTCGGCGTCGGCATCCCCGGGTCCATTCCCTTTGTCCAGCACCTGACGCTGTGGGTCGGGTTCCTCGGCGCGGCGCTGGCCGCCCGGGAGGGGCGCCTGCTGGCGCTCGCGACGGGCACGTTCCTTCCCGAGGGGCGGCTCCGGCGCGCCGCCGAGACGTTCGCCGCGGCCGTCGGCGCGGCCGTGAGCGCGATCCTCTGCCGCGGGGCCGTCGCGCTCGTCCTGGGCGAGCGGGAGTTCGGCACCGAGATCGCGGCGGGCGTCCAGGCGTGGGTGGCCCAGCTCGTGCTGCCCGCGGGCTTCGCGCTCGTGGCCGGGCGCCTGGTGTGGCGGGCCGGTCCCACCTGGCGCAGCCGGACGGTGGCGGCGCTCGGGCTGGCGGCGGGCCTGGCCGTCTCGCTCCGGCCCGAGTGGCTCGAGGGGTTGCGCGCGTGGCCGGGCCTTTTGATCATCCTCGCCGCCGCGGCGCTGGGCGCGCCGATCTTCGCGGTTCTCGGCGGGGTGGCCGCGCTCCTCTTCATGACGGACGGCGTGCGGCCGGTGGCGATCCTCATCTCCACCTACGAGCTCGCGGTCAATCCCACGCTGCCATCGATTCCGCTGTTTACGCTGGCGGGGTTCCTGCTGGCCGAGGGCGACACGCCGCGCCGGCTGCTCCGGCTCTTCCGGGCGCTCGTGGGCTGGCTGCCCGGGAGCACGGCGGTGGTCTCGCTCGCCGTGTCGGCGTTCTTCACGGTGTTCACCGGCGGGTCGGGGGTCACGATTCTGGCGCTCGGGGGCCTGCTGCTGCCGGCGCTCTTGCACGACGGCTATCGCGAGCGGTTCTCGATCGGCCTGCTCACGTCGGCCGGGTCGTTGGGGTTGCTGCTGCCGCCGGCGCTTCCGCTCATCCTGTACGGCATCGTCTCGGAGACGCCCATCGAGCAGATGTTTCTCGGCGGGGTGCTGCCGGGGCTGCTCGGGGTGGGGCTGGTGGCGGCGTGGGGGATCCGCGAGGGGCTGCGCATCGCGCGCCCGCGGACGCGGTTCGAGCTGGGCGAGGCCGCCCGCGCGGTGTGGGACGCCAAGTGGGAAGTGCTGCTGCCGGTCGTCGTTTTGGGGGCGCTCTTCAGCGGGTGGGCGACGATCGTCGAGTCGGCGGCGCTGGCGGCGCTCTACGCGTTCGTCGTGCAAGCGGTGATCCGGCGCGAGGTGCGCGTCGGCCGGGACCTAGTGCGCGTCGGCGCGGACTGTGTGGGGACGATCGGGGGCGTCCTCATCATTCTGGGCGTCGCGGTGGGGCTCACGGCGTATCTGGTCGACGCGCAGGTGCCGGCGCGGCTGGCCGAGTGGGTGCTGGCGCACGTGACGTCGCGGTACGTGTTTCTCTTCGCGCTGAACCTCTTGTTGCTGGTCGTCGGGTGCCTGATGGATATTTTCTCGGCGACGTTCGTCGTCGTGCCGCTCATCGCGCCGCTCGGCGCGGCCTACGGGATCCATCCGGTCCACCTCGGCATCATCTTCATCGCGAACCTTGAGCTGGGATACCTGACGCCGCCGGTCGGGTTGAACCTCTTCCTGGCGTCGTACCGGTTCAAGCGGCCGCTGCTCGAGGTCACGCGCGCGTCGCTGCCCATGCTGGCGATCCGCGGCGCGGGCGTGCTGCTCATCACCTATGTCCCGTGGCTGACGACGGTGCTGCTGCGCTAGCGGGCGGTGGCGGTCGAAGCGGTGGCCGTGGCGGCCGAGGCGGTGATCGTTGCGGCGTGGCGCGGGGCGGCGGACGCGCCGGTGGGGGGGTGGCGGGCGCGCCCGAGCGCAGTTGACACGTTCGGGAGGGGTGACCTAGGATGGGAGCGGCAAACGCGCGGTGATTTCGCCGACTTGATAGGCCGCGCGTCCGGCGTCGGCCGGTCGATGACCACTATCTAAGCCGCGAAGGGGCTCGCGACGGAGGCGGTCGGCGAGCCTTTGTTTTTGTACGGGTTGTCGTCCCGCGGGTGGCGGGAAGAGAAGGAGACGGCACGGGTGGCGCGCTTCATTTTTACGTCGGAGTCGGTGTCCGAGGGGCACCCGGACAAGGTGTGCGACTACATCTCGGATTCCATCCTGGACGCGTATCTGGTTCAGGATCCGCGGGCGCGGGTGGCGTGCGAGACGTTGTGCAAGTCGAACGTCGTGGTGATCGCCGGCGAAATCACGGCGCGCGAGGGCGTGCGCGTGGACCACGAGGCTGTGGCGCGCCAGGCGATTCGGGAGATCGGGTACACGGACCCGTCTGAAGATTTCCACGCCGACGGCGTGACCGTCTATCAGTTCCTGACCCGCCAGTCGCCGAACATCGCGCGGGGCGTCGACGCCGAGACGAGTCAGGCTCACGAGCAGGGCGCGGGCGATCAGGGCATGATGATCGGCTACGCGACGGACGAGACGCCCGAGCTGATGCCGCTGCCGATCCTCCTGGCTCACCGCCTGACGCGCGGCCTCGCCGAGGACCGGCGCGCCGGCGATCCGAGCTGGTTGAAGCCCGACGCCAAGTCGCAGGTGTCGGTGGCGTACGAGAACGGCCGGCCGGTCGAGGTCACGCACGTGCTGGTGTCGACGCAGCACGCGGCCGACGTCGACCAGGACACCATCAAGGACTACGTGCGCGGGCGGCTCGTCCCGCGGGTGCTCGGCGAATGGTATCGGCCGGGCCTGCGGATCGACGTCAACCCGACGGGCAGCTTCGCGATCGGGGGGCCCACTGCGGACGCGGGCCTGACCGGGCGCAAGATCATCGTGGACACCTACGGAGGCATGGCCCGGCACGGGGGCGGCGCCTTCAGCGGCAAGGATCCCTCGAAGGTCGACCGCTCGGGTGCGTATTTCTGCCGCTACGTCGCGCGGCAGCTCGTCAAGGCCGGCCTCGCGCGCCGCGCCGAGGTCAACGTGGCGTACGCGATCGGCCTCGCCCAGCCTACCGCGGTCAAGGTCGAGACTTTCTGCACCGGCGACGACGACCGGGCGGCCGAGTTCGTCAAGCAGTTCGATTTCCGCCCCGCGGCGATCATCGAACGACTCGACCTGCTGCGGCCCATCTACCGGCGGACGACCAACTACGGCCACTTCGGCAAGCCGGACCTGCCGTGGGAGGCGTAGTCCGCGTCCTCTTCGTCTGCGCGGGCAACATCTGCCGCAGCCCCATGGCGGAAGCCTTCCTCCGCCGCCTCGCGGCCGAGCGACCCGGCCTCGCGCACATCGAGGTGGCGTCGGCGGGCACCATCGCGATCGACGGCAATCGACCGCTGGCGACCTGCGCGGCGATTCTCCGCGACGAGTACGGCCTGGACATCAGCGAGCACCGAGCGCGGCGGCTGACCGCCGGCCTCGACGCCGACGTCGTGGTCGCGATGGACCGCGAGGTGGCGCGCGAAGCCCGGCAGGCGGGCCTCGCGGAGAAGGTCGTCCTCATCGGCGACTACGCCGGGTGTCCGGGCGAGGAGGTGCGCGACCCGTACGGGGCGTCCGAGCAGGCCTACCGGGAGTGCGCCGAGCAGATTCGCCGCCTCGTCGCGCGCATCGCCGACCGGCTCGAGGCAGGCGCCGGGCCTGGGGCCCGGACGCCGGCGCAGCCCGGCGAGCCCGCCTGAATCCCCTCGCCGTTTTTCGCTTGAAACCCGGGCCGGACGATGGCATCGTCGTCGTCGTCGGGTTGGGGGTGGCGCGAGGGAGGTGTCCGTTGCGGGCGAAGGGGGCGAAGCGGGCGAAGATCGAACTGGAGGGCCGCCCGGTTCGGAAGAGGAGGGGGGACATGCGGATCACGACGCGCGAGTATTTTGCGATGCCGGAGAGCGTGCTTCCCCAGGAGCTGCTCTACGGCGCGTGGCGGGTGGCGGACGCTCCGCTCCGGCAGCACCAGGAGGCCGTGGGCCGGTTGTTCTTGGCGTTGACGGCCTTTCTGAAGGCGCACCCGATCGGGCGCGTGTGGCTGGCCCCGCTCGATGTCGTGCTCGACGCGGAGCGGGCGGTCATCGTGCAACCGGACCTGGTGTTCGTGTCGAAGGCGCGCGAGGGCATCGTGTTCGACCGCATCTACGGCGCGCCGGACCTCGTGATCGAGGTGCTGTCGCCGAACCCGCGGGTCGGGTCGACCGACGCGCGGTTGGAGCTGTTCGCGCGGTACGGCGTGCGCGAGTGCTGGGTGGTCCGCCTGCCCGAGTCCTGCATCGACGTGCTGGTGTTCGACGACGGGAGGCTGGTGCGCTGCGGGTCGTTCTGCGCGATGGATCCGATCGACTCGACGGTGCTCGCCGGCTTCCGGGAGACGTTCCTCTCCATCGTGGGCGCTTCGTAGGCAGCGCCAGCCCGCGTGCGCCGCGGTCGCGCGCAGGCCGGTC
>CAYZKQ010000051.1:0-17991 GCA_964478975.1 uncultured Vicinamibacterales bacterium | reverse complement strand
CCCCGCCCGCCGGATCCGGTATATTGGCTAGTCATGCTGCCCCTGAGCGCTACCCGTTACGGAAGGCGGCGCGCCGGTGCTGACCGGGTGGCGTCCCGCCCGATGCGGCGGATGCGCGCCGTGCTGCTCGCCTGTGCGGTCGCGCCGGCTGTCGTGCTTGCTCATCACGAACGCAGCGTGAAGTACCCACCCACCAAACGTCTCGACTTGGTCGAGGATCGCTTCGGCACCAAGGTGGCCGACCCGTATCGCTGGCTCGAGGATCCGGACAGTGAGGAGACGCGGGCGTGGATCGACGCGCAGAACCGCGTGACCTTCGCCTATCTCGAGGGGATCCCCGAGCGCGCGCGCATCCGCGACCGCCTGACGGCCCTGTGGAATTACGAGCGCTATGGCGTGCCGTCCCGGGAGGGTCCGTACTACGTCTTTTCGCGCAACGACGGGCTCCAGAACCAGTCGGTCATTTACAGAGCCGAAAGCCTCGCGGCCGCGGCGGAGGTGCTGCTGGACCCGAATACCTTCTCCCCGGACGGCACCGTGGCGCTGGCCGGCCTCGCGTTCTCGGACGATGGCCGCTACGTGGCGTACGCGAAGACGACGAGCGGGTCCGACTGGGTCGAGTGGCGCGTGCGCGAGGTCGCGACCGCCGGTGACCTGCCCGACCGCATCGAGTGGTCGAAATTCAGCGGGGCGGCGTGGCGCAAGGACGGGTCAGGGTTCTTCTACGGCCGCTATGATGCCCCGAAGCCCGGCGCGGCGCTCCAGGACATCAACAAGAACCAGAAGCTCTATTTCCACAGGGTGGGCACGCCTCAGGCCGACGACACGCTCGTGTACGCGCGCCCCGACCGCCCGGAGTGGATGTTCGAGCCCGAGGTCACGGACGACGGGCGGTACCTGATCATCTACCAGAGCGAGAGCACGGACCCGAAGAACCGGGTCTTTCTCAAGGACCTCACGGTCGCGGACGCACCGGTGGTGCCCTTCCTCGACGCGTACGACGCGGAGTACACCGTCGTGGGCAACGACGGCGACCTCTTCTACGTCCTGACCGACAACGGCGCGCCGCGCCGGCGGCTGGTGGGCATCGACCGCGCGGATCCGAGCCCGGCGCGCTGGCGCACCATCATCGCGGAGGCCCCCGGCCGCGACGTGCTCGAGACCGTGCGGATGGCCGGGGACCGGTTCGTCACGCTCTGGCTCACCGACGCCCATCACGCGTTGAAGGTGTATCGGCTCGACGGCACGCTCGACCGGGAGGTTCCGCTGCCCGGGCTGGGCAGTGTCGCTGGCCTGAGCGCGAAGCGGCGGCACCGCGACGAGTTCTTTTACGCCTTCGCGTCGTTCACGCGGCCCACGACCATCTATCGCTACGACCTGGCCGCGGGTCGGAGCGAGGTCTTCAAGCAGCCGGCGGTCGATTTCGACCCGGCGGAGTTCGAAACGCGCCAGGTGTTCTACACCTCGAAGGACGGGACGCAGGTCCCGATGTTTCTCTCCTCGCGGAAGGGGCTCCCGCGGAACGGGCAGAATCCGACGCTGCTCTACGGCTACGGCGGGTTCAACATCTCGCTCACGCCCTCGTTTTCGCCGGCGACCATCGCGTGGCTGGAGATGGGCGGGATCTACGCCGTGGCGAACCTCCGCGGGGGCGGGGAGTACGGCAAGCCGTGGCACGACGCCGGCCGGCTCCGGCACAAGCAGAACGTCTTCGACGATTTCATCGCCGCCGCCGAGTATCTCATCCGCGAGCGCTACACGTCGACGCCGAAGCTGGCCATCCACGGCGCGAGCAACGGCGGGCTGCTCGTCGGCGCGTGCCTGACCCAGCGTCCCGACCTGTTCGGGGCGGCGCTCCCGGCCGTCGGCGTCCTGGACATGCTGCGCTTCCACCGCTTCACCATCGGCTGGGCGTGGGTGTCGGACTACGGCAATCCCGACAACCCGGAGGACTTCCAGACCCTGCTCCGCTACTCGCCCTACCACAACATCAAGCCGGGGGTGCGCTATCCGGCGACGCTCGTGACGACCGCGGACCACGACGATCGCGTCGTGCCGGCGCACAGCTTCAAGTTCGCGGCGGCGCTGCAGGCAGCCCAGGCGGGCCCTGCGCCGGTGCTCATCCGCATCCAGACGAAGACCGGCCACGGCGCCGGGCGGCCGACCTGGATGCAGATCGAGGAACGCGCCGACATGTGGGCGTTCCTGGTGCACACGCTGGGCGTCACGCTCCCCCCGACCCGGCCGGGTGCGCCCGCCGGGAGGCCCTGAGGGATGCACCGCGCGGCTCGGGCGGAGGCCAGACCGGGCTACGCGCCCGCCCGGACGGCGCGCCAGACGTGGCTCGCGGTCCTGGTGGCCGCCCTCGGGTACTTCGTCGACATCTACGACCTCATCCTGTTCAGCATCGTCCGGGTGCCGAGCTTGCTGGGCCTCGGGATCCCCGAGGCGGAGTTGTTGCCGACGGGCGTACTGCTGCTCAACATGCAGATGGCCGGCATGCTGGTGGGCGGCCTCCTCTGGGGCGTGCTGGGCGACAAACGCGGGCGGCTGTCGGTGCTGTTCGGGTCGATCGCGATGTACTCGCTCGCGAACGTCGCCAACGGTCTGGTCGACTCGGTGGGGGCGTACGCCGTCTGGCGCTTCATCGCGGGCGTCGGCCTGGCCGGGGAGCTGGGGGCGGGCGTCACCCTGGTGAGCGAGTTGATGTCGAAGGAGACGCGCGGCTACGGCGCCATGATCATCTCCGCCGTGGGGATCCTGGGCGCGGTCGTGGCCTCGACGATCGGCGACCTCTTCACGTGGCGCGTCGCGTACTTCGTCGGCGGGGGCATGGGCTTCGCCCTGCTGGTGCTCCGCATCGGGGTGGCCGAGTCGGGCCTGTTCGAGCAGATCCGGCACCGGGCTGTTTCGCGCGGCGACTTCTTCCTGCTGTTCCGGACGCGCGAGCGGTGTCTCCGCTACCTCTCGGTGATCCTGATCGCGGTGCCGATCTGGTATGTCGTGGGCGTGCTCGTGACGTTCTCGCCGGAGTTCGGGCAGGCCATGGGGATGGCCCCCGTGCCGAGCGCGGGGCGGGCCGTGATGTTCTGCTATATCGGGCTGTCGCTGGGCAGCCTGCTGAGCGGCACGCTCAGTCAGGTGCTGCGCACGCGGAACCGTGTCGTCGGCCTGTTCCTCGGCCTGACGGCGATTTTCGTCGCGGCGTATTTTCTGGTCGGCCCGCGGTCCCTCGGCACGTTCTATACAGTCTGCACGCTGCTGGGCGTCGCGACGGGCTACTGGGCGGTGTTCGTCACGATGGCGGCCGAGCAGTTCGGGACGAACGTCCGGGCGACCGCCGCCACGACGGCGCCCAACTTCGTGCGGGGGTCGGTCGTGCCGGTGACGACGGCGTTTCAGTTCGCGATCGGGTACCTGGGCGTGATCGGGAGCGGCGTGGCCGTCGGGCTCGTGACGCTGCTCGTCGCCGCCGTGGCGCTCCTCGGGCTCGAAGAGACCTACGGCAAGGACCTCGACTACGTCGAAGAGTGAAGCGGTGACCGGGAGCCCCGGCGGGCGGCCGACGGCGCTTTGCTATAATTGCAACGGTGCCGTTCGCCCCGGGGAGCTCCCCGGATGCTGTACCGCCGGGGTCTCGACCCGTCACCGCCGTCCCGGGTCGTCTGCTGAGCGGCTCGGTCAGTTCGGCTTCGGTCCGCAGTTCGAGGTGCCGCTCGGCGCCGGCTCCCGTCCGCCCTCTCTGGGTGGCTCTGCGCGTTTCTGCCGGCGCAGGCTGTTGGTGATCGTCGGCGTCTGGCCATGTCGTCGCTCGAGTCCGTCACCCGCGTCGCCGTCGTGGGGAACTACCTGCCCCGCCAGTGCGGGATCGCGACGTTCACGACGCATCTCTGCGAGGCGATGGCCGCCCAGCGGGGCGACGAGATCTGCTTTGCGGTGCCGGTGAACGACCGGCCGGCGGGGTACGCGTATCCGCCGCGGGTTCGCTTCGAGATCACCGAGCACGACCTCGTCTCGTACCGCCGGGCCGCCGACTTCCTCAACATCAACAACGTCGACGTCGTCTGCGTCCAGCACGAGTACGGCATCTTCGGCGGTCCGTACGGGAGCCACATTCTGGCGCTGCTCCGCGAGCTGCGCATGCCCGTGGTCACGACGCTGCACACCGTGCTCGAGCGGCCGGACCCGGGCCAGCGGCGGGTCCTGCAGGCGATCGCGGAGCGGTCGGACCGGCTCGTGGTGATGAGCCGCCGGGCGGTCGAGTTTCTCGAGCGCATCTACGAGGTGCCGGCGTGGAAGATCGCGCTCATCCCGCACGGCATCCCGGACGTGCCCTTCGTCGACCCCAACTTTTACAAGGACCAGTTCGGCGTGCAGGGCAAGACGGTGCTGCTCACCTTCGGTCTGCTCTCGCGCAACAAGGGGATCGAGCACGTCATCGACGCGTTGCCGGCGGTGCTCCCGCGGGCGCCTCACGTCGTCTACGTGGTCCTGGGGGCCACGCACCCGCACGTGCGTCAGGTCGAGGGCGAGGCGTACCGGTTGCTGCTCGAGCGGCGGGCGCGGGAGCGGCGGGTCGAACGCCACGTGATTTTCCAGAACCGGTTCGTGAGCCAGGAAGAGCTCATCGAGTTCATCGGCGCCGCGGACATCCACCTGACGCCGTACCTGAACCGGGAGCAGATCGTCTCGGGCACCCTGGCGTACACGGTGGGCGCCGGCAAGGCCGTCGTGTCCACGCCGTACTGGTACGCGGAGGAGATGCTGGACGAAGGCCGCGGCAAGCTCGTGCCGTTCGGGGATCCCGACGCGCTGGCCGCGAGCATCCTGGAGCTGGTCGAGCACGAGGCCGAGCGACACGCGATGCGCAAGCGCGCCTACCTGTACGGCCGCGACATGATCTGGCCGGCGGTGGCCCGCAAGTACCTGGAGCTGTTCGCCCGCGTCCGGGAGGAGCGGGCGGTGCACCCGCGCCCGGTGTTCGAAGCGCGCACGCTGGGGCACCGCGACGGCGAGCTGCCCGAGCTCACGCTGGACCACCTGCGCGCCATGACCGACGACACGGGGCTGTTGCAGCACGCCGTCTATACGGTCCCCAACTACACCGAGGGCTACACGACCGACGACAACGCCCGGGCGCTCGCCCTCATGGTCTTGCTCGAGGCGATCGGGCAGCCCGACCGGCTGGCCGTGCGGTATCTGGCGTTTCTCTGGCACGCCTTCAACCCGGCGACCCGGCGCTTCCGCAACGTCTTGACCTACGACCGGCGCTGGCTCGAGGACGCCGGGTCTGAAGACGCGCACGGGCGCGCCGTGGCCGCGCTGGGGGTCGTGTTGGGCCGGTCCGAGGACGCCGGGCTGCGGGGTCCGGCGAGCCGCTTGTTCGACCAGGCGCTCGCGCCGCTGGCCGGGTTCACGAGTCCGCGGGCGTGGGCGGCGGCGCTCGTCGGGCTGCACGAGTACCGGCGGCGCTACGCCGGCGATCGGATCGCGCAGCAGCTTGAGGCGGACCTCGCGGAGCGGCTGCTCCACCTGTACCGATTGGAGGCCTCGGCCGAGTGGCGCTGGTTCGAGCCGGTGCTCGCCTACGCGAACGCCCTGCTGCCCCACGGGCTGCTCGTCGCCGGCCAGGATTTGCAGCGGGCCGACATGGTGGAGACCGCGCTCGGCGCGCTCGAGTGGCTGATGGACGTGCAGCGGCCCGGCGGCCGCCACTTCGTCCCGATCGGCTCCAACGGCTTCTACCCCCGGGGCGGAGCGCGGGCGCGCTTCGACCAGCAGCCGATCGAGGCCCAGACGACGGTGTCCGCCTGCCTGGAGGCGCATCGGGCGACGGGCGAGCCTCGCTGGCGGGAGCACGCGTTCTGCGCGTTCGAGTGGTTCCTCGGGCGCAACGACCTGGGCGTGTCCCTCTACGACGGCGCGACCGGCGGCTGCCGCGACGGGCTGCACCCCGACCGCGTCAACGAGAATCAAGGCGCCGAGTCGACGGTGGCCTTCCTGACGGCGCTCGCCGAGCTCACCCTGGCCAGCCACGTGCTCGACTCGGCCCGGCCCGCCTCGCTGGCCGACGCGCCGACCTTCGCCCCGCGCGCGCCGGTCGCCGTTTCTGAAACGGACTGATGGTCGACCGACACTTCCACGAACTGTTCCGACGCTACGGGCACAACCCCATCCTCACCGCCGACCACTGGCCGTACCCGGTGAACTCGGTGTTCAACGCCGGGGCGGCGAAGGTGGACGGCCAGACCCTCCTGCTCGTCCGGGTCGAGGACCGGCAGGGCATCTCGCACCTCACGGTCGCGCGGAGCGCCGACGGGTTCGGCGGCTGGATGATCGACCGCGAACCGACGCTGCTCCCCGCGCCCGACACGCACCCGGAGGAACTCTGGGGCATCGAAGACCCGCGCATCACCTGGCTCGAGGAGCGCCAGACGTGGGCGATCACCTACACGGCGTATTCCGCCGCCGGCCCGCTCGTCTCGCTCGCCTACACGCGGGATTTCCGGACCTTCGAACGGCTGGGCCCCGTCATGCCGCCGGAAGACAAGGACGCGGCGCTCTTTCCGGTCCGCTTCGGCGAGCGCTGGGCGATGTTGCATCGACCGGTCGCCACGGCCGCGCACACGGGCGCCCACATCTGGATCTCGTTCTCGCCGGACCTCAAGCACTGGGGCGACCACCGCGTCCTCATCCCGGCGCGGCGCGGGGGCTGGTGGGACGCCAACAAGATCGGCCTGTCACCGCCGCCGCTCCGGACCCCCGACGGCTGGCTGGTGCTCTACCACGGGGTCCGCATGACGGCGGCCGGGTGCCTCTACCGCCTCGGGGTCGCCCTGCTCGACCTCGAGGATCCGACGCGCGTCCTGCACCGCTCGACGGACTGGGTCTTCGGACCGCGGGAGCCGTACGAGCTCGGGGGCGACGTGCCAGGCGTCGTGTTTCCGTGCGGGTGGGTCGTCGAAGACGACGAGATCCGGCTGTATTACGGCGCGGCCGACACGACGGTGGCCCTGGCCACCGCCAACCTCGCCGACGTGCTCGAGTTCGTGAAGGCCTCGCCGCCCGGCGACCAGGCGACGTGAAGGTCGGGATGCTCGCGCCGATCGCGTGGCGGACGCCGCCGCGGCACTACGGGCCGTGGGAGCAGGTCGTCTCCGTCCTGACCGAAGGACTGGTGGCCCGCGGCGTGGACGTCACGCTCTTCGCGACGGCGGACTCGGTCACGTCGGCGCGGCTCGTGGCGGTCTGCCCCCGCGGCTACGAGGAAGACCCGTCGCTCGACGCGAAGGTCTGGGAGGCGCTCCACATCGCGGCGGCCTTCGAGCGGGCGCAGGAATTCGACCTCATCCACAACCACTTCGATTTCCTGCCCCTCGCCTTCACCGGCCTGGTGGACACCCCCGTCGTCACGACCATCCACGGGTTCTCCTCGCCCCGCATCCTGCCCGCCTACCGGCGGTACAACGGCCGGGTGCACTACGTGGCGATCAGTGAGGCCGACCGCGCGCCGGATCTCCGCTACGTGGCGACGATCCACCACGGGATCGACCTCGCTCAGTTCCGCTTCCGGCCGGTTCCGGACGACTACCTCCTGTTCTTCGGCCGGATTCACCCCGACAAGGGCACCCGCGACGCGATCGAAATCGCGCGGCGCGCCGGCCGCCGCCTGATTCTGGCCGGGATCGTCCAGGACCGGGACTACTTCGAGCGCGAGGTCGCCCCCGCGATCGACGGCGACCGCGTCCAGTACGTGGGCAGCGTCGGTCCCGACCGCCGCGACGCCCTGCTCGGCGGCGCCCTGGCCCTGCTGCACCCGATCGCGTTCGCCGAGCCGTTCGGCCTGTCGGTGGTCGAAGCCATGGCCTGCGGCACCCCCACGGTGGCGTTCGCGCGCGGCGCGATGCCCGAGATCATCGCCGACGGCGAGACCGGCTTCCTCGTGTCGGATGTGGACGGCGCCGTGGCGGCCGTCGCCCGCGTGCAGACACTCTCCAGACAGCGGTGCCGCGAGGAGGCCGAACGCCGCTTCTCGAGCGCGCGGATGGTGGAGGATTATCTGCGCGTCTACGCCCGCGTCCTGGGGTCGTGACGGGCTCCCCGGGCGGGCCCGAGGGGCTCCGCCCGGCGTACGATCGATCACGGCCCCGGGAGGCCGGACCTCTCGGGTGAGGCTGGTCCGGCGGGTCGGGGAGCCAGACGAAGTTCGCCATGTCGCTCGTGACGCGCTACGCCGGCAATCCGATCCTGACCAAGCGCGACGTCCCCTATCCGGTCGAGACGGTCCACAACGCCGCCGTCGTCCGCGCCGGCGGCCGGTACGTCATGGTCTTCCGCGCCCACCTCCGCTCGGGGCGCTCCATCCTGGGCATCGCCGAGAGCGAGGACGGGTTCCACTTCCGCGTCCGGCCCGAGCCCTTCATGACGCCGGCCACCGACGGGCCGTTCGCCGAGGCCGAGGAGTACGGCGTGGAGGATCCGCGCATCACGCCGATCGGCGACCGCTACTACCTGACCTACAGCGCCTACTCGCGCCACGGGGTCCGCATCGGCCTGGCCGCCACGCGTGACTTCGAGCGTGTCGAGCGGATCGCCCTCATCACGCAGGCCGACGTCCGCAACGTCGTGCTCTTTCCGGCGATGTTCGGGGGGCGCTACGCGCGGCTCGACCGGCCCCATACGCACATCAGCCCCTGGTCCATCTGGATCTCCTACTCCCCCGACCTCGTCCACTGGGGCGACTCGCGCCTGCTGGTCACGCCCGCGCCTTACCACTGGGACGAGCTCAAGGTCGGCCCCGGAGCGCCCCCGTGGCTCACCGACGCCGGCTGGCTGCACATCTTCCACGGCGCGTTCCAGACGATGGGCGGCGCGGTCTATCGGCTGGGCGCGATGTTGCTCGACCGCGACGACCCGTCGCGGGTGCTCGGGGTGGCGGACGAGTGGATTCTCCAGCCGGAAGACCCCTGGGAGGTGAGCGGCTACGTGCCGAATGTCGTGTTCACGTGCGGGGCGGTGCCGGAGCCGGACGGGACGGTGAAGATCTACTGGGGCGGCGCCGACTCGGTCATGTGCGCCGGGACGGCGCGGATCGCCGACCTGGTGGCCCTGTGCCAGCGGCGCCCGCGGCCTCCGCTCGGATGACCCGAGGCCGGGCGTTCCGCAGAAAACCGCCGCGGCCGCTCGGTCAGCGACGCGCGGCGCCTCGGGCCCGCCATCGGCGGACGAGCGCAGCCAGCCCGAAGGCGGCGGCCGCAGCCGCCAGACCGACAGCCGACGGCGGCCAGGTGCGCGCGCCCGCCGGGAGCGGTACCAGGGGTAGCGCGAGCACGGTCGCCACACCGGCGGCGATCGCGGCGAGGGCCTCGGGTGACCCGGGCCGTCGCGTCCACAGGCCGGCGACGACCGGCACGAACAGGCTCACGGTCAGGAGCGTGTAGAAGATCGAGAGCACCCCGATGATCGTGGGCGACATGATGGCCAGCGCCACCCCGAGCGCGCCGCCCGCGAGCGCGGCGCCCCGGGCCACCCGCAGCACGCGTCGGTCGTCCGCGCGCGGGTCGACGAACCGGCGGTAGAGATCCTGCGAGAGCGACGTCGCGAGCATGAACAGGATCGCATCGGCCGAGCTCACCTCCGCCGAGAACAGGGCCGCGAGCCCCAGCGCGCCCACGCCCGCCGGCACGTCCCACATCAGGAGCGCCGGCAGGGCCAGCTCGTGGTTCGCCAGTCCGGGGTGTGCCGCGCGGGCCATCATGCCGAACAGCGGCGGCACGAACGCGAAGACGAGCAAAACCACGGCGTTGGCGCCCACCCCGACCCGCACCGCGCGGTCGTCGCGGGCGCCGTACACCTTCTGGAGCAAGCCCGGGGAGACGATGAAGGCCGGGGCGAGCATCGCGAGATACGCCCACCCCGATGGCCCCTCCGGGCCGGCGCTCCAGAAGTGCAGCGCGCGCGCGTCGGCGGCCGTCATCGCGGACGCGAGCCCGCCGGTCGCCTGGGCAACGAACGGCCAGGCCAGCGCGAAGCCCGCGAACAAGACGACGAGTTGGACGAGATTGACCGCGGCCGACGCGAGCAGGCCGCCCGCCGCGAAGTACGCGGTCATGACGGCGCCGCCGACCAGGCACCCCACGGTTTTCGGGACGCCGGCCACCACGTCGAGTACCCAGGCGAGGGCGATGAGCTGGCCCGCCAGAATGGCGAGCGTGCCGAGCCAGAGGAGGACCGCGACCGTCGCGCGCACCGCCGGCCCGTAGCGCCACTCGAGAAAGTCGCCGACGGTGCGCAGATCGTGTTCGGCCGCCACGCGCCGGATGCGCGGACCGACCCAGAGCGCGAGCACGATCGAGCCCACACCCGCGGACCCCACCCACCACCAGGCGCTCAGGCCGTCGCGGTAGCCGAGCCCGGCGGCCCCGACGGTGGACCCGGCGCCGATGTTGGCCGCCACGACCGTCGCGAAGAGCAAGCCCGGGCCGAGGCCGCGGCCGGCCACGAAGAACTCGCCGGTGCGCCGCACGCGCCGGCCGACCCACAGGCCGAGGGCGACTTGCACGAGCGCATAGAAGATCAGCCAGGCGAGGGGCATCGAGGACACGCGGCGCGGCGGGCGCCATGCTAGCTGAGGCCCCGCGGGTTTGACAACCGCAGCCGCCGCCCGCCCGATCGCGCGGCGCGCCAGGACCGCGCAGGCCGGCGGCCGGGCCGGTGGATCTCCGGCAGCCCACGCCGCTCGGGGCGGCGGCGGTTGGGTCGGATCGCAACGTCCCGGGACGGGCGTATCATGCACGTGGCGCTGAAGTACAGTGTCTGAAGCCTCGTCGTCCCGGGCCGGCGCCTGGGACCGCGGCGGGTGGACTCCGATGCGACACGAGAGGCGCACCTTCCCACCGCCCCGGCGGCGGCTCGCCGCCGCGGCGGCCCTTACCCTGGCCCTCGCAGGCGCCCTCGCGGCCGGCCAGACGCCGGGCGTCTCGCCGGACGCCGCGCGCAAGGGCTTGACGGCGGTGCCGGGACTGAAGGTCGGCCACTACACGCTCGCCGAACGCCCCACCGGGTGCACCGTCGTGCTCGCGCCCGAGGGGACCACGGGCAGTGTGGACGTCCGCGGCGGGGCACCCGGCACCCGCGAGACGGACCTGCTGGACCCGGTGAACACCGTCGACACCGTCCACGCGGTCGTGCTCTCCGGCGGGAGCGCCTTCGGGCTCGATGCGGCGAGCGGTGTGGTCCGCTACCTCGAGGAACACCGGGTCGGGTACGACACGCGTGTGGCGAAGGTGCCGATCGTGCCGGCCGCGATCCTCTTCGACCTCGGCTTCGGCGGCGACCCGAGCGTGCGGCCGACGGCCGACTGCGGCTATCGCGCGGCGGCTGGGGCGAGCGAGGGGCCGGTCGTCGAGGGCAACGTCGGCGCCGGCGCCGGCGCGACGGTGGGGAAACTCGCCGGACCCGGCCGGTCGATGAAAGCCGGCATCGGGTCGGCCGCGATCGTCCTGCCCAGCGGCCTCGTGGTGGCGGCGCTGGTGGCGGTCAACGCCGCCGGCGACATCGTCGACCCCGCCACGGGCCGCGTCATCGCCGGCGTGCGGACGCCCGATGGCCGAGGTCTGGCCGACGCCAGAGCCCTGCTCCGGGCCGGCCGGCTGGGCCGCTCGGCGCTCCGCCCCGGCGAACACACCACGATCGGCGTCGTGGCGACCAACGCGCGGCTCACGAAGACGCAGGCGAAGAAGATGGCCGAGATGGCGCACGACGGCTACGCGCGGGCGATCTCGCCGGTCCACACGCCCGGCGACGGCGATACGATCTTCTCGCTCGCCACGCGCACCTGGGACGGCGAGGTCGACCTCTCGGTCGTCGGCGCGCTCGCCGCCGAGGCGGTGGCCGACGCGATTGTCCGCGCGGCGACCACGGCCACGAGCCTCGGCGGTGTGCCGGCGGCGCGGGAGTTGGGCACGATCCCGGACCGCTTGAAGTGACTCGACGTGATCGGTCTCGGGCCAGCATGACCCGCCGCACGTTCCTTCGCCGTGGGCTCGCTGCGGGCGCCGGCGCCGCCACCGCCGCACTCGCCGGTCGCGCCTGGAGCGGTCAGGTGCCGGCGCTCGTGACCCGCGAGCCCTTGCGGCCCGCGGTCCCGTACGGGGTCGCGGCGGGCGACCCCAGCGGCACGCGCGCGGTCGTCTGGAGCCGCACCGACCGCCCCGCCCGGCTCGTCGTCGAGCACTCGACGACGGAGCGCTTCGCCGACGTCCGGCGCGTCGTCGGTCCGGCGGCGCTTGACACGAGCGATTTCACCGCCCGCGTCGTCCTGACGGACCTGCCGCCCGGCCAGCGCATCTTCTATCGAGTCCTCTTCCAGGACCTGGGCGACTTGCGGGTCTGGAGCGAACCCCTCGTCGGCAGCTTCCGCTCCGCGCCGGGCCCGGACGACACGCGCGCCGTCAGGCTCGCGTGGTCGGCGGACACCGTCGGGCAGGGCTGGGGCATCAACCCGGACTGGGGCGGCCTCCGGCTCTACGAGACCCTGCGGCGCGCCGAGCCCGATCTGTTCGTACACTGCGGCGACACGATCTACGCGGACCAGCCGCTCCAGCCCGAGGTCACGCTCGAAGACGGCCGCGTCTGGCGGAACCTGGTCACGCCCGCCAAGTCGAAGGTGGCGGAGACGCTCGACGAGTTCCGGGGGAACTATCAGTACAACCTCCAGGACGAGCACATGCGGCGCTTCGGCGCCGAGGTGGCGCAGGTCGTCTTGTGGGACGACCACGAGGTGCGCGACAACTGGTACCCGACGCGGCGTCTCGAGGACGATCTGCGCTACCGGGTGAAGAGCGTCGCGCTGCTCGCCGCGCGCGCCCGGCAGGCGTTCTTCGAGTACACCCCGCTGCCTCTCCAGGCGGACGATCCCGAGCGCCTCTACCGCGCGGTCCATTACGGACCGCTCCTCGATGTCTTCGTGCTGGACCTCCGCAGCTACCGAGGTCCGAACAGCGAGAACCGGCAAGCGCAGCTCGACGCCGACTCGGCGCTGATGGGCCCGCGCCAGCTCGCGTGGTTGAAGGCGGAGCTCGCCGCGAGCGGCGCCGTCTGGAAGGTCATCGCGAGCGACCTGCCGATCGGCCTCGTCGTCCGGGACGGACCCGCCGCGTACGAGGCCGTCGCGAACGGGGACGGCGGTCCGCCCCGGGGCCGGGAGCTCGAGCTGGCGGACCTGCTCCAGCACCTCCGCGAGACGCGTGTCCGGAACGTCGTGTGGATCACGGGGGACGTGCACTACGCGGCGGCCCATCGATACGACCCGGCGCGCGCCCGATTCGCCGCGTTCGATCCCTTCTGGGAGTTCGTGGCCGGGCCGCTCCACGCCGGGACGTTCGGTCCGAACCCCCTCGACCCGACGTTCGGTCCCGAGGTGAAGTTCGTCGCGATTCGGCCGGGGATGAAACCGAATCGGCCCCCCTGGGACGGGCTGCAGTTCTACGGCACCCTGACCATCGACGGCCGGACGCGGGTCCTGACGGCGCGGCTGCACGACCTGAGCGGCCGGACCCTGTACGAGGTCGACCTGGAACCGAGCTAGACGGAGCGCGGCGCCGCCGCGGCCGACTGTGCGGCGTCGGGCGGCTGGGTGCACGGCATGCGGTTCGTCCCGCCCGGACCCGAGGAGCGCCGACGGGCGATCGGCCCGCTCGAGGGCCTTCCCGAACCCCTCGCGCACGCGTTCGACCCGGACCGCGACTTCGACCCCATCCCCGCGCCCGGCGTCCACGACTGGCTCAGCGTCGCCCGGGAGCCCGGCCAGAGCTTCGAGCGGTACGTGCGAACCGCCTCGAACCGGCCCGACCGGACGCGCTGGCGGCTCTACCTGCGGCCGGTCGGCGAGTGGCCGCTGGAGCAAGGGCACCTCCTCGAGCGCCTGGCCGCCTTCGCCCGGGCGTTTTTTGTGCACGAGGTCGGCCTGCTGCCGCCGCTCGCCGTCGACGCGCGGATCGCGACCCGGCGGAATCGCTACACGGGCGACCTTCAGCTCAACACGCGCGACATTCTCGGCTGCCTGGCGGCGGAGGTTCCGTCCGACGCGTGGGCGGTGCTGGCGGTCACGGCCCGCGACCTCTACCCCCACGACGAGTGGAACTTCGTGTTCGGCGAGGCGCTGCTGGACGAGCGCGTTGGGGTTTTCAGCATTGCCCGGTACGACCCGCGCTTCTACGGCCGCGCGGCAGGCGACCCGACGCTGGTGCTCCGGCGCGGCGCCCGGGTGCTCGCGCACGAGGCCTGTCACATGCTCGGCATCCGGCACTGCATCTTCTTCAACTGCCTGATGAACGGCAGCAACCATCTCGCGGAGAGCGACCGCCGGCCTCTCCATCTGTGCCCGGTGGATCTCCGCAAGCTGCACTGGGCGCTCGGTTTCGACGTGGCCGAACGGTACCGGCGGCTGCTCGCGTTCTGGCGCGAAGCCGGGGTCGAAGACGAGGCCGCGTGGGTCCAGCGGCGCCTCGGGCGCCTGGCCGGCGGGTGAGGCGCGACAGCGGGCGCCGGCGCGCGATACCATATCGCCCCGAGGAAAGCGTATGCGCCTCGCGCCGGTGCTGGTGGGTGTGCTCGCGATGGCCTCGGCCTGCGGTCGCGGCGCACCCGCCCGGTCGGGCGGCGCGGCGGGCCGCCCGGTCATCGGGGTCACCCTGTTGACCCAGACGCATGCGTTCTACAAGGACCTGGAGGACGGCCTCCGCGAGGAGGCGTCGGCCCGCGGGCTCGACCTGGTCGTGGTGGCCTGCGAGATGGACCCGGCGCGGCAGGCGGCGCAGATCGAGGACTTCGTCGCGCAGCGCGTCGCGGCGATCGTGGCGGCGCCGTGCGACTCGAGCGCCATCGGGCCCTCCCTCGAGGTCACCGCGCGCGCCGGCATTCCCGTCTTCACCGTCGACATCGCCGCGCGGGCGGGCCGGGTCGTCTCGCACGTCGCGAGCGACAACGTGCAGGGCGGGCGGCTGGCGGCTCGAGCCCTCGCCGCCGCTCTCGGCGGCCGCGGCAAGGTACTCGTCATCGACCACCCGACGGTCGCCTCGGTCCAGGATCGGGTGCGCGGCTTCGAGGCCGAACTGGCGAAGTATCCGGAGATGACCATCGTGGGCCGGCCGTCGAGCGACGGCCAGCGCGCCCGGGCCATGGCGGTGATGGAGGACATGCTCCAGGCGCACCGCGACCTGCGCGGGGTGTTCGCGATCAACGACGACTCGGCCCTCGGGGCGGCGGCGGTCGTCGAGGCCGCCGGCCGCACCGACGTCGCCATCGTCGGGTACGACGCGACCCCCGAGGCCCAGGCCCTCATCCGCCGCGGCGGCCCCCTCAAGGCGGACGTGATTCAGCATCCGAAGCGGATCGGACGGACCGCGATCGCGCTCGTCGCGCGCTACCTCGCCGGCGAGCCGGTGCCGCCCCGCGTCGACATCGAGGTGGGCCTGGTGGATCGGACCGCCCTGGAACGCCGGTGATGCGGCTGGCGGCGACCCGCCTCGCGAAAGCCTTCGCGGGCGTCAGGGCCCTCGACGGCGTCGACTTCGACGTCGCGGCGGGCGAGATCCACGCGCTCGTCGGCGAGAACGGCGCCGGCAAGTCGACGCTCGTCAAGATCCTCGGCGGCGCCCTGCGGCCCGACGCCGGCGACGTCCGGCTCGACGGCGCACCGCTCCCGCTGGGCGACCCGCTGGCCGTGCGGCGCCGCGGCGTCAGCCTGGTCTACCAGGAGCTGGCGCTCGTCCCGCACCTGAGCGTGGCCGACAACGTGTTCTTGGGACGCGAGCGCGGGTGGCCTTGCCTCCGGCGCGTTGAGATGGCCCGCGCGGTCGACGCCGTGCTCGCCGACCTCGGCGCCGACATCGACAGCGCGGCCCCCGCCGGCGCCCTGAGCGTCGGCCACCAGCAGATCGTCGAGATCGCGCGCGCGCTCGCGACCGACGCGAAGGTCCTGATCCTGGACGAACCCACCGCGGCGCTTTCACCCGCCGAGGTCGCGCGGCTGTTCGCGGTCCTCCGCCGACTGCGCGCGCGGGGGCTCGCGATCGTGTTCATCACGCACCGCCTGGACGAGGTGCTCGCCATCGCCGACCGGGTCACGGTGTTGCGCGACGGCCGGGGCGTCGCGTCGGCCCCCGCCGGCGCTCTCGACCGGGCGCAAATCGTCCGGTGGATGGTGGGCCGCGAGGTCACCGAGGCGCGGCCGGCGCGGAGGTCCGCGCCGGGCCCGCCGGTCCTCGAGGTGCGCGGGCTGCGGTCACCGCCCGCCGTCCGCGACGTGTCCCTGACGGTCCGGGCGGGAGAGGTCGTCGGGCTGACGGGACTGGTCGGCGCCGGCCGCTCGTCTGCGGCACTCGCCCTCGTGGGCGCCCGGCGGGCGGCCGGCGAGGTCCGCCTGGACGGCCGGCAGGTCCGCTTCCGGTCGCCGGCCGAGGCCATGGCGCACGGCGTCGTCTATGTCACGGAGGATCGGCGAGCCCGCGGTCTGTGGCCCTTCCTCTCCGTCGAGGCGAACCTCACGTTCGCCGCGCTGGGGCGCCTGACGCGGTTCGGCCTGCTCGTGCCGGCCCGCGAGCGCGCGACGGCGGCCGAGGCCGTACGCCGCTTCGGCATCCGCGCGGCCGATCTCCGGCTTCCGGTGGCCGCGCTCTCGGGCGGGAATCAGCAGAAGGTCCTGCTCGCGCGCTTTCTCGTCGAGCCGCGCCGGCTCGTCGTTCTCGACGAGCCGACCCGCGGCGTCGACGTCGGGGCGCGCGCCGAGGTCCACGCGCTCATCGACCGGCTCGCGGGGGAGGGGGCCGCCGTGTTGCTGGTCTCCTCCGACCTGACGGAAGTGCTCGCCCTCTGCGACCCCGTCGTCGTGATGCGGGACGGGTGCACCGTGGGGACCCTGCCGCGGGCCGACGCGACGCCCGAGCGCCTCATGGCCCTCGCCGCCACGGAGTCCGCCGCATGAAAGCCGCCGCCTGGTCGAGCTCGGCGATCTTCGCCGCCCTGGTCCTCGAATGCGTCGTGCTCGCGCTGGCCACCGACGCTTTCCTCACCCCCGACAACCTGACGAACGTCCTCCGCCAGAACGCCTTCACGGCGATCCTGGCCGCGGGCATGACCTTCGTGATCCTGACCGGCGGCATCGACCTCTCGGTGGGCTCGGTGGTGGCCCTTTCCGGGATCGTCACCGCCGACGCGCTCGTGCACGGCTGGCCGACGCCGGCGGCCGCCGCCGCGGGGATCGCCGTGGGTGCGGCGGTCGGGCTGGTCAACGGGTTCGCGGTCACGGTCCTCCGCGTCCCCGCGTTCATCGTGACCCTGGCCATGATGCTTCTCGTTCGAGGCGCGGCATTCAAGTACACCGACGCGCGGACCATCGGCGGCCTGCCGCCGTCCTTCGCGGCCGTCAGCGCCACGCTGCCCTCGGCGGCCATCATGACCGCTGTGTTCGCGAGCGCCTGGCTCGTGCTGGCGCGCACTCCCTTCGGCCGGCACGTCTACGCCACCGGCGGCAACCGCGAGGCCGCGTGGCTGTCCGGGGTGCGCGTCGGCCGGGTCGAGCGCCTCGTGTATCTCGCCTGCGGCGTGACCGCGGGCCTCGCCGGCGTGCTGGTCGCCTCGCGCTTGAGCGCCGGCTATCCCCGGGCGGGCGAGTACTACGAGCTCGACGCCATCGCCGCCGTCGTGGTCGGCGGGACGAGCCTGTTCGGCGGCCGCGGGTCGATCTGGGGGACCCTCGCCGGGGCCTTCTTCATCGGCGTGCTCAACAACGGCCTCAACCTGTTTCGCGTGAGCCCCTACGATCAGCTCGTCGCCAAAGGGATCGTGCTCCTCGCCGCCGCCTCCCTGGACCGCTGGCGCACCCGGTAAACCCGCGCGCGCCGGCCGGGGCACGCGGCCCGCGGCCCTCGCCCCTGCGCCGACTGGCCGACGGCACCCACCCGGCGGCGGCCGGCCCTTCTCCCCGGCCGG
>CAYZKQ010000050.1:0-18123 GCA_964478975.1 uncultured Vicinamibacterales bacterium | reverse complement strand
CACGCCGGCCCGCCCCGGCCGCGGGCGTGCCGCCGGCCGCGCTGCTCGAGCACGCCCTCACGATCGTGTACCGCCTGCTGTTCCTCCTGTTCGCGGAAGCCCGCGCCCTCGTCCCCGTCTGGCATCCGATCTACCGCGACGCCTACACCGTGGCGGCGCTGCGCGCGCGGGCGGAAACGTCGCCGCAGCCGCGCGGGCTGTGGGCCGCGCTCGAGGCCATCGCCCGGCTCGCTCGCGCCGGCTGCGCCGCCGGCGACCTCCGGGTCACCCCATTCGACGGGCGTCTGTTCGAACCCGGCGCGGTCCCCGTCGTGGAGCCCCGCGGACGGCGGGGGCAGGCCGTGGACCGCAACGCGGCGCTCGCCCAGGCGCTGCTCGCCCTGACGACGCGGCCGGCGGGTCCGGACGGGCGGGAGCGAATCTCGTACGCCAATCTGGGCGTCGAGCAGCTCGGAGCGGTCTACGAGCACGTGCTCGACTACGAACCGGTGGTCGCGCGCCCCGCGCCGGCGGGCGCGCCGGCGGTCACGCTCCGCCCGACCGGTCGGCGGAAGACGACCGGGACGTTCTACACTCCGCGTTCCCTCACGGATTTCCTCGTCCGGCGCACCCTGTCTCCCCTGGTGCGGGACGCCTCGCCCGACCAGATCCTCGCGTTGCGCGTGGTCGATCCCGCGATGGGCAGCGGCGCGTTTCTCGTGGCGGCGTGCCGCTACCTCGCCGCGGCGTACGAACGCGCGCTCGTGGCGGCCGGCGCGCACGCGGCGGACGATGTGACCGAGGCGGATCGGGCGGCGTGGCGGCGCCTGGTGGCGCAGCGGTGTCTTTACGGCGTGGATGCCAACCCGATGGCGGTCCAGCTCGCGCGACTCTCGTTGTGGCTCGCCACGCTCGCCGCCGACCGCCCGCTGACGTTCCTCGACCACCATTTGCGGGCGGGCGACAGTCTGGTCGGCGCCTCGCCCGCCGACGTCGCGCGTCCACCGGGAGGCCGCTGGCGGCCCGAGCGGCCGCTGCCGTTGTTCGAGACCCCGGAGTTCGTCGCGGCGCTCGGCGAGACCTGGGGGCCGCGGGCCCGCCTCGCGCTCGACCCGGACGACACGGTGGCCGCGGTCCGGCGCAAGGCGCATCTGGTCGACCACCTCGCGGGCGACGCCGCGCCGCTCGCGCGCTGGCGGCGGCTCGCCGACCTGTGGTGCGCGGTGTGGCTCTGGCCCGAGCGCCAGACGGCGCCGGGGCCGGGCGAGTTCGCCGCGCTCGCCGACGCCTGCCTGGGCAGACCCTCGCCGCTCGCACCCCCACAAGCAGCCGCCCGACTCGCCACGGCGCGTGCCGTCGCCGCCGCCGGACGCTTCTTTCACTGGACCCTCGAGTTCCCGGAAGTGTTCTACGACGCCGGCGGCGCGCCTCTGAGCGCGGGCGGCTTCGACGCCGTGCTGGGCAACCCGCCGTGGGACATGGTGCGCCGCGAGCCTCGCCGCGCAGCGCAACGCCCCGCGCCGCCCGAGGGCGGCGTGACCGAAGGCGGGGCGTCCCACCTGCTGCGCTTCGCGCGCGACTCGGGTGTCTATCGCCTGCAGGGGACCGGACACGCCAACCTGTACCAGCTCTTTCTCGAGCGCGCGTTCCAGCTCGTGCGGCCGGGCGGGCGGATCGGCTTCGTGCTGCCCGGAGGGGTGCTCACCGACCACGGCTCCGCGGCCTTGCGGCGGCATCTGCTCGACCGCTCCACCACCGACACCATCGTGAGTCTGGACAACCGCGAGGGGGTGTTTCCCATCCACCGGAGCTATCGGTTCGTGCTCCTCACCACGACGGCCGGCGGCGAGACCCGCGGGGCGCGGTGTCGGTTCGGCGTGCGCGCACCCGCCGAGCTGGACACGTGGCCGGATCATCCGGGCGAGGACCCGCTGGACGACCCGGTGGTCGTCGTGACGCCGGCGCTGCTGCGCCGCATCTCCGGTCCGAGCCTCGTGGTGCCGGACTTCCGGAACTCCCTCGACGTCGCGCTGGCCGAGAAGGCGGCGAGCCTCGCGCCGCCGCTCGGGGACGGCGGCGGGTGGGGAGCGCGCTTCGGACGCGAGCTGAACGCCTCGGACGACCGCTCGCATTTCGCGCCGCCGGGGCGCGGGCTGCCGGTCATCGAAGGCAAGCACCTCGAGCCCTTCCGCGCGCGCGTCGACGCCGCGCGCTTCAGCCTGAGCGAGCGCACCGCCGAACGCCTGCTCGACCGCGAGGCGACCTTCGGGCGCCCGCGCCTCGGGTATCGGGAAGTCGCCGCCGCGACCAATCGCCTCACGCTCATCGCCGCCCTCGTCCCCGCCGGCGTCGTCACGACCCACACGGTGTTCTGCCTGAAGACGCCCCTGGCGCTCGCGGCCCAGCGGTGCCTGTGCGCGCTGCTCAACAGCTACGTGGTCAATTACCTGGTCCGGCAGCGGGTCGGGACCCACGTGACCGCGGCCACGATCGAGCAGGTGCCCGTGCCGCGGCCGGCCGCCGGCTCGCCCGTGTTCGCGGAGCTGGACCGCCTGGCGGCGCACCTGGCCGCTGAGCCTGACGACCTCGAGGCGGGGGCGCGGCTGCAGGCGCTCGTGGCGCGCCTGTACCGGCTCGAGCGCCCCGAGCTGCGCCACGTGCTCGGCACGTTTCCCCTGGTTGCGCCGGCGGTTCGGGCCAGGGTCCTGGAAGCGTTCGAGGGGCTGGATGCCTGAGGTCGACTTCGCCCTTTCCGTCGAGGCTCGTCTCGGGTAAAAATCACGCCAGCGTTTCCCGGGGAGACGGATGAGCCTGACGCCCGGACGGCGGATTTGGGCCCTGGTCGGGAGCACCGCGGCCGCGCAGGCGCTCGCCTGGGCGCTGATGCGAATGGTCCCCGGGTTTCCGCACGGCGCAGGCGTCGCTTTGCAGGTCGCCGTCTTGTGGGCGGCCATCGTGCTACTGGCGGCCGTCGCGTCGCGCCGGATCGGCTGGCTGGCCGACCGGCTCACGCAGCACGAGCGCACGCATCTGGCCACGCTCGACCAGGTCGGCCAGCTCGAGATTCAGAACGCGCTGCTCGCGACCATTGCGCGCTCGGTGGATGTCGGGCCCGCGTTCCAGTCGCTGGCGCGCCAGGTCGCGCGCCTCGTCCCCTGCGACCGCCTCGGCCTGGCCCTGATCAAGGAAGACCACCGGGGTTTCCAGACCTACACGGCCCGGGTCAAAGAGGAAGAACGCCGGCGACGGCCGCGGCCGGACCTCGAGTTCGGGATGGAAGCGACGATGCTGGGGCGCGTCGTGCGCGCGCGGGAGCCCGCGATCGTGGACGACGTTCCGAAGCTCGCGCCGGACTACGTGGACCTCAATGTGCTGGCGCAGGCCGGGTTCCGGTCGGTCCTCTTCGTCCCTCTGGTGGCGCGGAACCGCGTGGTGGGGACGTTGAACCTGGTCTCGCGGGCGCGGAACGCCTTCGTGCCCGACCACGCCCGGGTACTGCAGCCGATCGCGGAGATCCTTGCCGTGGCGGTCGTGGCGCAGCGCTGGCAGGTGTCGCTTACCCGCTACCAGACCACGGAGGCGATGGCGGACGTGATGCTGTCGGCGGCCAACGAGATCAACAGCGCGCTGCAGGCGATCATCGGGCACTGCGAGGTCATGCAGCGTGAGCACCTCGATCCGGCGGTCCAGCGCGACGTCGCGACGGTGGTGCGGCAGGCCCAGCGCGTCGAGGACCTGCTCGAGCGCATGCGGCGCCTGACGCAGAACCGGCTCGTCGAGCTCGCCGCGCGCGTGGACGAGGTGCGCATCCCGACGAGCCCCGAAGAGATCGAGTGAACGTCAGGTCGAATCCGGCGCGGGGGGCGGACCATCCGCGTACGGCTTCAGGACCGCATAGAGCGTGCTCGCAATGGGCGTCGGGACCCCGGCGGTCCGCCCGCGGCGAACCGCGGCCCCCAGCAGCGCCTCGAGCTCGAGCCGCTTGCCCTGGGCGAGGTCGATGAGGAGCGACGAACGGGTCGCCGGCGGCAAGGCGTTCATGTAGGCGGCGATCCGGTCGGCGACATCGCTCGAGAGCGGCACGCCGGCCGCCCGGGCCACGCCGGCGATCTCCTCCACCGCGGCGAGAAACTGGCTGCGGACGAACGCGTCGCCCCACACAGCCCCCGCCGGCAGGCGCATCGCCCCGGTAAAGCCGGCGAAGGGCGCCAGGTAGACGAACTTCTCCCACAGGGGCACGCGGGCGTCGGGCACCGCCTCGACCTGGATGTCCGCCGCCGCCAGGAGCTCGGCGATGCGGCGCACGCGGTCGCTCAGGCGCGGCAAGGCCCCGAAGACCTCGCCGAAGACGACGCGCCGGTGGGTCCCGGTCTGGACGATCTCGCCCGGCGCGACCAGCGCGGTGGCGATGTAGGTGGCACCGCCGAGGACCCTCGGTTCACCCACGACGGCGGCGACCTCATCGACGCTGTCGACGCCGTTCTGGAGCGTGAGGACCACGCCGTCGTCCGCGAGCAGGGCCGGCAGCAGGGGAAGCGCCGTGGGGTTGTCGTAGGTCTTGACGGCGAGGATGACCAGGTCGGCGCGGCCCACGCGCGCGGGGTCCTCCTCGGCCCGGACGCGCACGGTGAAATCGCCGAGGGGGCTGCGGATGGCAAGCCCGGTGCGCCGCATGGCAGCGAGGTGCGCGCCCCGGGCGAGCAACGTCACGTCGGCACCGGCGCGGGCGAGCTTGGCGCCGTAGTACCCGCCGACGGCACCCGCGCCGAGCACGGCGATGCGCACGTCACGCCCCCGGGGCCGGTTCGGCCGCCGCGCCGGCCTCGGCCGCCGGGCGGGCTTTCGCGCGCCAGTAGGCGTAGACCGGCACGCCGAGGGCGAGCAGGCCGAGCCCCGCGAGCGACTCGAGCGGGCGCTCGACCAGGGTGTTCACCACGAAGGCGGTCGACCCGGCGATGAAGAGGACCGGGACGAGCGGGTAGCCCCACACGCGGTACGGCCGCGGCCGGGCGGGCTGGAGCCGGCGCAAGCGGAATACCGCGACGCCGCCGGCGACGTTGAACAGAATCGACGCGAACATGACGTAGGTGAACAGTTGCTCGTAGGTTCCCGAGAGCGCGAGGACGGACGACCAGATGGTCAGGCCCACGATGGCGACGTGGGGGGTGCGGTAGGCCGGGTGCACCGCGCCGGCGCGGCGGAAAAAGACCCCGTCGCTCGCCATCGCGAACAGCAGCCGGGACCCGGCGAGAATGGCCGGCGCGTTGCAGCCGAAGGTCGACACCACGACCGTCAGGGCGACGAAGGTCGCCCCCCAAGGACCGACGAGCGCGGTCGCGGCGCGCTCGGCGATGCGCGTCACCCCGCGCATCTCGTCGACGGGCAGGGCGAACAGGTAGGCGACGTTGACCGTGACGTAGATCGCCATGAGCGCGAGGACCCCGAAGAGCAGGGCCAGCGGAAGCGTCCGGTGCGGCTGGCGGATCTCGCCGGCGGCGAAGGTGATGAAGTACCACGCCTCGTAGGTCCACAGCACCGCGATCATGGCGACGCCGAACTGGGCGAAGGGCCGCTCGATCCCCGGGGGGACGACCGGCACGAACGACGGGGTCACCGGATGCGCCACGAGCGCCATCAGGGGCAGGGCGGCCAGGCCGGCGACCTTCGCCACGGTCAGGACCGCGTTCACCAGGTTGCCGCTCCGGACCCCCACGTAGTTGACCGCCCCGAGCACCGCGATGGCGGCGACGGCGGTGAGCTGGCCCGCCGAAACCGTCCACTCGCGCGCGGCCAGCGGGAGGGGAACCGCGACCAGCACGCGCGCTGGGGAGAGGGCGGGGAAGAAGTAGCTCAGGTACTCGGCGAAGCCCACCGCCACAGCCGCGATCCCGCCACTCACCACCACAAGCAGGGCCGCCCAGCCGTACAGGAACGCGACGAGCGGGCCGTACGCCTCGCGGAGAAACACGTACACCCCGCCCGAGCGCGGAAACATCGCGCCCAGCTCGCCGTAGGTGAGACCGCCCGCGAGGGCGAGGAGGCCGCCGAGCGCCCAGGCGAGCAGGAGCAGCGCCGCCGAGGGGATGTGCGCGACCATCAGGCCGGTGGTCAGGAAGATGCCCGACCCGACGACCGAACCGACGACGAAGAGCGTGGCGGTGCCGAGGCCGATCGCGCGGACCAGTTGCGCGTCGGCGTCGCGGTCGGGCCGGGCGCGCTCGGCCATCGGCATCGGTCGCGCGACACTCTACCACAACGGCCGTCCGAGCCGGTGCGGCCCGCGCGGGCTTGCGCCCCGCACCCCGCGGGGTAGAATCGCCCGTCGCCCCGGACAACGGACGACTCTGGAGGTACGACGCATGACTGCGAGACGCTCGGCCGTCGCGACGCTCGGGGTTTGTGTGCTGGGCATGGCGGCGCTGGCCCAAGCGCCCATCCGCGAGGGCCGCTGGGAAATCACGATGCAGATCCAGATGCCCGACATGCCCATGGCGATGCCGCCCTTCAAGACCACCCAATGCATCACGGCCGACGACCTCAAGGACCCGGGTCGCGTGCTCCCGAAGGGCGGGCCGGAGGACGCCGCCAAGTGCGAGGTCGCCGATTACAAGGTCGATGGCAACAAGGTGACGTGGAAGATCACCTGCAACAGGGGATCCGAGGCGATGGCGGGCGAGGGCGAGCTGACCTCGACGGGCGACGCCTATGACGGCCGGATGAAGGTGTCCATGGGCGGCGACGAACTCACGATGAAGCTGAGCGGCAAGCGCGTGGGCGACTGCACGAAGTGACGGCGCCCGGCGCCGCGCACTCAGAACTGAACGACCTGCTCGACGTACCCGAAGGCGAGCCAGCGGCCGGCGAACGTCCGGCGCACCACCTCGCCGCCCCGGACAACCCCGAGGTACCCGTTGACCGTCCAGTGGCGGGACGCGCGGTAGTCGAGCGAACCCTCCAGCACGGTCCCGAGGCGCGTGGCACCCCGCGACGGGCGGCCGGGCGCCGCGGGCCACTGATAGCCGGTCTCGGCGGCGAGCGCCCACGCGCGGTGCGCGAGCTCGTACCAGGTCCCCGTCTGCCCCGCGACCCAGATTAACGCGTCCACCTCGCCGGCCCCGGCGGCGGCTGCGCCCACCAGCGTCGTCCCCACGGTCGTGACCGCGATGTCGGCCCTGGAGGCCGCGCGCCCGGTGTTGTCGGGGCGCGCGCTCACCTGCCGCCGGTCGTCGTAGCGATGGACGAAGACTTGCCAGTCGATCGCCGGAAGCGGGTGCCCGGGGCGGAAACTCACGCTCGCGGTCATTAGGTCGATGGCGCCGATCCTGGCGCCGGCGGCGTCCTCGAAGCCGCCCTGTGTCGGGCGGAAGGCCGCGACCGTCGCGTGCCACGCGGGCCGGTCGTAGTCGAGGCGGACGCCATCGAAGCTCCGCTGGTACAGCGACCACTCGAACTCGCCGATCAAGCGGGCGTCGACGCGCTGGCGCTTGACCGCCTCGATCGTCGGGCGGCCGGACGGCGATTCGGCGCCCGACGTGTACCCGAAGCGGCCCGCCTGCACGCTCAGGCCCGGCAGAACGTCGCGCGCCCGCACGCCGAGATAGCGGAGGTAGACATGACCGCTGTCCGGGCGGCCGCTGTGCTCGAAATACAGGGCGCCGGTGCCGAGCGGTCCGGGCCCGACCGCGCGGGTCGGCAGCCCGGCGAACTGCACGTACTGGAGCGCGACGTCGACCTCGACCCGCGGGGCGCGCCACCGGAGACCGGCGCGGAGGCGGTTGCCCAGGTACGTGTAGTGCGGGTCACCACCCCCGGGCGGCGGCTCGAAGAAGCGCCAGGACGACAGGCGCGTCCAGTTGATGGCGAACGGCGTGACGGCGTGCTCGCGCCGGGGCGCCGGGGCGGCGGCCTGCCCGGCGAACGCCACCGCCGGCAGGAGGCAGGCGCCCGCCAGGAGACTCCACCGGATGAGGGAAGAAGCGGTCGCGCGGCGCGGCATGTGGCGGCCGCATCGAGTCGACGTCGCGGCCTGGCGGGGATCCGAGCACGCGCGGCCGCGCGCGGCCTATGATCCGGGTCATACGGCGCCAGCGCGGGCGTGGGGTTCTCACGCCCGGGCGGCGTCGGCCAGCGCGCCCGCGCGGTCGAGGCGGTCCACCTGCCAGCACAGCTCGACGAGCCGGCGGGCGCGATCCGGCGGCAAGACGCCGTCGGCGAGCCCCAGGACCTTCGCTTCCAGTTCCGCGTCGGAGATCGGCCGCGCCACGCTCCCGATGGCGTGCTCGACGAACGTCTCGAGCCGCCGGCCGTCTTTCAGCACGATGGCCACCCGCGCCTGATCCTCGTGGAGGTCCGGCCGCACCTCGGCGGTCACGCGGTCGCGCAGCGCCGCGATGACGGGATCCTGCACCACCGCGTCGGTGAACTGCTGGACGCCGGCGGCGCCGTGCACGATGGCGACCGCCGCCGCGAAGTAGACGCTGAACTTGCCTTCGAGCCCGGTCCGGGGCGCCTTCTTTCCCGTGAGCTCGAGAACGAGGGGATGGACCTCGAGCTCGATCCGCTCGATCTGCTCGGCCGCGACGCCGGAGCGCGCGCGCAACTGGAGGCAGCCGTCGATGACCGGATGGACCACGACCCCGCACGCGAAGGGCTTGTAGGAATTGCTCGTGATCTCGTAGCGCTCGCCGAGGCCGCCGGTGATCTCGTGCCACTTCTGCTCGGTGCTGAGCACGTTCGCCCACCCGCTTTTCGCCTCGAGCGCCGCCTCCGAGCTGGTGAACCCGCGCGCGGCGAGCAGGGCCGCCGTCAGGCCGTTCTGCGCGGCGCGGCCCGGGTGGAAGCTCTTGGTCATGCTGCCGAACATCTCGCGCAGCCCGACCGGCTGCGACGCCGCCAGCCCCAGCGCCCACCGCATCTGCCGCTCGTTCAACCCGAGCAGCCGGCCGCAGGCCGCCGCGGCGCCAAAAACGCCCGCGGTGCCCGTGATGTGCCACCCGCGGTCGTAATGTGCCGGGTAGACGGCGTTCCCGATGCGGCACTCCACCTCGACGCCCAACACGAAGGCGTGCAGCCAATCGCGGCCCGAGACGGGCCGCAGCTCGGCGAGCGCCAGAAGCGCCGGGAGCACGGGCGCCGACGGATGGATGACGGTCTTCAGATGCGTGTCGTCGAAGTCGTGGACGTGCGAGCTGATGCCGTTGAGGAGCGCCGCGTGCAGCCCGTCGAGTCGCTCCCGCCGGCCGAGCAGACTGGCCTGCGCCGGTCCGGCGAACGGCGCGAGCGCCTGCAGCGCCAGCTCCACCGTCTCGGTGCGCGCGCCCCCGACGGCGCACCCGACCCAGTTGAGCACCGCGCGCCGCGCCTCTTTCCAGACCGGCTCCGGCAGGTCCTCGGGCCGCGCCGACACCACATAGCGCGCGAGCCGCGCCGTGACGTCGCGCGCCACCCCCTCGTCTTCGACAGTCCGGCCCGCCGGGGCCGGGCGAGCCGCCCCCTGCGCGCCGGCCGCCCACCCGCGGGCCGGCGCCGCGCCGGTCAGGACCTCGGGCGCCAGGCCCGCCAGCGCCAGCGCACGCACGAACCCGCGACGATCGAGATGGCTCATGGCCCTCCCCCTTCACCCCCACGCCCCGGCTCCGGACGCCGCGGCACCACACCGGAGCGGCCTCCGCGCACGATGGGCAGCACCACGTGCGACGGGTGCGTGGCGTCGTGATAGATGGAATTGTCGGCCGGGATCATCCGCCGGTGCCGCCCCAGCGGTTCGCCGGTGTTCGGGTTCACATCGAACCGGGGAAAGTTGCTGCTCGAAATGTCCACCCGGATCCGGTGCCCCTTCTTGAACACGTTCGCCGTCGGGAACGGCTCGATCGTGAACCGATACACCACGCCGGGTGTCAGGAACACCGCCCGGTCGGGCCGCTCGCGGTAGCGCGCCCGGACGATGCCGTCGGTCAGATTGAGGTCGAAGCCGCCGGGGAAATCCCGACTCGGCGGATAGACGTCGACGAGCTTGGCGGTGAAATCGGTGTCCACCGCGGTCGACGCCGCGTACAGCACGACCGTGATGGGCCCGATGACGGTCGTGTCCTCGGCGAGAGGCTCGGTTTGGAACACGACCACGTCAGGTCGGGCTTTGAGGGGCAGATACGGCGGTCTCGACCCGACGAAGCCGTTTTCGGAGCCACCGCGCGGACTCTTGAACTTGCGCTCCCGCTGGTCGTAGCCGCCGGGCCGCAGAGCCCCGGAGAACGCCCCGCCGATCGTCGGGACCGGATGGGCCGGGTCGAACCGATAGGTCGTGGGCTCCACGCTCGCCGGCGGCGGCACGGTCCTGAGAGATCCGTCGGCGTGGAAGTAGTAGCGGACGAGCTCGGTCCCCGGCAGCGGCCAGGCGTCGGCGTCGCGCCAGTAGCCGCCGTGGACCAGCCGGCCGCTCTCGTCCTTGCGGCCGTCGCCCGTCCCCATGACGAACAGGCGGACAGGGGGCCAGCGGTCGGCCTCGGTCGGCTTCTCCTTGAGGTAACGGTCGAACCAGGCGAGATGGAACCGCTCGTCGAAGTCCGGGATGGCCGCGTCGGGGCCGAAAGCGACGTCGCCGGCGTACGGCCGGGTGTTGCCGCCATGGACCCAGGGTCCCATCAGGAGGCGGATCGGCGACCGCTTGAGTCTCGAGAGCGCGACGTAGTTCTCGATGGTGCTGCCGCAATAGGTGTCGTACCAGCCGCCCACGTGGAGCATCGGGATGTCCGCGGTCCGGTCGTAGTACTCGCTCCAGTTGACGCCGGGCGCTTTCCAGTAGTCGTCATAATCGCCGTGGCTCATCTCCTCGAGGAGGTACGCCTCGAAGGCGGGCGCGTGCGACAGGGGGCTGAGGCCGCGGCGCAGCGGCACGGCGAAGAACCATTTCTCCACGGGTTCGGCCTCGAGCACGGCTCGGACGGTCGGGTCGCCGGCCCCCGCCTCCTGCCACGCCCAGCCCATCTGCTGCGCCAGCTCGAAAGCGCCGTGGTTGCGCACCTTCACCTGCCACCCGTTCGACAGGCCGCCGAAGTTGAGCAGCAGTGCCTTCAGGGCCGGGGGCGCGAGCTTGGCGGCGTCGGCCTGCGTGTGGGCCCCGTAGGAAGTGCCCCACATGCCCACCCGGCCGTTCGTGTACGGCAGCTTCGCGAGCCATTCGACCGTGTCGTAGCCGTCGGCGGCCGAACGGGGGTCGTACTTGGCGAACGTGCCCTCGGACTTGTAGCGGCCGCGGATGTCCTGCAGCGCGACCACGTAGCCGTGGCCGGCGAAGTACCGGGCGCGCGCGACGAGTCCGGCCGCTTCCTTGTTGTACGGGGTCCGCTGCAGCAGCACGGGGAGCTTCTCATCGACCGGGGCGCCGCCGCGCGCGGGGCGGTAGATGTCGGTCGCCAGGCGGACGCCGTCGCGCATGGGCACCATCACGTCCCTGGCGAACAGCACGACCTCGTACGGCGCCGCCTCCTGCGAGGCGGGCGGGCGACCCGGCGGAGCCTGCAGGAACGCCGCGACCAGGGGCGACACCAGCAAAAGCCGCCGCCGCGACGGGTTCCACATGGACGTGCCTTTCGCCATACCCGTCCGTCTCGCTCCCCCGCTCCGCCGATCAGCGGCCCGGGCGCCAGACGACGCGCTGGGGGATGACGCGCTCGACGCGGTAGCGTCCCTCGCCCGCCGGGCGCAGCAGCACGATGCCCGTCCGCTGGCCCACCTCGAGCGTCCGGGCGCTCGGGCGCTCGCGCGTCCACTCGGGCAACCGCACCTCCCGACCCACCTCGAGCAGCCCTTCGCCGAAAACGGGCGCGGCGACGAGCCCGGTCGCGTCGATCGTCTCGAGCGCCCCGAGGGTGCGCAGGTCGCCCATGTCGTCGATCGTCAGGGACAGCTCGACGGCCCGCTCGCCTCCCTCCACGACCACGCGCCGCGCGGCGCCGAGCCCGACGTCCGCCACGAACGGCGGGATGCCGGCGCCGTTCACTACCGTGGCCTGCCGGACGATGAGGTAGAGGAGGCGGGACTCGTTCTGGGGCAGCTCGTCGTAGCGCGCCGGGTCCGCCTGGTGCACCCGCCCGCTGGCGAGCGCGTCGAGCGCCGAGAGGATGGCGACGAAATTCAGCCGCACGAGCGGCGCGTCGGGCGGCTCGAAGAGCCCCGCGGGCCACGGTCCGGTTTCGATCAGGACGACGGGCGTCCCCCACTTCGTCAAGTTGTCCCCGAACGCTCTCACCTCGAACTCGTCGTCGTAGCGGCCGATCTGGCCCGGGGCCAGCGGCTCGAGGGCGTCGCGGATGACGGCGCAGAGCTTCTTGGTGAGCACGCGCCCTTCGTTCATGGATCGCGCCTCGTCGAAGGCGACCGAAAGCAGGGAGATGGAAGCCGGACGAGGGGGCCGCCCCACCGACGTCCGCCAGTTCTGGTTGTGGAGGTTGAAGCCGACGCGGGGTTGCCACCGGTCCCGCAGCGTCTTGAGGAGCTGGCCCTCCAGGGACTGCAGCATCAGGGCGTCGCGGTTGACGTCGAGGCTCTGCGCGTTCCGCCGCTGGAACCTCGCCGCGCCGTCGGGATTGAGCATGGGAACGACATGGATCGTCAGGGCGTCGAGGAGGCGGCGGACGGGCGGCTCGTCGCGGTGGCGGCGGACGTACTCGAAGACGTCGAAGAGGGCCGAGGTCGCCGTGGGCTCGTCGCCGTGCATCTGCGACCACAGGAGCACGGGGAACGGGCCGCGGCCGAGCTGCACGTGATGGATCGTGCGCCCCTCGACGGAGTGCCCCACGACCTCGACGGTGAACAGGTCCGGCGCCTGCTCCCGGAGGCGTGCCAGGCGGCGGACGAGCTCGTCGTGATCGAGGAGGGGCGGGAGCGGCGGCGAGACGTGCTCGGCGGCCCAGAGCCGCGCGAGCGCCTCGGGCGCGAGGGCGTCGACCTGGATGGCTGGGCCGACCGGCGGGACCGAGCGGCCCGGGCCGGCCGGGTCCGGCGCGCGCGGCGCCGCCTTCGCGCACGCCGCCAGCATCGCCACAGCGGCGCCCCAGGCCGCCCACCGCCGGGTCCGAACCTGCCACGTCTCACCCATCTGAACGGTCCCTCCCTGCCTTGCCCCGCACCGCGACCAGATACAGCCCCGCCCCCACCACGAGCGCGCCGAGCCCGACGACGAGCTGGAGGCGCGTGGCGCCGACGATGAGCGCGAGCGACAGGAGCAGGCCGAGCACGGGCACGAACGTGCCGCCCGGGGCGACGAACCGCGCCGGGGCGACGCGGCCGATCATCGACGGGCGGCGCATGACGATCACCGACGCGCACGTGCCGGCGTAGACGACCAGGCGGGCGATGGCGCTCCCGGCGGCGAGCAGGGCGAACGACCCCGAGAGCGCGAGCGCCAGCGACACGACCGACGTGAACACGATCGCCACCCAGGGCGTGCGGTAGCGGGGATGGATGCGCCCGAACACCGCCGGCAGATCGCCTTGCTCGGCCAGCGCGTAGAGATTGCGCGACCCCGAGAGCGCCTGGCCCACATTGTTGCCCGTCATGGACACGGCCGCCCCGAGCGTGAGGAGCAGCCCCCCGAAGCCGCCCATGAAGCGCGAGGCGGCGTCGGCGAGCGGCGTCCGCGACGCGGCGAGCCCGGGCAGCGTCCCGAGCGCGACGATCTGCACACTCGTCATCACGAGCGTCACGATCACGATTGTCATGACGATCGCGAAGGGGACCATGCGCATCGGGTCTTTCGCCTCGCCGGCCGGCACCGTCGTGACTTCGAAGCCGCCGTAGGCGAACACGACGTAGAGGCCGGTGGTCCCGGCGGCGGCCCAGCTCAGCGGCTCCGCCGGCACGAGCCGGGACAAGTCCATGAAGAAGGCGCCGACCAGGACGAACGCCGCCAGGGGCAGGAGCTTGCCGACCGTGAACAGGTTCACGACGAAGGCGCTCTGGCGGATGCCGAGGACGTTCACCCAGCAGATGAGTCCGACGGCCGTCGTGATGAACAGGGCCCGGGGCGCGCCGCCCGCGAGGGCGGGCCAGTAGAAGCCGAGGGCGTCGGCGAGGCCGTTGATGATCGACGCCCAGCTCGCCGCCCGGACGTACCAGAGCATCCAGCCGGTCTCGAACGAGACGAAGCGGCCGAAGGCGGCGCGCGTGAACAGGTAGGGTCCGCCGGTCGCGTCGAAGCGGCTCGCGGCTTCGGCGAAGCACACGGCGATCACGAGCGACTGCAGGCCGACAGCGGCGAAGAACCACGGGGCCCACGCCCCGACCTGGGCCGCCACGAGCGCCGGCATCAGGAACACCGCGCCGCCGATGACCTGGTTGACGCCGATGGCGGTCAGGTCCCAGCGCCCGAGCGCGCGGAGGAGGGCCGGGCGCGCGGGCGCGCCGGGGGTCGCGCGTCGAGCGGCGGGAACGAAGTCAGCCACGGCGGCTCCGCATCAGCCAGCGCTCGCGCAGTTGTATCACGGCCGCCGGCCGCGGGCCAGCAGGTCCTCCCCGGCGCCGCGCGACGCCTCAGGGCGGCGTCCGGGTCTTCCGCGCCGGATTGAAAAACGGCGTCGGCACGACCGTGGCGGGGGCGCGGTAGTGTACCCCGTCCACCGTGATCTCGAACTCGACGCGCGTCCCCGGGGCCGTGTACGCGCGGTCGAGCGTGGCCAGGGCGATGAGTTTCTTGAGCACGGGCGACCACGTGGTGGACGAGGCCTTGCCGATCTGGCCGCTCCGGCCGTAGACCGGCACGGCGACCCGCGAGGTCGTGGGCTGGAGGCTCGGGGCGAGCCCGAGGCGGTCGTAGATCGCCTCGACGGCGGCCCAATCCACCTCGAGCCCCACGATCTGGCGGCGCCACCCGCGGGCGTACTCGCGGGCGAGCGCCGCGCGCCCGACAAACGGCGCCTTGTCCAGGGTCACCAGGCGACCGAGGCCCATCTCGAACGGCGAATAGCAGTGCGCGGCGAGACGAGCCTTCCGGCTCGAGAAGAAATCGACGTCGATGAGCAGCAGCCCGGCCTCGACCCGCACGACGTCGAGGGCGAGCAACCCGACCGGGCGCAGGCCGTGCGGCCGGCCCGCCGCCATCAGGGCGTCCCAGACGCGCAGGGCGCGGTCGGCGGGGATCCAGATCTCGTAGCCCAGGTCGCCCGTGTACCCGGTCCGCGAGATGTCCACCGGCACGCCGGCGATCGCGCCCGAGGTGACGCGGAAGTAGCGCAACTGGTCGATGTCGGCGTCGGCGGCCGCGCGCAGGACCGCGGCGGCGGTCGGGCCCTGCACGGCGAGCGCGGCGACGCGCTCGGTGACGTCCTCGATCCGGACGTCGAGCCCGCGGGCGTTCTGCTCGAGCCAGCGCAGATTCGGCTCGGCGGCGGTCCACCGGAAGCGGTCCTCCGCCAGCCGGCTCACCGTCCCATCGTCGAGCACCCGGCCGAGCTCGTCGCACCAGGGGGTGTAGTAGACCTGGCCGGGCGCCAGGCGGGCGACGTCGCGCGTGATCACACGGTCGACGAGGCGCGCCGCGTCGCGTCCGGACACGAGATACTTGAAGAGGGGCGAGACGTCGATGAGCCCGGCGGCCTCGCGCAGCGCGGCGTACTCGTGGGCGTGATGCGTTTCGTAGACGCTCACGGCGTAGTAGCCGGCCCACTCGCGATAGCTCAGGCTCTCGCAGAGCGCGGCGGTGCGCTCGTGGAAGGGCGTTCCGACAGGCATCCCGAGGCGGGCGATTATACCGTTGATCCGCCCCGCCGGCTGCGCCTAGAATGGCGGCCGCTTGCATGACCCCCGCCCCCCTGTTCGCGCCCGACCCCCACCGCGCGCCCGCGGCCGCCGGCGCGCGCGCCGCGGGGTTGTGACCGGCCTCCGAACGCGAACCGCGACCGATCCATGACCGTGTACGACGCCGTGGTCATCGGCGGAGGGCACAACGGCCTCGTCGCCGCCGCGTATCTGGCACGCGCCGGCCGCCGTGTCCTCGTCCTGGAGCGGCGGCACCTGGTCGGCGGGGCGGCGGTGAGCGAGCAGGTCTATCCCGGCTTCACCTACTCGGTCTGTTCCTACGTGGTCTCGCTGCTGCGACCCGACATCATCCGCGAGCTCGAGCTCGCGCGGCACGGCCTGGAGATTCTGCCGCTCGACGGCACCTTCACGCCGCTTCCGGACGGCGACTATCTCTGGCGCCCGGACGATGCCGCGCGGACGCGGCGGGAGATCGCGCGGCACTCGCCGCGCGACGCCGAGGCGTACGAAGAGTACGGCAAGCTCATGGCGGACATGGCGCGCTTCGTCAAGCCGGTCCTCGACATGACGCCGCCCGACCCGACCGCGCTCGATCCGCGGGACCTCGGCGACCTGGCCCGTCTGGCGCGCCGCTTCCTCAAGCTGCCCGAGCGCGAGGCCCGCACGTTCCTCGAGCTCATGACCACCAGCGCCGTGGACTTGCTCGACCGGTGGTTCGAGACCGACGCCCTCAAGGCGACCATGGCGGCCTCGGGCATCATCGGGACATTCCTCGGGGTCCGGTCGCCGGGCACGGCCTACGTGCTCCTGCACCATTACATGGGCGAGATCGACGGCACCTTCCGCGCCTGGGGGCTGCCCCGCGGCGGGACCGGCGCGGTCTCGAACGCCCTCGCCGCAGCGGCGCGCGAAGCCGGCGCCGAGATCCGCACGGACGCGCCCGTCGCGCAGATCCTCGTGAAGGACGGACGCGCGGCCGGCGTCGTTCTCGAGTCCGGCGAGGAACTCCGGGCCCGCGCGGTGGCGTCGAGTCTCGACCCCCGGCAGACGTTCGTGCGCCTGGTCGGTCCGGCGCACCTGCCGCCGGAGTTCGTCCAGGCCGTCGAGCGGTTCAAGTTCCGCGGCTCGTCGGGCAAAGTGAACCTCGCGCTCGACGCGCTGCCCACCTTCACCGCCAGGCCGCGCGAGGGCCTGACCGTGGAGCCGCACGCCCACCTGCGCGGCGCCATCTCCATCTCGCCGAGCGTCGACTACATGGAGCGGGCGTATGACGAAGCGAAGTACGGGTGGTTCTCGAGGCGGCCGTACATCGACATCGTGATCCCGAGCCTCACGGACCCGACCGTGGCGCCGCCGGGCAAGCACGTCATGTCGTGCTTCGTGCAGTACGCCCCCTACCACCTGGCGCAGGGGACCTGGGACGACGCACGCGAGCGGTTCGGCGATGCGGTCGTGGCCACGCTGGCGGAGTACGCGCCGGACATCGAACGGGTGATCCTGCACCGGCAGGTCCTGACCCCCCTCGACCTTGAGCGCGAGTTCGGGTTGACCGAAGGCAACATCTTCCACGGCGAGCTGACGCTCGAGCAACTGTTCTTCTTGCGGCCCGTCCCGGGCTGGGCGCGGTATCGGACCCCGGTGCGGGGACTCTACCTGTGCGGCTCCGGGGCGCACCCCGGGGGCGGGATCATGGGCGCGCCAGGACGGAATGCGGCGCGGGCGATGCTGAAAGACGGGCTGCCGTGACGCCGGACGCCATCGTGATCGGGGCGGGGCACAACGGGCTGGTCGCCGCCGCGCGGCTCGCCCGCGCGGGCCTGCGCCCGCTCGTCCTCGAGCGGCGCGACCTCGTCGGCGGCGCCGCCGTGACCGGCGAGATCCGGCCGGGCTTTCGGTGCCCGACCCTCGCGCACACCCTCGGGCCCCTGAGCCCGCGCGTCGTCAGGACGCTCGGGCTCGAAGCCCACGGCCTCGAGCTTCTCGCGCCCGAGCCGCGTCTGTTCGCGCCCGCCCGGGACGGCCGCGCGCTCGTGCTGTGGGCGGACGCCGCCCGGACGGCCGAGGCCCTCCGCCCCCTGTCGCCGCGCGATGCGGACCGCTACTCGGCCTTCGCCGCGAGGCTGGCGGCCTTCGGGCGCGTCCTGCGGGCCGTGGCCGAGACGCGGCCGCCGGCTTCGGGCGCGTTCGAGACGCGCGACCTCTGGTCGCTCATCCAGACCGCCTGGCGCTTCCGCCGGCTCGGGCGCGCGCGGGCATTCGACCTTCTGCGCTATCTCCCGATGGCGGTGGCCGACCTCGTCCGGGAATGGTTCGAGAACGACGTTCTCTGCGCCGCGGTCGCGGCGCGCGGGCTGTTCGGGACGCGCCTGGGCCCCCGGGCCGCCGGCACCA
>CAYZKQ010000049.1:0-18245 GCA_964478975.1 uncultured Vicinamibacterales bacterium | reverse complement strand
CGCCGGTTAGACCTTGATCACCTCGACCAGTTCCCGGACCGCCCCGGCGGACCGCTTGAGCGCGGCGTCCTCCTCGGGCGTGAGCTTGATCTCGATGATCTGCTCGATCCCGCGCGCCCCGAGCTTGACCGGGACGCCGACGAACAGGTCGTGGATGCCGTACTCACCTTGCAGGTAGACCGAGCACGGCACGATCTTCTTCTTGTCCTTCAGGATCGCCTCGACCATGTCGACGACGGCCGACCCCGGGGCGTACCAGGCGCTCGTCCCGATGAGCTTGGTGAGCTCCCCGCCGGCCTCGCGCGTCCGCTTCACGATGGCCTCGATCTTGTCCGGCGGCAGCAGCTCGGTCACGGGAATGCCGGCGACGGTGGAGTACCGCGGCAAGGGCACCATGGTGTCCCCATGGCCGCCGAGCACGAACGCATGGACGTTCTCGATCGACACGTTCAGCTCCATGGCGATGAAGGCCCGCATCCTGGCCGAGTCGAGCACGCCCGCCATCCCGATCACGCGCTCCCGCGGAAACTTGCTCAACCGCAGGACCGCCTGCGCCATGGCGTCGAGGGGGTTCGCCACGGGCAGGATGATGCAGTTGGGCGAGTACTTGACGATCTGCTCGGTCACCTGCTGCATGATCCGGTAGTTGACCTGCAACAGATCGTCGCGGCTCATCCCCGGCTTCCGGGGCACGCCCGACGTGATCACCACGATGTCGGAGCCGGCGCTGGCGGCGTAGTCGCCGGTCCCGATGACCCGGCTGTCCGACCCCTCGATGGGGCACGCCTGGAGGATGTCGAGGCCGACCCCCGCCGCCTTCTGGTCGAGAATGTCGACAATCACGACATCCGCGAGCTCTCTGAGGGCGATTCCCCGCGCGACCGTGGCGCCGACATTGCCGGCACCCCCGACGACTGTCACTTTTCGATTCATGACGCCTCTCCCGAAACGGACGGATCCGGCCCCGACGCTGGCCCGGACCCGCCTCACATATTCGCGATGACCGCGTCGGCGAACTGCGACGTCTTGAGCTCCGTAGCCCCCTCCATCAGGCGGGCCAGGTCGTAGGTGACTTTCTTCTGCGAGATCGTCGTCTCGAGGGCCTGTTCGATGAGCTCGGCCGCCTCGGTCCAGCCGAGATAGCGCAGCATCATGACCCCCGACAGGATGAGCGAGCCGGGGTTGACCATGTCCTTACCGGCGTATTTCGGGGCCGTCCCGTGGGTCGCCTCGAAGAAGGCGATCTCGTCGCCGATGTTCGCCCCCGGCGCCATCCCGAGCCCCCCGACCTGCGCCGCACAGGCATCCGAGAGGTAGTCCCCGTTCAGGTTGGGGGTGGCGATGATGTCGTACTCCGCCGGGCGCAGGAGGACCTGCTGGAACATGCTGTCGGCGATCCGGTCCTTGATGAGCAGTTTGCCGTCGGCCGGCGCCCCCTGCCCGACCTCCTCCTCGGTGACGATCTGGTCGCGGAACTCGGTCTTCGCGAGCTCGTAGCCCCACTCCCGGAACGCCCCCTCGGTGAACTTCATGATGTTGCCCTTGTGCACGAGCGTCACGCTCGTGCGGCCGTGCTCGAGGGCGTAGCGGATCGCCTTGCGCACGAGCCGCTTGGTCCCCGTCTCCGAAATCGGCTTGATGCCCACGCCCGAGTCCTCGCGCACGCGCTTGCCCATCTCGCGGTCGAGGAACTCGATGATCTTCTGGGCCTGCGGCGTCCCGCGGGCGAACTCGATCCCCGCGTACACGTCTTCGGTGTTCTCGCGGAAGATGACCACGTTCAGCCGCTCCGGATGCACGACCGGTGCCGGCGTGCCCTTGAAGTACCGCACGGGCCGGACGCAGGCGTACAGGTCGAGCACCTGCCGCAGCGTGACGTTCAGGCTCCGGATCCCACCACCCACCGGCGTCGTCAGGGGACCCTTGATCGCGACCTTGTAGGTCTTGACAGCCTCGAGCGTGTCAGCCGGCAACCACTCGCCCACCGTATTGTGGGCCCTTTCCCCGGCCAGCACCTCGAACCAGACGAGGCGGCGCTTGCCGCCGTAGGCCTTCTTGACGGCAGCGTCAAAGACGCGGACACTCGCCCGCCAGATGTCCGGGCCGGTGCCGTCGCCTTCGATGAAGGGAATGATCGGGTCGTCGGGAACCACGACCCGACCATTCTTGATGGAGATTGGCGTACCTTCCGATGGTGGTTTAAGGAACGAGAAGTGCGGCATGGTGATCGACGCGACCCTTTCTGGTTTAGGTCACGTCCCTGTTATGAACCGACGAGAATTTCACAAAAATTGTGGAAAACCGTGTGGAAAAAACGGCCAGCGCCCTCGGTTTTTCCGCGCGGAATCGCCCGTTCCAGCGTTTTGCACCAACCTGGTGCGCGCCTCGGCCCGCACAGCGCGCGGCGCTCCGCGCACACCGCTCACCGACTCATTATAACGGGGGCTGCTCGCGCAGCGCGAGACGGATCGGCGGGCCGCCCGTCTGGTCGCGCAGCTCCACGACGTCGGGCGCGATCGCGGCGACGAGGTATCGACCCTCGACCAGGTCACCCACCCGCACGAGCATCAAGGTGTCGCCCACCACGATGGCGGCCAACCGGGCCGGGCCGGCCGCGGTGCGGTCCTCGGCGATCGCGACGAGTCGCAATCGGGGCGCGGGCGCGCGGTCGTGGTCGGCGGGTCGGGCGGGTTCTTCGACGATCGCCGCCGCGCGCACGGTTTCGGACGCGGGTGGCGTCCGCGGCGCGGGTGTCTCGAAGCGAAACGGATTGCGCGTCGGCCGGCGCGGCGCGGGAATCCGTTCGAGCCGCGCCAACAGTCGATCGGTGGACACCTCGATGTCCGGAAGCGCCTCCGCCCGCCCGGTCCGCGGCGGGCTCGACCGAGGCCGCGGCGGGTCTTGATCGTCGCCGCGCCACGTCACCGCGGCCGAGACGAGCCACGTCGCCAGCAGCGCGCTGCCGAGTCCGATCGTCGTGACGCGCGCGACCGTCATGCGGGGCTCTTGGACCTTCTCAAGCCTAGCACGCCTGCCGGGCCGCCTTGAAGCCGCGCCGGGGCCGGTGTGCCGCGGCGCGCAGTCATGGTAAGATTCCTCGTGCCCCCTGGAACGCTCGCGAGCGCACACGGGGCGACCCCGCCCGCCGCCGTCGTCGCCATCATCCCCGCTCGTTACGACTCGACCCGGCTCCCGGGCAAGCCGCTGGCCCTCATCGACGGCCGTCCCATGATCGAGCACGTCTACCGGCGGGTCGCGTCGGCCCCGTCGGTGGCCGCGGTCGTGGTGGCGACCGACGACGAGCGCATCCGCACGGCGGTCGAGGCCTTCGGGGGCCGCGCGGTGTTGACCGGCCGGCACCACCCGAGCGGTACGGACCGCGTCGCCGAGGTCGCCGCCACGCTCGACTGCGAGCTGGTGGTCAATGTCCAGGGCGACGAGCCCCTCATCGACCCCGCCATGATCGAGCAGGCGCTCGCCCCCTTCGCCGCGGACGCGAAGCTGGGCATCGCCACGCTCTGCCGCCGGCTGGACGACCCGGCGCGGGCGGCGGACCCCCATGTGACCAAGGTCGTGTTCGATCGCGACGGCTACGCGCTGTATTTCTCGCGGGCGGCTATCCCCTTCGTCCGCGACGGCGGGACGCGCGCCGCCGTCTACGAACACATCGGCCTGTACGTGTACCGGCGGGCGTGCCTGCTCGCCCTCGCCCGTCTGGCCCCGACGCCGCTCGAACGAGCCGAACGGCTCGAGCAGCTCCGCGCGCTCGAACACGGCGTGCGCATCAAGGTCGTCGAGACGGCGTTGTCGTCGATCGGCGTCGACACCCCGGAGGATCTCGAGCGGGTGCGGCGCCTCGTGGCGTCCCGCACGGCAGGGTGAGCGGGTCATGGACACGCAGATGGATTCCGGAACCGGACAGCGCCCCGTCAAGTACATTTTCGTCACTGGCGGGGTCGTTTCTTCGCTCGGCAAGGGCCTGGCCGCCGCCTCGATTGGCTGCCTCCTGGAGGGTCACGGGTACCGCGTCGCGCTCCAGAAATTCGACCCGTACGTCAACGTCGACCCCGGGACCATGAGTCCCTACCAGCACGGCGAGGTGTACGTCACCGACGATGGGGCGGAGACGGACCTCGACCTGGGCCACTACGAGCGGTTCACCCACGTGGTGACCACACGCGACCACAACTGGACGACGGGGAAGATCTACCTGTCGGTCATTCAGAAAGAGCGGCGCGGCGATTATCTGGGCGGGACCGTGCAGGTCGTGCCGCACATCACGAACGAGATCAAGGACAGCATCCGGGCGGTAGCCCGGGACGTCGACGTCGTGATCGTGGAAATCGGGGGAACGGTGGGCGACATCGAAAGCCAGCCGTTTCTCGAGGCCATCCGGCAGATGCGCCAGGACGTCGGGCGCGAGAACACGGCCTACGTCCATTTGACGCTCGTGCCCTTCATCAGTACGGCGGGCGAGCTGAAGACCAAGCCGACCCAGCACAGCGTGCGGGACCTCCGGGCCATCGGGATCCAACCGGATATCCTCCTCTGCCGCACCGACCGGTTCCTCGACCGCGAGCTGAAGCGCAAGATCGCGCTTTTCTGCGACGTCGCGGAGGAAGCCGTCATCACGGCCAAGGACGTCAAGAGCATCTACGAAGTCCCCCTGGTGCTCGCGAGCGAGGGCCTGGACCGCATCCTGCTCCGGCTGCTCGCGCTGCCGCAGACCGAGCGCCGGATGCAGGCGTGGGAAGACCTGGTCTACCGGATCCATCATCCGGCCGACGTGCTGCCGATCCACGTGGTGGGCAAGTACGTCGGCTACGAGGACTCCTACAAGAGCCTGAACGAAGCGCTCTACCACGGCGGGTTCCAGCACAATCTCCGCGTCGAGATCCGGTGGGTGGAGGCCGAGGCGCTCGAGCACCCGGGGTGGGAGCGGCACCTCGAGGGGGCGCGGGGGATTCTCGTGCCCGGCGGCTTCGGCGACCGCGGCACCCGCGGGATGATGCGCGCGGCGGAGTACGCCCGCACGCGCGGCGTGCCGTATCTCGGCATCTGCTACGGCTTCCAGTGGGCGGCGGTCGAGTTCGCCCGGCACGTCTGCGGCCTGGCGGACGCCGACTCGACCGAGTGCAACCCCGAGACCCCGCACAAGATCATCTACAAGCTCCGCGACCTGCTCGGCGTGGACGACCTCGGCGGGACGATGCGGCTGGGCAGTTACGCGTGCCAGCTCAAGCCGGGCTCGCTCGCCCACCGGCTCTACGGCCAGGCCGTCATCCACGAGCGCCACCGGCACCGCTACGAGTTCAACGTCCAGTACGAATCGCTGCTCGCGCGCCATGGGCTCGAGGTCGTGGGGCGCTCGGTGGACGGCAAGTTCGTCGAGATCCTCGAGCTCAGGGACCACCCGTGGTTCCTCGCCGTCCAGTTCCACCCGGAGTTCAAGTCCAAGCCGCTCGCGCCGCACCCGCTCTTCGCCGGCTTCGTGGAGGCCGCGTATCGCCACCGGCCCGCCGCCGCGGCGGCGGCCGCGCCGGCGCCCGCGGTGTCGGGCTGAGGGGGGAACGGACCCACGCGCCTCGTATAATGGGTGCCGTGGCCGAGACCACCCCGGTCGCCGTCGGCCCGGTTCTGGTCGGGGGCGGCCACCCGCTCGTGCTCATCGCGGGCCCGTGCGTCATCGAGAGCGCAGCGCACGCTCTCGAGGTCGGCACCGAGGTCGCGCGCGTCGCCCGGCGCGTCGGCGTCCCGTTTGTCTACAAGGCGTCGTTCGACAAGGCCAACCGCACGTCGGGACGCGCCTACCGCGGCCCCGGGCTGGAGGCCGGCCTGCGCGTGCTCGCCGAGGTGAAAGCCCGGTTGGCCGTGCCGGTCCTGACCGACATCCACGAACCCTGGCAGGCCGCGCGCGCGGCCGAGGTGGCCGACGTCCTGCAAATCCCGGCGTTCCTGTGCCGGCAGACCGACCTGCTCGTGGCGGCGGCGCGGACCGGCCGTGTGGTCAACATCAAGAAGGGCCAGTTCCTCGCGCCGGCCGACATGCGCCACGCCGTCGAGAAGGTGACGTCGGCGGGCAACCCGAACGTCCTCGTGACCGAGCGGGGCACGACGTTCGGATACCACAACCTGGTGGTCGATATCCGGGCGTTCCCCATCCTGCGGAGTTTAGGGACGCCGGTGATTTTCGATGTCACCCACAGCCTGCAACTCCCCGGCGCCGGCGACGGCCAGACGGCGGGCCAGGCGGAATTCATCGAGCCGCTGGCGTCGGCGGGGGTCGCCGCCGGCGTCGACGGCGTGTTTCTCGAGGTGCACGAGGCGCCGGAGCGCGCCCTGAGCGACGCCCAGAACGCCCTGCGCCTCGACCGCCTGGAACCATTGCTGCGGCGCCTGGTGGCGATCGACGACGCCGTCCGCCGGGCGTCTGCCCCCCGCGTCCCATGAACCACCCGCAGCCCCCGACGTCTACCGATGGGCTCGCCCTGGCGCGGCGAGTGCTCCGCACGGAAGCGGCGGCCATCCTCGGGCTCGTCGACCGGCTGGACGACCGGTTCGAGCGCGCCGTCGAGCTGCTCGCCGAGTGCCGGGGCCGGGTGATCGTGACGGGGATGGGCAAGTCGGGCATCATCTGCCGCAAGATCGCCGCGACGCTGTCGAGCACGGGGACGTCGGCGTTCTTCCTCCATCCCGCCGAGGCGATCCACGGCGACCTCGGCGCGCTGCGGGCCGACGACGTCGTGCTCGCCGTCTCCCACAGCGGGGAGACCGAAGAACTCGTCCGCCTGCTCGAGGCGATCCGCCGCATCGGCGCGCGGCTCATCGCCATCACGGGCACGCCCGACTCGACGCTGGGGCAGGCGGCCGACGTGACGCTCGACTGCGTCATCTCGCGGGAGGCGTGCCCGATGAACCTGGTGCCGACGGCGAGCACCACGGCGGCCCTCGCCCTCGGCGACGCCCTCGCCATGACGCTCGCCGTGCGGCGCGGCTTCCGCGAGGAAGACTTCGCGCATCTGCACCCGGGCGGCCGGCTGGGCAAGCGCTTGATGCGCGTCGAGAGCGTCATGCACCGCGGCGACCAGATCCCGATCGTGCGGCCGTCGACGCCGATGGCCGACGTCATCCACGTCATGTCGAGCAAGCGGCTGGGCATGACCTGCGTGGCCGACGAGCACAACCGCCTCGTGGGGATCGTGACCGACGGCGACCTGCGCCGCCACCTGAGCCCCACGACGAACCTCTTGAGCCTGTCGGTCGACGAGGTCATGACGCGACGGCCCGTGACCATCGCGCGGTCGATGCTGGCCGTGGAGGCCCTCAAGATCATGGAGGAGCGCAAGATCACGTCGCTCATCGTCGTGGACGAGGCGGGCGTGATCGAGGGCGTCGTGCACCTCCACGACCTGTGGCGCACCCAGATGTTCTGACCTCGATGCAACCCTACCTTCCGCTGCTCGCGGCGCTCGTGGCGCTGCTCGTCGGGCTGGCCGCGGGCAAGGCGTGGGAGCGCTACAAGCTCCACGAGGGCCGCTGGATCGACCGGCGGCGCCTGCGGGAGTCGCCGCACTACCTGCTCGGCCTGAATTTCCTGGTCGCCGGCCAGCTCGACGCGGCGATCGACGAGCTGGCGACGGCGGCGCGGCTGCACCCCTCGTCGCTCGAGGTCCGCCTGATGCTGGGCAACCTCTACCGGGAGAAGGGCCAGGTCGGCCGGGCCATTCAGGAGCACCAAAGCCTGCTGCAGCGGCGCGGGCTGACCAAGCTCGAGCACGCGAACGTGCTCCTCTGCCTGGGGCTCGACTACCGTCGCGGGGGCTTCGTGGACCGTGCGGCGGAAGCCTTCTCGGAAGTGCTGCGCCTCGACCCCAAGAACCGGTACGCCCTCGCCCACCTCGAGAAGCTTCACGAAGCGCAGCATCAGTGGGCGGAGGCCTACGCCATCCGGCAGCGGTTGGCGGAGCTGGACGCGCCCCGCGAGCAGCCGCGCCACCAGATGATCCTGGCGTTCCTCGAGAACGAACTGGGGCTCGCCGCCCGCGCCGAGGGCCGCGAGGCCGACGCGCTGCGGCGCTTCCAGGCCGCCATCGACCGGGCGCCGACGGTGCCGCCCCCGTATGTCCACCTGGGCGACGCGCGCCTTGCCGCGGGCGACACGGCCGGCGCGATCACGGCGTGGGAACAGCTCGTCCAGCTCGCGCCGGACCGGGCCTATCTCGTGTTCTCGCGCCTCGAGGCGGCCTACGCCCGGGACGGCGCGCCGCAGCGCTTTGCGGAGCTCTGCCGCCGCCTCATCGCCGCCAACCCGCAGGACTGGCGCGCGCGCCTCGCCCTCGCGCGCCACCTCGCCGCCCGGGGCGAGCCGGCGGCGGCCGTCGAGCTGCTCTTCGAAGCGCTCGTCAACAACCCCCACGCCCTGGCCATCCACCAGGCCGTCTGGACGACGCTGTCCGCGCTCGGGTTGCCCCCGGCGCTCGTGGCCCGCTACATCGACGTGACCCGGGAGGCGATCTTCTACCTCGACCCCCACGTCTGCCTCCGGTGCCGCTACCGCAGCACCGAGCTGCTGTGGCAGTGCCCGCACTGCCACGAGTGGAACACGTTCGTCGAGGAGCGCATCGCGCCCGCGCGCGAGGACGAAGGCGACGAAACCCTGACCCACTGATCGGACCCCACCGCATGGGCCTCTTGAGAGTCGCCCTCACCGGCGGCATCGCGACGGGTAAGACGTATTGCCTCGCGCGCTTCGCGGCGCGCGGCGCGCCGGTCATCGACGCCGACGAGATCGCGCGGGACGTCGTCCGCCCGGGGTCGCCGGCGCTCGACGCGATCGTCCGCCGGTTCGGCGCCGAGTACCTGACGCCGGGCGGCGAGCTCGACCGCGCCCGCCTCGGCGCGCTGGTGTTCGCCGACCGCGACGCCCGGCTCGCGCTCGAGGCCATCGTGCACCCGGAGGTGTACCGCCGCATCCAGGCGTGGTTCGCGGCCGTCGAGCGCGGCGGCCACGACGCCCTCGCCGTGGCCGACATCCCGGTGCTTTTCGAGACGGGCCGCGCCCACGACTTCGACCGCATCGTCGTGGCCGCGTGCGACCCGGCGACCCAGCGGGCGCGCCTCCGCGCCCGCAGCGGGATGAGCGACCGCGAGATCGACGCGCGGCTGGCGGCGCAGTGGCCGATCGCGCGGAAGGCCGCGCAGGCCCACTACGTCATTTCGACGGAAGGCACCTTCGCGGAGACCGACCGGGAAATCGAGCGCGTGTGGCAGGCGCTGCAGCGCGACGCGGCGGCGCGGGGGACCCGCGTGTAGGCGGGCGCCGGCCGGCGCGCCGCACCCAACACGCCGGCGGCGCCCGGGAGACACGGCGAGCCCGGGGCAGAGCGACCCCGCGCCGGTCAGACCTCGCGCCGCGCCGCCTTCAACGTGTTCCGGAGCAGCATCGCGATGGTCATGGGCCCGACGCCGCCGGGCACCGGCGTCAAGGCGCCGGCCACGTCGGCCACGGCCGGGTGGACGTCGCCGACCACGACCGAGCCGCGGCGCTCGAACGCCGCGAGGCGGGGCGAGCCGGCCCCGAAGAGGCGCTCGACTTCGGCCCGGCTCGTGAGACGAGTGATCCCGACATCCACGACCGTCGCGCCGGGCTTGACGAACTCGGGGGTCACGAAGCCCGGCTGGCCGACGGCCGCGACGAGAAGGTCGGCGCCGGCCGCGACCTCCGGCAGCGCCCGCGTGCGCGAGTGACAGATCGTGACGGTAGCGTGGCGGTGGAGCAACAGCAGCGCCAGCGGCTTGCCGACGATGTCGCTCCGCCCGATCACGACGGCCCGCGCGCCGGCGATGGGAATCCCGCTGCGGTCGAGCAACTCGATCACCCCGGCCGGCGTACAGGGCGCGAGGGTCGGCCGGCCCTGCACGAGCCGGCCTACGCTGACAGGGTGGAACCCGTCGACGTCTTTCTCGGGCGCGATCGTGTCGAAGACGAGCCGCGACGCCTCGGGGCCGAGGGCGGGCGGCAGCGGGTCCTGGACGAGGATGCCGTCGTGGCGCTCGCTGCGGTTCATCCACCGCACCAGGTCGAGGACCTCGTCCAGACTCGCGCTCGCCGGCAGCCGGTGGAGGTCGACCCACAGGCCCGCTTCGGTCCCGGCCTTCTGCTTGCTGCGGACGTAAATCTCCGAGGCCGGGTGGTCCCCGACCAGCACGATGCCGAGTCCGGGCGGGCGTCCCGCGGCGCGCGTGAACGCTTCCACCTCGGGACGCAGCTCCTCCCGAATCGCCGTCGCGATGGCGGTTCCGTCGAGGCAGCGCGCAGGCATGGCGTCAGGTCCTCTCGAGGCGGTCGATGTACGCGCGGACCCGCGCTGACGGATCGCCTGCCGCGACCAGGTCCGCGATCACGGCGACGGCGTCCGCGCCGGCCGCCAGGACTGCGGGCGCCGTCTCGAAGGTGATGCCGCCGATCGCCACGATGGGTTTGCCCTCGGCCAGGGACTTCGCGACCCGCACGAGTTCGAGGCCGACCGGCGCATACCCCGTGTCTTTCGTGGCGGTGCCGAAGACCGGGCCGACCGCCAGGTAGCTCGCCGGTTCGGCCGCGCCGGCGGCGATCTGCGCCGGCGTGTGGGTCGAGAGCCCGACGAGCGCCGTCGGGCCGAGCAGCCTGCGGGCGTCGGACACGGCGAGGTCGTCCTGGCCGACGTGCACGCCGTCGGCGCCCGCCAGGCGCGCCAGGTCGGCGCGGTCGTTCACGATGACGCGCGCGCCGTACGCGCGGGCGAGCGCCACCACCTGGTCACAGAGGGCGAGGAACGCGGCGCTCGAGGCGGCCTTCTCCCGCACCTGCACGAGGCGCGCCCCGCCGTCGAAGAACGCCCGGGCGAGGTCGACCGGCGCCCACCCGCACCGCGCCGCGACGGCCGTATCCAGGATGGCGTAGAGGCGAGGCAGCCGATCCACCGACCCTGTTCCCCACCGCCCGCGCCGGTCCACCCGGACCGCGCCGGCCCGCTAGACGGCCTCGGCCAGCGACGGCCGGTCCGTCTTCCGCTCCGCCAGGAAGCGCTCCATGAAGTGCGTGTGCAGGCGCCCGGCGACGAAATCCGGGTCGGCAAGAATCTTCAGGTGCAGCGGGATGCTGGTCTTGACCCCTTCGATCACGGTCATCTCGAGCGTCCGCCGCATGCGGGCGATCGCCTCCATGCGGTCGCGTCCGTGGGCGATGATCTTCGCCACCAGCGAGTCGTAGTACGGCGAGACGACCGCCTCCGAGTGCGCGTAGGTGTCGACCCGCACGCCGGGGCCGCCCGGGACGCTGAACACCTGGATGACCCCGGGGCTCGGCGCGAACGTCTCGGGGCACTCCGCGTTGATGCGGCACTCGATCGCGTGGCCGGTGAACGTGACGTCGCCCTGTTTGAACGACAGCCGCTCGCCCGCCGCGATCCGGATCTGCTCCTTCACGATGTCGATCCCCGTCACCATCTCGGTGACCGGGTGCTCCACCTGGAGCCGCGTGTTCGCCTCGATGAAGTAGAAATGCCCGCGCTCGTCCATCAGGAACTCGAACGTCCCCGCGTTGGTGTACTGCACCGCCCGCGCCGCGTCGATCACCGCCGCCCCGAGCTTCCGCCGCATCTTGTCCGTGATCGCCACGGACGGCGCTTCCTCGAGCAGTTTCTGGTGGCGCCGCTGCAACGAGCACTCCCGCTCGCCGAGATGCACGACCTGACCGTGGTGGTCCCCGAGCACCTGAATCTCGATGTGCCGCGGGTTCTCCAGGTACTTCTCCAGGTACACGTCGCCCACGCCGAAAGCCGCCTGCGCCTCGCGCTGGGCGGTCTTGAGGCTCTGGCCGAGCTCGCCGGGCGACCGGACGATGCGCATCCCGCGTCCGCCGCCGCCCGCCACCGCCTTGATGATGACCGGATACCCCAGATCCTTGGCGATCTTGGCCGCTTGCTCCTCCGATTCGACCGGGCCGTCGCTGCCGGGCAGCACCGGCACCCCCGCCTTGCGCATCGCCCGACGCGCCCGCGCCTTGTCCCCCATGAGTCGGATCACGCGCGCGTCCGGCCCGATGAACTTGATCTGGCACGCCTCGCAGACCTCGGCGAGATAAGCGCTCTCGGCCAGAAAGCCGTAGCCGGGATGAATGGCGTCCGCCCCCGTGATCTCCGCCGCGCTGATGATGGCCGGGACGTTCAGGTAGCTCTCGAGACTCCGTGGCGGCCCGATGCAGACGTCTTCGTCCGCGAACCGGACGTGCAAGGAGTTCTCGTCCGCCTCGGAGTACACCGCCACGGTCTTGATGCCCAGTTCGCGGCAGGCGTAAATGATGCGCAGGGCGATCTCCCCGCGGTTGGCGATCAGGACCTTCTTGAACATGACGACATCACCGCGGCGGCCGCGCCGCTCCCGCGGCGACGCTAGCCGACCTTGATGGCGAACAACCGCTCGCCGTACTGGACCGGCTGCCCGTTCTCCACGTAGATCGCGACGACCTCGCCGTCGTACTCCGACTCGATCTCGTTCATCAGCTTCATCGCCTCGATGATGCAGAGCACCTCGCCTTTCCGGACCCGCGCCCCGACCTCCACGAACGGCGGCGCCCCCGGCTCCGGCGCCCGGTAGAACGTCCCGACGATGGGTGACTTCACGACGGCCAGGTCGACGGCCTCGGCTTCGGCCGCCTCGACGGGAACCGCCGACCGACCGCCCGCCAGACCCGTCTCCTGCGCCGCGCTCACCCCTGGGGCCGCTGGCGGCGGCGCTGGCACGGGAGCGACCTGGACAGGCGCCGGAGGGAGGACGACCGGGCCGGCGCCGCCTTTCCGAATCCGCAGCTTCAGGCCGTCCCGCTCGAGCTCGAATTCCGAGAGCTCGTGTTGGCGCACCAGGTCCAGAATCTGCTTGATCTCGTCGAGAGTCATCTCACTCGATCACCCACAAGCCGCGGGGCGCGCCCGTGAGGACCTCTCCCCCCACAGGTGTGACGAGGACATCGTCTTCGATCCGGACCCCGCCGACGCCCGCCACGTAGGCGCCCGGCTCGACCGTGACCACCATCCCCGCCTGGAGGACCGGGTCGGCCCGGTTGTCCTCGGCGCGCCCCAGCCTTGGCACCTCGTGGACTTCGAGGCCCAGACCGTGGCCGGTGCCGTGGAGGAACGCCGCGCCGAGCCCCGCGCCGTCGAGCACCCGGCGGGCGGCGGCGTCCACGGCGCTCGCCCGGACGCCCGGCCGGAGCGTCGCGAGCGCGGCGTCCTGAGCGTCGAGCACGGCGGCGTGCATGCGCGCCAGTTCGTCGGAGGGCCCTCCGAGGCAGGCCGTCCGACTCAGGTCCACGCAGTATCCTTCGTACACCCCTCCGAAGTCCAGCACCACGGCGTCCCCGGGGGCCAACCGCCGATCGGTCGGCCTGGCGTGCGGCAAAGCACTGTGCGGGCCCGAGGCCACGATCGTCTCGAACGCCGGGCGCTCGAAACCGGCCCGCCGCATTGCGTCGTCGATGTCGGCCGCGATGTCGCGCTCGGTCCGCCCCGGCCTGAGGAGGGCCGGCACCCATCTGGCCACCTCGTCGAGGCGGCCGGCGGCCTGCCGAATGACCGCGATTTCCACGTCGCCTTTCACGGCCCGTTCCTGCTCGATCAGCCCGTCGGTCGCCACGAGCTCCACGTCCGCCGCGCGGGCCCGGGCCGACCTGGGCGCCCTGAGGGCCGCGGCCAGGCGCTGAAAGCGGCTCACCGGCAGCGTGGCGCCTTCGACGCCCACGCGGCTGGCGCGGCCTCGACCTCGCCGCCGAGACCGTCCGGCCCTGGTCTTCTGCAGGACCTGGACGACCGCCTCGTCCAGGGAGCGAGGGGCTTCGTGAAGGCGTGTGCGGGTCTCGGTCGCCAGGCGTGCCACCACCTCGCGCGCGCTCTGCACGTAGCGGGGGTCGGCGACCAGCACGACCTGCCGGCGGGTGAGCACGAGAGCGCCGGAGGTCGCTCGGAGACCTGTCAGGTAGAAGAGGTTCGGCGGATGCGTGACGACGAGTGCGTCGAGGTCGGCGCTCTCGAGGTGACGGCGGACGCGGCCGATCCGAGCGGCCAGGGTTGCTGGCGGCGCCGTTGCCATCGTTCAGGCGCCGACTTCCGCCTGCCGGGCGCGCTTCAGGCGCTGGATGGCGTCGAGCAAGCGCTCGAGGTCCCTGAGCGCCGCCGCCGGGGTCCAGGTGGCGCCCGGCGCGGGGCCGGGGCCGGTGGCGGCGCTCCCGGTTCTCAGGCTTTCTTCGAAGCTCTCGAGCGAGAGCCCGTCGTGGGGTTCCGGGGCGCCCGCCGGCGGGGGCGGCTGGGCAAGGGCCCGCTGCTCGCTGATTTCGAGAGCGGACCGGTAGCGTTCGGTGGCCTCCGAAATCTCGCCGCGGCGGTGGTGGATCTCGGCGAGGCCGCGGATGGCGGCGAGGTTTTCAGGGGCGGCCTTGAGGACGCGTTCGAGCTCGGCCTGAGCTTCGTCGAGCTGGCCGACCTCGATGAGGGCCCGGCCGAGGGTCACGCGCGCGGAGAGGTAGGCCGGGTGCCGTTCCAGGCCTGCGCGGCAGACGGCGATGGCCTCCTCGAACCGCCCGGCGCGCCGGTATTCTTCGGCGAGGGCGGCGAAGGCGATCGACGTCGGGTCGGCCTTGACGCGGCGTTCGAGGTGCTCGAGGGAGCCTCCACTCCCGGAATGACTCATGACAGCCGTCGCCCTCCTCGCTAAGAGATCGTAACTGTCTTGCTCGTCGTTGCCTTGTTTCCCTGATCGTCAGTAATCGTCAGCGTGATTGTGTAAGTCCCGACGCTCCTGTAGCTCGTGCTGCTCGTCACCCCTGTCCCGGTCAAGGACGTGCACTGACTGGTGTCGCAACCGAAGTTCCACTCGTAACCCTTGATCGTCCGGCCGGGGGGTGCGGTTGAAGCTGAGGCGTTGACGTTAATGATCGTTCCGACGCTACCCGCCGTGGGCGAAATGGTGAAGCTCGCGACAAGACCGCTCGACACCGTCACGTTCTTCGTCGTCGTCGCCGTCTGGCCCGCACTGTTCGTAATCGTCAGACGTACCACGTAGGTCCCCGCCGCCGCGAACGTATGGCTCTGGCTCGGCGTCACGCTTGTGCCGGTGCCACCATCGCCGAAGTCCCAGGCGTAGGACGTAATCGTCGTGCCCGCCGGCGTCGTCGAGCTGGCCGCGTTGAAGAAGACCGCCTGGCCCACGGCTGGGCTCGTCGGCGAGAACGTGAAGTCCGCCACCACAGCGCCCGCAGACCCGACCGTGACGTCCTTCGACGCCACGCCCTTCTTCCCTGCATCGTCCGTGACGGTCAGGGTCACTTTGTACGTCCCCGCCGTGTCATACCGCTTCTCGACCGTGATCCCCGATGCCGTGCGCCCGCTGCCGAAGTCCCAGTCGTACGACACAATGGTGCGGCCCGTTGCCGGCTTCGACTTCCACGCGTTGAAGTAGATGGTCTGACCCGCCTGGGGCGAGGTCGGCGAGAACTCGAACTCCGCCGTGGGCGCCGCGGAGTCGGTGATCGTCACGCTCTTCGTCTTCGGATTGCTCAATCCGCGGTCGTCCGTCACGGTCAGGATCACGCTGTAGCTACCCGCGACCGCATAGCTGTGCGTCACCACCCGGCCGGATCCCGAGTTGCCGTCGCCGAACTGCCACTCGTACTTCACGATGGTCCCGTCCGGGTCCTTCGACGGACTCGCGTCGAACGTCACCGGCGTCTGGACCACCATCAGGCCGCTCGTGTTGAAGTCGGCCGTCGGTGCCCCGTTGGGTCGGAGGATCAGACCGGGTGGCAACAGGCGAATCTTCACCTCGCGCGGCATCTGATTCGCCGCGTTGCTCTGCGACGGGGTCACGACAATCCAAACGGGAATCTCGCCCGAGTCACCGGTCAGGAGCGGAGCCGTATACGTGATCCTCGCCGTGCCGTCGGACGCTGTCACGATACTGCGGGCCGAAATGGTGCCCAGGTCGTAGAAGACTCGCGTCGACGGATTGTTCGGGTCGACGGACATGACTTCCACGGTCGCGGCCACGTTGGCCTGGGGCTGGCCCGTGCTGTTCCGCGCTTGGACCGTGATTAGCGACTGCGACGCGCCGTCCCAGCGCAACACATCCGGATTGGCCGTCAACTCGAGCGAAAGGCCCAGCTCCGATGGCCCCACGAAGTCCGGCTTCGCCTGGTCCTTCAGCGTGCACGCCACCACCGTCGCCAACGCGGCGACCGCTGTCGCCCCCGCGAGTCTGCTCCACGTGCTGCCCATACCGTCCTGCCCGGCCGGCTGCCGGCCCCGGCCCTCGTTAGCTCTCCGGATCCGCCCAGTCCGAAAAGTTCACCGTGATGTACCCCGTCGCGCTCACAGGCGTCCCCGCCTGGTCGTGCCCGTAGAACGTGACCTCCGCAATCGTCGAAATGAAGATCGCCCCGCCGCTGCCGACGAGCGCGCGCAGGGGCGGCTCGAGCTTGGCCTGCCCGCGCACGAGGACGAAGCCAGCCGACACCGTTCCGCTCACCACCGTCACGGTCATGCCGCCCTCGAACGGATACGGCACGTCGACCCCGGGCGTGTTGCGCCCGTCGGTCCGCCGGAAGACCACGCGGTAGTGCGTCACGGTGATGTAGTTCGTCGAGCTCGGTGTGAGCGGGGAGGCGGCGCCCCCGGGGTCCTTCAGGGCGAGGCGGAACGTCACCTGGCCCGGGTCTTCGTACACCGACCCTTTGGTCAGGACATCCGACTGCAGGATGCTGCTCATCTCGTTGGGCGTGTTGCCTCGCGCCCCCTGGAGATTCTCGATGACGAGATACGATGCGGCGCGGCCCGCTTCGGTGAGCGACCCGCAGGCGGGTCCCGTCAGGGCCGCCAGCCCCGCGACGAGGCCACGCCCCACCCAACCCCACACAGCCTTGCGCCGGGCCCGCGCCTCCCCGCGCGCGTTCTTCCCGATCGTCGTCCCCCCCATGGTCAGCCTCGCAAGATCCGCGGCGTGATGAAGATGAGCAGCTCGCGGCTCTCGTCCGTCGTGGTGTCCCGCCGGAACAACCACCCGAGCAGCGGAATGCGCGCAAAAAACGGCGTCCGCTCGTTGAGCGTCTGCTCGCGGCTCACGAAGATGCCCCCGATGACCGTCGTCGCGCCGTCGACGACCTGCACCTGCGTGATGGCCCGCTGGGTGTCGATAGGCGGAATGTTGTTGACCTGCCGGCTGAAATCCGGCGACGCGTTCTCGAGCTCGATGCGCATGATGACCGTGTCCGCCGCGGTGATCTGCGGCGTCACCTTGAGCGTGAGGGCCGCGTCCTTGAAGGTCACCGTGACCGTGTTGTTCGCCACGGTCTGGATCGGGATCTGCACCCCCTGGGTCACTTCGGCCGGCTGGTTGTTCTGCGTCGTGACCCGCGGGGTCGACAGAATCCGCCCACGACCGGAGCGCTCGAGAGCCGACAGGGCCACGTCGAGGTTGAACGAGCCGTTAATCGACGAGAGCAAGAGCCCGACCGCCGACGTGGCGCCGGAGACCGGCATGTTCACCACCGTGCCCGCCTGCTCGAGCGAGGACCCGCGCGGGCTATTGGGCCCCTGCACCGCACCTGTCCGCCCGTCCAGGACGCCCCGGTTCGGAAAGGCGAACCGCGTCGTGTTGCCCAGCTCCGGCATCATCCGGCCGTTGACCCCCCACTGAATGCCCAGCGCGCGCGCGAAATCCCTCGTCGTCTGGACGATGCGCGCCTCGATCTCGACCTGCGGCTCGGGCTTGTCGAGCTCCCCGATGAGCCGCTCGGCGGTCTCGAGGTTCGCTTGCAAGTCCCGGATGATGAGCGTGTTCGTCCGCTCGTCGACCTGCACCTCCCCGCGCGCCGACAACGCCGCGCGGGTGATGAGGTCCTTGAGCGTGGCGGCCTTCGCATAACTGAGCGCCTTGGTCATGACGTGCAGCTCGCCCGCCAGCGCCCGCGCCTCGGCGAGCTTCTTGCGCGCCGCCTCCTCCTGTTCCAGGACCTCGATCGGCACGATCCGCACCACGTTGCCGTCGACGGTGTAGCCGAGCCGGTTGTCGCGCAGGATGATCTCGAGGGCCTGATCCCACGGGACATCGTTCAGCACGACATCCACCGTCCCCTGCACCGTGGGCGCGATGACCATGTTGAGGCCGCTGATCTCCGCGAAGCTGCGCAGCACGGCGCGCAGGTCGGCCTGCTGGAAATC
>CAYZKQ010000048.1:0-18298 GCA_964478975.1 uncultured Vicinamibacterales bacterium | reverse complement strand
AGTGGTAGCGGTACGGGGATTCGAACCCCGGTCCCGTGGCTGAGAACCACGTGTCCTGACCCCTAGACGATACCGCCATGCGCTACCAGAACTTTACATTCTAGTCACGAGACTGGTCCGGGTCAATCGGCGCCAGCGGCTCCGGCCCGCCGCCCGGCACGAGCAGGGCTGGGCGCAGCCACGCGATCGCAGAAAGGGCAGAGGACGAATGTATGATCGACCCGTCATGAAAAGGTTCGCTCGCATCTGCGGCGTCGCCCTCCTGCTGTCCCTCTCCGCGCTCGCGGTGGCGTACGTCGCCGCGGGACGCCGCCCGGGACCGGCCGTCGACATCGTCCAGCCGGCGGGTCCGATCGGCGCGCGCGGGCAGCTCGAGGTCGTGGTCGACACGCCGAACGGACGGCTGTCGACTCTCGACATCGAGCTGGTCCAGTCCGGGCGCTCGATTCCGGTGTTCTCGCTCGCGGCGGCCCCGCCCGGCGCGCTCCGGCAGGAGTCCGCGACGCGGCTGCGCGTGACGCGGGGGATCGGCAAGGGCGATCTGCCCGGTCTGGCGCCGGGGCGGGCGGCTGTTGTAGTGCGCGCGGCGCGGCCGGTATTGTTCGGCCTCCGCCAGGCGGTCACGGCGGCGACACGCGAGGTCGACGTCCGCCTCGAGCCGCCGCGGCTCGCCGTCCAGTCGACGCACCATTACGTCAATCATGGCGGAGCCGAGCTGGTCGTCTACCGGGTCGAGCCGCCCGAGGCGACCTCCGGCGTGCTCGTCGGCGACGTCGAGTACCCGGGGTTTCCCGCGGCGGCCATGCGCGTCGACGGCGTGACGGTCACGGATCCGACCCTCAAGGTCGCCTTCTTCGCGCTTCTGTACGACCAGGACCTGGACACGCCGATTCACGTGTTCGCGCGCGACGCGGCGGGCAATACCGCGCGGGTGGCCCTCGACCACCGCGTGTTTCCGAAGCCCTTCGCGCGCACGCGGATCGACCTGGACGATGCGTTCCTCGCGCGGGTCGTGCCGGAGATTCTGGCGCACGCACCCGACCTCGCGCCGGCCGGCGACGGGTTGCTCGCGGGCTATCTGGCGATCAACGGCGAACTCCGGCGGCGCAACGCCGAGCAGATCGCGCAACTCGCCGCGCAGACGGCGCCGGAGATGCTCTGGCGCGGCGCGTTCTTGCCGCACGGGCGGGCGCAGGTCGAGTCGCGCTTCGCGGACCACCGGACCTACTTCTACAAGGGGGCCGAAGTCGACCAGCAGGTGCACCTCGGGTTCGACCTCGCCGTGACCGCGAACGTGCCCGTGCGCGCGGCCAACGCCGGCCGGGTGGTCTTCGCCGGCTATCTGGGCATCTACGGCCAGACCATCGTGATCGACCACGGCCTCGGCGTGCAGTCGCTCTACGCCCATCTTTCCTCGCTGGAGGTCGCGCCGGGAGCGCCGGTCGAGCGTGGTCAGGTCATCGGCCGATCCGGCCGCACCGGGCTCGCCGGGGGCGACCACCTCCACTTCACGATGCTCGTCGGGGGCCGCATGGTGTCGCCCGTCGAGTGGTGGGACGCCCACTGGATCGAGGATCGGATCGTTCGCAAGCTGAAAGCGGCCGCGGGGTTTGCGGGCGCGGGGTCGGAGTAAGTAACATAAGGCGCATCGGCTCGAACCGCGGCAGCGGGAAGGGAGAACTTTGATGGTGCACCGACGGCGACGGGGGCTGCTGTGCGCCGCTGTGCTGCTCGCCGGCGCGGCGGCCTGCGGCGGAGGGGAGGCGCCGCCGGCGGGCTCGTCGCCGGCCGCCGTCACCTCGCCGCCTGTCGACCCCGCGACGGCGGCGACGATCACGGGGCGGGTCGTGGTGCAGGGCGACGTACCGAAGCCCGAGGTCGTCACGATGAGCGGCGACCCGGTCTGCATGCGAGAGCACGGCGGGACCATCCAGACGGAGTACTTCGTCGTGAGCGGGGACGGCGGCCTCGACAACGTCTTCGTGTACGTCAAGAACGGACTCGGCGGGCGCACCTTCGCGCCGCCGAGCGCGCCGGTCGTGCTCGACCAGCAGGGCTGCCGCTACATCCCGCACGTCGTCGGCGTGCAGGTCGGCCAGCCGCTCGAGGTGCGGAACAGCGACGACACGCTGCACAACGTGCACATCGTGGCCAAGCTCAACGACGAGCAGAACGTCGGCCAGCCGATCAAGGGGATGCGCCACACCTTCACGTTCCGCCAGCGCGAGGTCATGATCCCGCTCAAGTGCGACGTCCACGGGTGGATGGAAGCCTACGTGGGAGTGGTCGAACACCCGTACTTCGCGGTCACCTCGCAGGGCGGGGCGTTCGAGCTGAAAGCGCTGCCGCCGGGGACCTACGAGGTCGAAGCGTGGCACGAGAAGCTGGGCACGCGATCGCAGCAGGTCACCGTGGGCGAACGGGAAACCAAAGCGATCACCTTCACGTTCACAACGAGCTGATCGGGCGCGTCAGGTCGATGGTCTGGCTCCACCGCTACACGGTTCTGCTGGCGGCGTGCACGCTCGTGCTCGTCACGGCCGGGGGTCTCGTGACGAGCACCGGCTCGGGTCTGTCGGTCCCCGACTGGCCGACGACGTACGGTTACAACATGTTCACCTTCCCGGTGAGATCCTGGGTGGGCGGCATCCTCTACGAGCACGGCCACCGCCTCATCGCGTCGACCGTCGGCTTCCTGACGATCGGCCTGGCGGTCTGGGTGTGGCGGCGCGACCCACGGCGCTGGATGCGCTGGCTCGGCCTCGGCGCGCTCGCCGCCGTCTCGGTCCAGGGCGTGCTGGGCGGCGTGACGGTGCTGTCTCTGCTCCCCGCACCCGTCTCGATCGCCCACGCGGGATTGGCACAACTCTTCTTCGCCCTCACGGTGGCCCTGGCGCTGTTCACTTCGCGCGGGTGGCTGAAAGCGGCGCCGGCGCCCTCCCGCGACGACGGGCGGCTGCAGCGGCTGGCGGTGGCAACGGCTGGGGTCGTCTACGTGCAGATCTTGCTGGGGGCCACGGTGCGGCACACCGGCGCCGGGCTGGCCATCCCGGATTTCCCGCTGGCGTTCGGCCGCCTGCTCCCGCCGGTCTGGTCGGCCGCCGTCGCCCTCCACTTCGCCCACCGCGTCGGCGCGCTCGTGACAGCCGGGGCGGTCGTGGTCACGGCGGCGCACGTCTTCGCCCGGCACGGCGACCGCCCGGCCCTCGTCCGCACGGCCTGGCTGCTTCTCGTTCTGGTGCTCGTCCAGTTCACCCTCGGGGCCTTCGTGGTGCTCACGGGCCGGCAGGTTGTGGTGAACACCGCCCACGTGGCCGTTGGGGCTTTGCTGTTTGCCACGTCGGTGGGCCTGGCGCTGGCCGCCTACCGCCGGCGGTTCGCCGCCGTGGGCGTCGCGCGGCGGCCGGCCGGGGCAGGCCTGCCGGCGGGCCGGGTCGAAGCGGAGGTGTCGTGAGCAGCGTCCTGACGCTCGCCGCGGCCCGCATGCGCGCCGGCGACTTCGCGACGCTCACCAAGCCGCGCGTCAACCTGCTCGTCGTCGCGACCGCGGTCGCCGGCTTTTACATGGCCGCCGGGCGCGAGGGGTCGCTGCCGGCCCTCGCCGCCGCGGCGCTCGGCACGGCGCTCGTCTCGGGCGGGGCGGCGGCGGTCAACCAGATCGCCGAGCGGGACACCGACGCCCTGATGCGCCGCACGCGCCATCGGCCCGTGGCGGCTGGGCGGCTGCCTGTGCTCGATGCCTCGGTGTTCGCGTTCGTCCTTTTCGCCGGGGGGCTGGTCTGCCTGGGGGTCGGTGCCGGCCCGCTGGCCGCGGGCGTGGCGGCGCTCACGGCCGCGTGCTACGCGTTCGTCTACACGCCGCTCAAGCGGCGGACGTCGTTCGCCACGGTGGTAGGGGCCGTGCCCGGCGCGCTCCCGCCGGTCATCGGCTGGGCGGCGGCGCGCGGCGCGATCGATCCCGGGGCCGGCCTGCTCTTCGCGATCGTGTTCCTGTGGCAGTTGCCGCACTTTCTCGCGATCGCCTGGCTCTATCGGGACGATTACGCCCGGGCCGGCTTCCCGCTGCTGCCGGTCATCGAGCCCGACGGGCGGAGCACGGCCCGCCAAGCGGTGGGGTACGCGGCGGCGCTCGTCCCCGCCAGCCTGGCCCCGACCGCGCTGGGCCTGACCGGGACGGCCTACTTCATTTCGGCCGGCTTGCTGGGGCTGGGCTTCCTGGGCCTCGCCATCTGGTTCGCGGCGGGTCGATCCGACGGCTCCGCGAGGGCCCTCTTCGTGGGCTCGGTCCTGTATCTCCCGCTGCTCTGGATCCTGATGGTGGCGAACCGCACGGCGGGCTGACCCCGCCGCCCCGATGGATATCACGGCGCTCCCGGCCCTGAACGCCACTCTGAACGCGACCGCCGCGGTCCTGCTCGCGACGGGCTACGTCATGATCCGGACGCGGCGCGTCGCCGCCCACCGGGCGTGCATGATCGCGGCGTTCGCGACCTCGGTGCTCTTTCTCGCGTCCTACCTCGTGTATCACGCCGGGGCGGGGTCGCGGCCGTTCACGGGCCAGGGGCCGGTGAGGCGCGTGTACTTCGCGATCCTGATCTCCCACATCGTGCTGGCGGCGGCGGTGCTACCGCTCTCGCTCGTCACGCTGGTGCGGGGCCTGCGGGGGCGCTACGAGCGCCATGCCGCCATCGCGCGGTGGACGCTGCCGATCTGGCTCTACGTCTCGGCGACGGGCGTCGTGGTCTACTGGATGCTCTACGGTCGATCGTAGTTTTCCTCGACCGGGTAGAATCGTTCCGGCTCCCTCGCGGCTCGGCCTGCCCACCTGGAGGCCCATGACCCGACCCCTCGTGCCGGCCGCCCCCGTCCTGTTCGTTCCGCCCGCGTCCGGGCGCGCCTGTTCGGGATCGAGGATCCGGACGCCGGGTGAACGCGCGGTGGTGCTGCTCTGGCTGGCGGCTGGTCCGCTGGGGACAGCCGGTCAGGCGGGTGCCGGCGCGGGCTTTGACCCGAATCGGGTGACGGTGAACCTGCCGTGGCTGGCGAGTCTGGCGGCCCTGGGTCTGGCGGCGCTGCTGCTGCTCCTCTACGTCTACCGGCGCCGCTCCTACATTCTGGAGTGGGCGGGCGGCTGGCTTTTCCTCGCGACCGCGCTGTATGTGGTGTCGCACCAGCCGTCCAGCGACCTGGTGGCGCGGCTGCTGACGGGCGCTGCGGAGTTCCTGTTCATGTGCAGTGGCCTGTTGTTCGTCGTGAGCGCCGACAACTTCCGGCAGCGGCCGCGCGTGCGCGCCCGGGACCTCGCCTGGCTGCTGCCGTTTGCGCTGTGGTTCACGCTCGCGCCCCTCGCGCTCGATGCGTGGTCCGTGCTCGTGCCGGGCCACCTGGTCGCGGCCGGGGTGCTGGCGGCGGCGGGCGCGGGCTTCGTCCTCATCGCCCGCCGCACGGGTTTGCTCGGTGCGGCGCTCGTGGGGGCGACGTTCCTGCTGGCCGCCACGGCGAACGCGTGGGTGTCGCTGGTGTTCGCCGGGGTCGCTGCGGGATCGCCGTTCCAGATTCTCGCCGGCACGGCGGTCCTCTTGCTCCTCGCCGCCTTCGGCATGCACCTGCTCGTCTTCGAGGACATGACCTACGAGCTGCGGCGGACCAACCGCCGGCTCGAAGCCGCGCAGGCGGAGCTGCGCCAGCTCGTCATCACGGACGCGCTCACGGGCTGCTACAACCGGCGGTTCTTCGACGAAATCATCGGCCGCGAAATCCAGCGGCACCGCCGCTACGGGACGCCCCTGTCGATCCTGTTCGTCGACGTGGACCGCTTCAAGGCCGTCAACGACGCCCTCGGCCACGAGGCGGGCGACCGGCTGCTGCAGCACGTGGCGAGCTTTCTGACCCGGCACGTTCGCGAGGCCGACTATGTGTTCCGGTGGGGCGGCGACGAGTTCCTGGTCCTCCTGACGTGCACGGAAGCGGAGGCCGAGCGCAAGGGCCGCGAGCTCAAGGCGCGCTTCGCGCAGACCCCCGAGGCCGCCGCGCTGCCCTACGGCGTCGGCCTCAGCATCGGCTGTTCGGAGGTCCCCGACGACGTCGAGGACGTCGCGCGGATCGTGCGGCTGGCCGACGAGCGGATGTATCGCGACAAGGCCCGCGCCCACGCCTGACGGCGGCCCGCCCGCCGCGTCCCGGCGCGTGGCCCTTCCCCGCCGCGCCCCCCGACGCGCGGCTGCGCCCGCGGCCTCAGCGATAGAGCCGATACTTCGCGGTGAGGGTCCGCCACGCGGCCTCGCCCGCCGCCCAGCCCGCCGCGATGTCCGCCGGGTCGTCGCCGCGCCGCACGCGCGCCAGATCCGCGGCGGACCCGAAGAGCGCCGCCGCGGCCTCGAGGTCGAACCGGGCGCCGTAGAGCCGGTGGAGCGCCGCGGCGATCTCCAGACCCACCCGCACGGGTCGAATCCTCTCCCGGTCGGTCACGACCAGAAACACGCCCTGGCAGGTCTGGTTCGCGTAGGGGCTCGACTGCGGCGTGAAGCTGACCGGATAGAACCGCACCCCGGGCAGCCCGCGGCCGTTGAGCTCGGCCGCGAGGCGCACGCCGTCGATCCACGGCGCCCCGATCTGCTCGAAGGGGGTATCCGTCCCTCGGCCCACGGAGACGTTGGTCCCTTCGATCGCGCCGAGGCCGGGATAGAGCAGCGCCGCCGTGAGGGTGCGCATGTTAGGCGAGGGGTTGACCCACGCCAGCCCGGTCTCGTCGAACCACTGGTCGCGCCGCCACCCCTCGAGCGGCACGACCGTCAGGTCCGCCCCGATGCGGTTCTCCGCGTTGAACAACCGAGCGAGCTCCCCCAGGGTCAAGCCGTGCCGGATCGGCATGGGAAAGTAGCCGGTGAACCCCAAGCGCTCCCGGTCGAGGACCGGGCCCTCGATCTGCACGCCCCCGATCGGGTTGGGCCGGTCGAGTATCACGACCTTGACACCCCGCTTCGCGGCTTCCTCCATCGCGTACGCCATCGTGGTCATGTAGGTGTAGAAGCGCGTCCCGATGTCCTGGAGGTCGACCATGAGGGTATCGAGGCCGGCGAGCATCTCCGCGGTCGGGCGGCGCGTCTCGCTGTAGAGCGAGAAGACGGGCAAGCCGGTGCGCTCGTCGCGACCCGACGGCACCCGCGCGTCGAGCACGCCGCGGAGCCCGTGCTCCGGACTGAACAGCGCGACGAGCCTCACCCCCTCGGCGCCGGCGAGCAGGTCGATCGTCGGCGTGCCGTCGCGGGCGCGCCCGGTCTGGTTGGTGAGCAACCCGACTTTCCGGCCGCGCAGGGGCCCGAATTCCTGCGCGCGCAGCGCGTCGATCCCGGCGAGGACCGGCGTCGCCGGCCGCCTCGGTGCCGGAGTGGCCGGGCCGAAGTCGCGCCCGGTCCAGGTCAGGGCCCGCTCGGGTGCGGCGAGGGGGCCTGCGATCGCGGCGGCCACCACGGTCGCCACGCGCGCGCGGAGCGGCGTCACGTCCCCCTTGCCGTCGGGATGGAGCCGGTTCGACAAGAACACGACGAACGTCTCGGTCGCCGGGTCGATCCAGAGCGACGTCCCGGTGAACCCGGTGTGCCCGAAGGAGCCGACGGGAAACAGCTCGCCGCGGTTGGAAGAGTACGCCGAGTCGATGTCCCATCCCAATCCGCGCACCTGGGGGAACCCGGGCGGTGTGGCCGGCGAGGTCATCTTGCGCACCGAGAGGGGCGAGAGGATGCGCACGGGCCCGACCGCGCCGCCGCCGAGCACCATCCGGCAGAACACCGCCAGGTCGCCCGCCGTGCTGAACAGCCCGGCGTGCCCGGCGACGCCTCCCATGCGCCGCGCCGTCGGATCGTGCACGACGCCCCGCAGGACCCGCGCGTCCGGCCCGCCGCAGGGCCAGCCGTACGGCGTGCACCGCTCGGTCGGCGCGATGCGCGGGCGCAGCGCCTCGGGCGGATTGAACATCGTGTCCCGCATGCCGAGCGGCTCGAAGATCCGCCGGCGCGCGAACTCGTCGAGGGGCTGTCCGCTCACGCGGCGGACGATCTCGCCGAGCAGCAGGAAATTGATGTCGCTGTAGACGAACCGCTCGCCGGGAGCCGCCACCGGCACCTCGTCGCGGGCGAGCGCCAGGGCGGTGTCGGCGCCCGTCCACGGCTCGACCAGGTCGAGGTCGGGCCGCAGCCCCGAGGTGTGCGTGAGCAGGTGGTGGAGCGTGATCCCGTCCTTCCCGTACCGGGCGAAGTCGGGCAGATACGCCGCCACCCGGTCGTTCAACCGGAGCCGGCCTTCCTCCACCAAGATCATGACGCTCGTCGTCGTGGCCACCACTTTGGTGAGCGACGCAAGGTCGAAGATCGTGTCGAGCGTCATGGGTTCGTCCGCCGGCTCGACTGCCCGCCGCCCGTACGCCTTCCGATAGACGATGCGGTCGCGGTGGCCCACGAGGAGGACCGCGCCAGGGGTGGCGCCCGCCCGGATCGCGTCTTCGATGACGCCGTCGACGCGCGCCAGGCGCGCCGCGTCCACCGCCGAGACCGGGGCCGGCGGCCCCTGGCCGCGGGCGGCCGCAGCCGTGACGCCCGCGAGTCCGAGCAGCCAGCCGAGCGCGCCGAGGGCGCGGGACCTCGGGCGCCGCGTTCGGTGCGCCGGCGGCGGGGGGCTGCAGTGGGGGGGACTGGGAACGCGTGCCATCGTGGTCCGCCGGGCCGGGTCCTGCATTATACTGGCGCGCAGGTCCGCGAACCCACAGGCTGGGGGTCACCGATGAGAGGCGGTTTCGGCGTCGGCCGAGCCCGGCGGGTCTCCGCCGCGCTCCTGGCGGCCGGCGTGCTCGGCGCGTGGTGCGCGGGTCCGGCGGGCGCGCAGGTCGGGCTCGGTCGCATCACGGGGGTGGTCAAGGACGACACCGGGGTGCCGATTCGGGGCGCGCTCGTGACGGCGCAGAACCCGGACTCCGCCCCCACGACGTTCACCACGACGACGGACGAGAAGGGACGGTTCGCGATGCTCGGCCTCCGGCGCGGGGTCTGGACGATCGCGGCCAAGGCGGTCGGGTACGAGCCGCAGGAATTTACCCTGCCGGTCCAGCCCCAGCGGGCGCTGCCGCCCATCGAGTTCATCCTGCGTCCGACGCCGGTGCCCGGCCCGCGCGGGGCGCTCGCGGGCGTGGACGTGGAACGGCTGCAGCGGCAGGTGGACGAGGCCGAGGCCCTCGTGTCGGCGGGCCAGCTCGAGGCGGCCGTGGCGCTCTACCAGCGCATCGTGCGCGAGGTACCCGCGTTGACGTCGGTGTACGGGGAGCTCGGCGAACTCTATCTCCGCCTCCGGCGTCCCGAGGCGGCGCTGGCGGCGTTCGAGCAGCAGCTCGGCGCCAGCCCGGCGGACGAGGCGGCCAGGGCGGCGGTCGGCCGGGTCGCGCTCGACCTGGGCCTGGCCGCGGCGGAGCGTCACGACGTCGACGCCGCCGCGAAGTATCTCGAGCGGGTCATCACCGTCGAGCCGGACTCGCCGCGGGCGGCCGAGGCCCGCGCGGCGCTCGAACGGCTGCGGCGCTGACGCGCGGGAGGACGGCTCGTGCGAACGCCACTGGTCGTCGGCTTCGCGCTCGGCCTGGCGGCGGCCGCCCCGTCGGGGCCGGCGGCGCGCGCGCCGGGCGGGGCGCAGGAATCGGTCTTCCGGTCGCACACGGAACTGGTGCAGGTCGACGCGATCGTCCAGGATCGGGACGGCCGGTTCGTGCCGGGGCTGAGCGCGGACGATTTCGAGATCGAGGAAGAGGGCAAGCCGCAGCGCATCCAGCTCTTCTACCTGGTCTCGGGGCCCTCGGCGCCCGTGGCGCGCGCGCGGGTGGCGGACGGGATCTTGCGGGCGCTCGACCAGACGGCGCGGCGCATCTTCACGCTGGTGTTCGACCAGGAGCACCTCAACTTCGACACGTTCCGGCGCGTGCAGCAGGCGGCGTCGACGTTCTTGCAGGAGCACTTCCGGCCGGGCGACGTGGGCGGGGTGGTCGTCGACGGCGCGCTGGCGCGCAATCGCCTCACCACGGTGCGCGAGGAGCTGGTCGAGATCGTGCGGGCGGCGCGGCCGAACGCGGAGGTACGCGAGCGCCTCGAAGCGTTCCGGGACTGGCCGCGCCTCGAGAGCGAGTTCGAGGCGCTGCGGATCGACGCGGGCGACGCGCGCGTGCTCGCCGAAGCGGTCGTGCGGAACTGCCTCGAGCGCCCGGACGAGTGCGCGCGGCCGGGCGTCGCCGAGAGCGTGGAGAACACGCTCCAGTGGAACGCGCGGCGCTACCTCGACCTCGCGCGGGCGTCGGCGACGCGGCTCATCCAGACGCTCTCCGCGCTGGTGGCGGGCCTGGGCCGGCTCGAGGGCCGCAAGACGGTCGTGCTCCTCACCGAGGGGTTCCTCGTGGAAGACTCCCGCGGCTTGCTCTCGCAGATCGCGGCCCGCGCCGCCCGGTTCGGCGTGACGATCTACGCCGTCGACGCCCGCGGGCTCGCCCGGTCGTCGACCGGCATGAGCGACGCGAGCGAGCCGGGCCGGCGCCTGCCGCCGAGCGCGTTCGACACCCAGGAAGACGGCCCGCACATCCTCGCCGTCGAGACCGGCGGCTTCGTCGTCCGCAACACGAACGATTTTCTCGGCGCGCTCGCCCGGATCGCCGACGACACGAGCACCTACTACGTGCTCGGCTACTCGCCGGAGAACACGACGCTCGACGGGCGCTTCCGGCGGATCGAAGTGCGCGTCAAGTGGCGCGGGATGCAGGTCCGCGCGCGCAAGGGCTACCTGGCCACGCCGCTGCCGCCGCCCATGCGCGCCCGCCCCGTCATCCGCTGACCCGGCCCCCCGTCCGGCGCGCCCCGAGCCTCGTTGCCCGCGGGCGGCGGGAACGTCCCGACCCGCTCGCCCGCGGCGAGCGGCGGCCTCAGGCGCGTCTCCGCGCGCATGCGCCCGTCGGTCGCCTTCAGAAAAAACGGCTCCCACGCGAGGCGGATCCGGTCCACCTTCAGGACTTGCGTCACGTCGAGCGCCAGGCCGGCCGTCACGAGGTAGACGAACGCCTGGCGGTGCACCCGGGGGCTGTCCGCCGCGGGCGGCCGGCGCGGGCCGTGCACCGCCACGATGTCCTGGATGAGGACGTCGCGGCGCGTGCCGCTGAAGGTCACGCCGACGCGCGGCGCCGACGTCGCCTGACTCTCGGGCTGCACGTTGACCGGATGCTCCACGTAGAAGAACGGCGGAACCTCGTGCTCGCCCACGAGGCCCATCGCATACTGATCCACGAGGCTGTAGCGCTCGACCGCCGCCACGGTCCTGAAGCTGCCGCCCCCCAGGTCCTCGATGTCGTTGCCCTCCATGACCGAGGCGTCGGAGTCGACGAAGAAACTCCAGTGCGCCTGGTCGCGGCCGAGCAGCGCCGTGGATTCCCGGCGCTCATGATCGAGGAAGCGGAAGAAGACGAGCCACCGGTGACCCACCTCCTGCCCCAGGATCGAGAGCGCCGTATTCTCGCCCCGGAACTTGCGCGACGGGTCGTCCGGATATTTCCGGAGCGCGTCCATCATGACGAGGCTGCGCAGGCGGCCGGCGCTCCCGAACTCGCGCGCATAGTCGTAGAGATCCAGCCCGATGCCGCTCACCTCGTTCGCCACGGTCAGCTCGTAGGCGAACGACCGCGCGTAGGACTGGTCCGTCCAGACGACGAGCTGGTCGTAGCGGTCCTCGTGCGCCGCGTAGAACTTCTGGGCGAGCGCCACCGTGTCCAGCTCCGTTCGGGCCGCGAAGCGCTCGCCGACGGCGGCGCTCCCGCCGCCGGTCGGCCCCGGCGCGCTCAGGTCGACGGGCGCGAACAGTTCCGTCCGCCCGGGCGAGAGCGCCACGACGGCCTCGGTGAGGCCGATCGCCGGGCCGTAGCGCACCTCGACCGCGCCGTCCGGCGACAGCGTCACCTGGAACGTGGCCGTCTCGGGCGCGTCGTAGCCCGGCACCTTGCAGAACGTGACGGTGAAGCCCTGCGCGTCGCGCTGCACGAAGACCGCCCCGCCGGCCGACGGGTCCAGGTCGGCGAAAAACGGCGCGATCCGCGGCGGCCCGGCGAGCACCCGGCCGAGGTCGCGCGCGGTGCTCGCGCGGTCGACCTCGCCGAACGTGAGATTGCCGTCGGAGTTGACGAAGACCGCCTCGTACGCCCGCCCGAAGAACCGCGCGCCGAACCCGATCGCCTGCTCCACGCCATCGTCGTCCGCGAGGGTGAGCCGCGCGCCGAGCGGCTCGTGGAACGCCGCGGCGACGGCGGCCACGTCGTACCCTCCCGACGCGTTGGGCTGAAAGCGCAGCCCCCGCCCCGCCAGGTCGAACGGGTTGGCCGGCAGCACGAGGTCGCCTTCGTCGAAGAGGACCGCTACCTCGCCGACATCCTCGGAGCGGGCGGGCGGCGCGATCGGCCGCAGCCACCCGCGGGCGCGCGCGGCGCGATGGGTCCACAACGCCTCCAGCACTCGGCCGCGGGGATGGCCCTCGACCGGCGCTTTCAGCCCCCCAGGTGCGCCCCACACCGGCTGGTCGGCGACGGCCGCGTCGCACGGATGAGGGCTCGGCGGGGCGGGGGTGGGCGCAGGGGAGGGCGCCGGCGTCCCAGGCGTCCCGCCGCAGGCGGCGAGCCAGACGGCACCGAGCAGGACCAGCGTCCGGCGACCTCGCCGCCCGCTCCGACCGCGCGACCCGCGCACCGCCGCACCTCACCCTTTCGCGAAGCGGTCGACGATGTCGGCCAGCTCCGCCAGGACGCGGTCGCGCTCGGCCTCGCCCTTGCCGAGCGCCTCGGGGACGCAGTGGGTGACGTGGTACCGGAAGACGCCCCGGCTGACGCGCGCCAGCGCCGCCTCGGCCGCGGAGAGCTGCTGGAGGATCTCGATGCAGGGGCGCGGTTCCTGAATCATGCGCCGGACGCCGCGGATCTGTCCCTCGACGCGACTCAGGCGCGCGAGGAGCGCGGTGCGCTGGGCCCCCTCGAGCATGGCCACCTCCCGCCCCACGATAGCGTACCGACCCGCTTCTGCTACCATGAGCGCGCGGTCGACCCATCCGGCTATGCACAAAGACATCCGCACGGGGCCGCCGGCCCGGCTCGGAGTGGCGGCGGTGGTCTGGGTGCTCCTGGGCGGCACGGGCTGCGGTTTCCCGGGCGCCGCCGTGGTGCACCCGGACCCCGACCAGAACGTGCTGCTGATCACCATCGACACCCTGCGAGCCGACGCGGTCGGGGCGTACGGCGGGCGCACGCCGACACCCGCTATCGATCGGCTGGCGGCGGAAGGGGTCCGGTTCGAGTTCGCCCACGCCCACGCCGTCACGACGCTGCCGTCGCACGCGAGCCTGCTGACGGGGCTGATTCCGCCCGCGCACGGGGTGCATGCGAACGCCGGCTTTCGCCTCCCGGCCTCGCTCGAGACGCTGGCCACGCGTCTGCGCAGCCGCGGCTTCGTTACGGCCGCCTTCATCGGCGGGTTCCCCCTCGACTCGCGCTTCGGTCTCGCCAGGGGGTTCGACCGCTACGACGATTCGCTCGGAAGCCCGGCCGCGCCCGGGTTCCTGACCGAGCGTCCGGCCGAGGCCGTCGTGATCGCGGCCCAGGAGTGGATCGAGGCGCAGTCCGGCCGGTGGCTGGTGTGGATCCACCTCTTCGACCCGCACGCGCCGTATCAGCCGCCCCCGTCCTGGACGGGCGGTCCCGAGGGTGACGGGTATCTGCGCGAAGTCGCTTACGCAGACGCCGCGCTCGCGCCCTTGCTGGAGAAGCTGCGGGGAGCGGCAACGCGGCGGACGCTGGTCATCCTGACCAGCGACCACGGAGAAGCCCTCGGCGACCACGGCGAGCTGACCCACGGGGTCTTCGCGTACGAGCCGACCCTGCGCGTTCCGCTGATCATGGCTCAGCTCGGCGGGCCGCCCCCGGACGCCCGGTGGCGGTGGCGGCGGCCCGCGCGGGTCCGCCGCGACCCGGCGCGGCACATCGACGTCGTGCCCACGATCCTCGAGGCGCTCGAGCTACCCGTCCCCCCTGCGTTGCCGGGGAGGAGCCTTCTCCGAACGGAGCGGCCCGACGCGCCGATCGTCACCTACTTCGAAGCGCTAGAGCCGAATCTGGCCAGGGGGTGGGCGCCGCTCCGGGGCCTGCTGGTGGGGCGCGACAAGTTCATCGACGTGCCGGAGTGGGAGCTCTACGACCTGGAGGCGGACCCAGCCGAAGCGCGGAACCTCGCGGGCGAGCGGCCGGAGCGCCGGGAAGTCTTCGGGCGCCTGCTCGCCGGCTTCTCGCGGGACAGCGTGTCGGCGGCAGCCGCGCTCGACGCCGACGCCCGGGCGCGCCTGCGCGCCCTGGGATACGCCTCGGGCCGCGCGCCGGCGAAGCCGGCCTACAGCCTGGAGGACGATCCGAAGCGGCTCATCGCCATCGAGCGCATGGTGGCGGCGGCCACCGACCGGCTGCAGACCGGCGACCTGGCGGGGGCCATCGCGGGCTATCGCGAGGCGCTGGCGCGGCGGCCGGGGATGGCCGACGTCGCCGCGCAGTTGGCGTTCGCGTACTGGCAGGCGGGTCAGGCGGCCGAGGCGCTCGCCGCGCTCGCGCCGGTCGTGGCGGGCGGGGCGGCCGGCGGAGGGCTCCTGGCGCAGTACGGCTCGTATCTCGCCGAGACCGGCCGCGCGGCCGAGGCGATCGCGCTGCTGGAGCCGGCGGCCCGTGGAGACGCGCCGGACCTCGACGTGCTCAACGCCCTGGGCGGCGCCTACATCAAAGGCCGCCGCTACGAGGAGGCGATCGCGGTCCTCGAGCGGCTGCTCGCGCTGGATCCGGACGACGCGGTCGCCTACGAGAACCTGGGGGCGGCGTACCTCGAGCGGGGCGACCTGACCCGCGCCCGCCGGGCGCTCGAGCGCGCGCTCGAGGCGAAGCCGCAGTCGGCCGGGGCCCTCGTGGGTCTCGGGGCGCTCGCGTGGCGCGCGGGCGACGCGGCCGCCGCCGCCGACTACTGGCGCCGCGCGCTCGCGGTGGATCCGAACGACGCCGAGGCGCTCTACAACCTCGGGCTGCTGCTCGTGCGCGAGGGGCATCCGCACGAGGCGCGCCCGTATCTCGAACGCTTCGTGCGCGTGGCGCCGGCGGCGCCGTACGGCCCCGACCTCGAGCGGGTGCGGGCGCTTCTGCGGGACCTTCGAGATTGAGGCGCGTGTCTCGGGGGTGCCGTGGCGGCCGGCCGGGGAAACCGGCCGCCACGGCCCGTCGGGTCAGAACGTGTACCGCACGCCGAGGCGCAGCACGCGCGGGGCGATGATCTGCGAGGGCCGCTTGTAGTTCGTGCTGTTGATCGTGTTGCCCTGGCTCGTGACGGTGTTGACGTTGCCGACGTTGAAGACGTCCAGGCTCACGATCACGCGCGCCCGCCGGATCGGGACCCACTTCTCCACGTGCGCGTCCAGCATCCAGACGTCGTCATAACGGGTCCGGCCCTGCGGGGTGATCATGGCGTTGACCGACCCCAGACCGCCGCTGCGCTGCGGCACGTTGACGACGTCGTTGTAGAGGAACCCGTCGCGGCCGTTGAAGAACGCCGACACGTTGATGCCGCCCGGCAGCGCGTAGCCGCCGCCGAGCTTGACGAGCCACCGGGTGTCGTTCGGGCCGCCCTCGTAGCCGTGGAGGAACTCGATGTTCGTCGGGTCCTCGTAGGCGTCGGCGCCGTAGTACTGGCGCGTCCGGTTGAGCGAGTAGCTGCCGAAGAGCTGCCAGCGATCGCTCATCCGCTTGCGCGCGGTCAGCTCGAGACCGTGGTAGGTGCGCAGGAAATCGTAGTTGCGCGTGTGGAAGATGTTGGGCGGCAAGGTGAAGCCCGGCCGCAGGTCGTAGTACGTCGCGGTCGGCGTGTTGGGGAACCGCGGGTCGGGTTCGACGTAGGTCTTCTGCACGAAGTCGGCGCTCGTGAGCCCCACCCGCGGGCTCCGCTGGAACTGGTCGTACCGGCGGTAGATGTAGCTCACCCCCACCCCGAAGTTCGGCATGAGCTCGCGGTCGATCCCGACGATGATCTCGTCGGTCCGATCGTTTTTCAGGTTCGGGTCGACGGTGTTCTGCGTGGTCGGCGCCCCGGGCGCCTCCAGCACGTAGTTGCCGCTGATCGTCCGCGGGACGCACGGCTGGTTGGGCACGCACGGCACGCCGAAGCGATCGATGAGCTCGTTCGCCTGGACGAAGCCGTCGCCGTTCGGGTCGCGCCAGTTGTACTGCAGCGTCACGGCGGTGATCGGGTTCAGGTTGTCGGAGACGTACAACCCCTGCCCGAAGTACCGCGCGAAGCTCGCCTTGGCCACGGTCTTGCCGTCCCCGGTGATGTCGTAGGTCAGGCTGATCCGCGGGGACCAGTCGCTGTAGGTGACCCCCGCGTCGGCCCCCTGGAACTCCACGGCGGGCAGCAGCCAGGGGACGATGGGGTTCTCGGGCACCTTCGCCGCCTTGAGCGTGTCGTCCTGGAAGTCGTAGCGGAGCCCGAGGGTCAGGCGCACCCGGCCCTTGCTGTACGAATCGCTCACGTAGGCCGAGAAGACCCACAGCCCGTTCCGATTGACGCTGTCCCGGTGCACGTCGGCGTACTCGGGCACGTCGAAGCGATAGCGCGCCGTCGCGTTGCCGCCGATGTGGCTCCGGGACTCGAACGGCGTGTTCCGCCACCGCACGCCGAACTTCACCGAGTGGTCCCCGCCCCAGACGTTGGAGAGGAAGTAGTTCCCGTCGGTCTTCACCTCGGTCGTCGGGCGCTTGGTGTGGTAGTCGCTGTAGGAGCGGCTCCACATGCCGGTGCCGCGGTCGTAGCGCCGCTGCACGGTCGCCAGCGCGTCCTCGTGGAAGAGCAACGAGAACCCGCCCCCGGTGTACTGCGCCATCGTCTCGAGGGCGAGGCGATCGGTGAGGACCCAGTTGTGCGTCAGCTTGTAGAGATTGACCGGCCCCACCTGCCGGTAGGTGGTCTCCGGCGGGCGCGTCCGACTCGCGTCGCGCGCGTTGCGGATCTTGTCGCCGCGCGTGAACAGGAAGTTGAGGCGGTGGTTCGGGTTCACCTGACCCTGGATCTTGGCGTTGTAGTTCTCGAGGACCGTCAGGTCCGTCTCGAGACACGCCTTGATCGCGGCGAGCTGGTCGAAGGTCGAGGGCGGCGGGTTGCAGTCCGCGATGGACTTGTAGAAGCCCAGGACGCCGACGCGGATATCCTGTTTGCCGTATCCGCCCCAGAACCAGAGGCGGTCCTTGACGATGGGCCCGCCCACCTCGGCGCCGTAGTCCTTGATGTTCTTGATCGGGTTGCCGGACTGCGCGCCCTGGTCGAACAGCTCGCGCGTCACGTTGTCGGCCTGCATGTTGTCGTCGACGACGAACAGGCGGCCGGAGCCCCGGAACACGTTGCCGCCGCTCTTGGTGACCAGATTGATGTTGACGCCGCCCGTCTGCAGCGACGCATCCGACCCGCCGGTCGTGATCTGGATTTCTTCGAAGGAATCGAAATCGTAGTACACGGGGGACGCGCCGGTCGCAGCCATGTCGGTGACGGTGGCCCCGTCGATGTTCCACATCGAGTTCCCCTGCCCCCCGCCGAAGGCCGAGTACCCGAGCTGCTGGCCCGACCGATTCCCGCCCACGTTGACGCCGCTCATCACGACACCGGGCGTCATCTGCAGGATCACCCACGGGTCGCGCGCCGAGGGGATGTTCTCCAGGACGTCGCGCGAGAAGGTCCCGCCGGTGCGCACCTCCTTGGTGTCGACCACCGGGCTCTCGCCGCTCACCGTGATGGTCTCCTCCACGGCCGAGATCTCCAATCGCGCATTGATCTCGGCGTTGAAGCCCGAGGTGAGCTGGATGCCCTCGCGCACGAGGCGCTTGAAGCCCTGGAGGTCGAAGGTGACCGCGTAGACGCCGATCGGCAGCCGCGGGAATCGGTAGGCGCCCGTCTCCGTCGTGACCGCCGTCTGCACGCCCTGCAAGGCGGGACTCGTGACCGTGACCGTGACGCCCGGCAGGACGGCCCCGGTCGTGTCGGTGACCCGCCCGAAGATTTCGCCGGTCTGGACCTGCGCCAGCGCCGGAGACGCCAGCAGCACCAGCCCGGCGGCGATGCACAGCCCGCCGCACACTCGCCTCGCCATACGCCATCCTCCCCGCGCTGCCGAAGCGCGACGCTCGTGGTGACCGCCGGACGAACCTGCCGAACCCGTTCCTCCTTTCTCCGGG
>CAYZKQ010000047.1:0-18304 GCA_964478975.1 uncultured Vicinamibacterales bacterium | reverse complement strand
GCCGAGCGCGTCGTCGCGGCCGTCGACGCCCGCGGCGGGCGCGTCGCCGTCCACGGCTGGACGCGCACCCTCCCCGTGGCGCCGGCCGACGCCGTGCGCGCGCTGGACCCGTATTGCGGCGGGTTCCTCTACACCCACATCGACACCGAAGGCCTGATGCAGGGCACGGATATCGAGGCGGTCCTCGCTGTGCGGCGCGCGACGCGGAAGCCGCTCGCCGCCGCGGGCGGCATCGCGACGCCGGCGGAGGTCGCGCGCCTGGAGGCGCTCGGCGTCGACGCCGTCGTGGGGATGGCGCTGTACACCGGCCGGCTGGCCTGACCCGCCGGAACGCCCCGCTCGGCCCCGGCCCGCGCCGCCGCCGCACCGCCCGGTCGCCGCAAGGTTCTCCGGGGACCTCCGGCCGGTTTCGCCCGTTATGTTATACTGCGTAACGGTTACGCCGATCGGCGTAACGGCCGGAACGGTGCCGGACAACCCGTTCGTCTATGGCGAGGTCGCACCCCGCGAGGCCTTCGTGGACCGCGAGGCGGAACTGGACCGCCTGGTGAGCGACCTGCTCGGCGGCCAGAAGGTCTTCCTCATCTCGCCCCGGCGCTTCGGCAAGTCGTCGCTCATCCATCAGGCGCTCGACGCCGCGCGCCGCGCCGGCGCGCTCGCGGTCGACCTCGTCGTGAGCAGCTACAGCTCGTACGTGGCGTTCCTCGAAGGCTACGCCCGGGCGCTGCTCTCCGTCGAAACCCGGTTCGACCGCCTGACGCGCTGGGTCCGCGACCTGTTCACGGAGGTCCACCCCGAGATCCGCGTCGAGGCCGACTCCGGCGACGCCGGCCGCTTCGTGATCGCCTTCCCCAGCGTGCGGACCGCGCGCGACGCCGCCCGCGTCGCCGCCGAGGTCTTCGCCCTGCCCGCCCGGGTCGCCGCCGCGCGGCGCCAGAAGCTGGTGGTCGCCCTCGACGAGTTCCAGGCCGTGGGCGCGTTCGACGGCGGCCAGGTCGAGCACGCGCTGCGCGCCGCGATCGAACGCCAGCGGCAGGTCGGCTACGTCTTCGCGGGCTCCGAGCCGGCCCTCATGGAACGCATGCTCGAGCGCCGCCGCCCCTTCTACCGCGCCGGCCCGGTCGTCCGGCTCGGGCGCGTGCCGGCCGACCGGTTCGCCGACTTCATCGAGCGCCGCTTCCGCCAGACGGGCTTCAAGGTCGAGGACGGCCTCGGCGCCGCGATCGTCGAGCTCGCCGGCAACCTGCCCTACGACGTCCAGCGCCTGGCGCACGAGACCTGGGACGATGCCCGAATGGCCGGGCGGCGGAGCGTGGGGGTGGACCAGCTCCACGCCACGCTCAAGCGGCTGCTCGCCGAGCACGACACCCTGTTCGAGCAGGCCTGGCAGAACCTCACGCTCGCCCAGCGCGCCGTGCTGCGCGCCGCCGTGCTCGAGAACGGCGAAAACCTGCTCTCGGCCGACGTCCGGACCCGCTACCGGCTGAGCGGCGCCTCCAGCGTGCAGGCCGCCCTCGCCGCGCTCGTGCGCCAGGGCCTGCTCATGCGCGAGGCGGGCCGCTACGTGCCGGTCGATTCGCTGATGCGCGAGTGGGTGGCGCGCAAGACGTCGTGACGGGCATCCCGCGCGCGGCCGCCGCCTCGTCTTTCGCCGAGCGCCTGGCGCTCCATCGTCCGGAGCTGCGGGCCTGGGCCCTGTACGACTGGGCGAACTCGGCGTTCATGACCACGGTCGTGGCCGCGGTCTTCCCCATCTTCTTCGAACAGGAAGCCGCCGCCGGGCTCGAGCCGGCGGTGGCGCTCAGCCGCTACAGTTGGGCGTCGACCCTCGCCGTCCTCACGATCGCGGTCATGACGCCGGTGCTCGGCGCGGTCGCCGACTACTCGGCGACCAAGAAGAAGATGCTCGGCGCGTTCCTCGCCGTCGGGGTGCTCGCCACGGCGGGCATGGTCTTCATCCGGCGCGGCGACTGGCTGATGGCCGCCGCGCTCTTCGTCCTGGGCAACATCGGGGCCTTCGGGAGCATGACGTTCTACGACTCCCTGCTGCCGCACATCGCGCGCGAGGACGAAGCCGACCGCGTCTCGTCGGCGGGCTACGCGCTCGGCTACCTGGGCGGCGGGCTGCTGCTCCTGGTGAACGCCGCCTGGCTGCTCTGGCCGTCCGCCTTCGGCTTCCCCGGCCAGGGCGCGGCGGTCCGCGCCTCGTTCCTCAGCGTCGCGGTGTGGTGGCTTCTCTTCTCGATTCCCTTGTTCCGGTGCGTCCCCGAACCACCCCGCGCGCTGGAGCCGGACGAGGACGCGCGCGCCCGCGCGCTCGCCGTCGCGGTCCAGCGCGTGACCGAGACCTTCGGAGAGCTCCGGCGATTCCGGCAGGCGTTCCTCCTGCTCCTCGCCTTCGCCGTGTACAACGACGGCATCAACACCATCATCCGGATGGCCGTCATCTACGGCGCCCAGGTGGGCGTTGCGTCCGGCGACCTCGTCCGCGCGATCCTGCTCGTCCAGTTCGTCGGGGTGCCGTTCACCTTCCTCTTCGGCGCGCTGGCCGGCCGGCTGGGCGCGAAGCGCGCGGTCTTCTTCGCGCTGCTCGTCTACACCGTCATCAGCGTCCTCGGGTACTTCATGACGACCGCGCTGCACTTCTATGTCCTGGCGCTGCTCGTGGCGACGGTCCAGGGCGGCAGCCAGGCGCTCAGCCGGTCGATGTTCGCCACCATGATCCCGCGGCACAAGTCCTCGGAGTTCTTCGCGTTCTTCGGAATTTTCGAGAAGTTCACCGGCATCCTCGGCCCGGCGGTCTTCGGATGGGTCGCGGCGGCCACGGGATCGGGCCGCCCGGCCGTCCTTTCGGTGATCGCCTTCTTCGTGGTGGGCGGCGCGATCCTCGCGTTCGTCGACATCGCCGAGGGCCAGCGCGCCGCGCGCGAGGCCGAGGCCGCCGTCCGCCCGGTCGCGTGAATCGAACCCCATGGCGACACCCACCCCGGAGCGATCCCGATGCGCGCTGCTGTGAAAAGAACCGTCCTCGCCCTCGCCCTGCTCGCGCTCGTCCTGGCCGCGGTCCTGACCGTCCGGGCCCTGCGCTTCGCCTCGAGGCAGCCGCCCGCCGAACCGGCCGTCTCGGTCGCCGTCGACGCGGAGGCTGCGGCGCAACACCTCGCCGGGGCCCTCCGGATCCCGACGGTCTCGGAGGAAGAACGCGAGATCCCCGACCTCGCGGCGTTCCGGACCCTCCACGCCTACCTCGAGCGCACCTACCCGCGGACCCACGCCGCCTTGTCGCGCGAGGTCGTCGCCGGCGCCAGCTTGCTGTACACCTGGCCCGGCCGCGAACCCGCTCTCGATCCCATCGTCCTGATGGGCCACCTCGACGTCGTGCCCGTCGCTCCCGGAACCGAAGCCGCGTGGACCCACCCTCCGTTCGCCGGCCGCCTCGCGGACGGCTACGTGTGGGGCCGCGGCGCCGTCGACGACAAGAGCGGGGTCGTCGCGATCCTCGAAGCGGTGGAGATGCTCCTCGGCGAGGGGTATTGCCCGCGGCGCACGGTCTACCTGGCCTTCGGCCACGACGAGGAGCTCGGCGGGGCCGAGGGCGCCCAGCGCATCGCCGAGCGGCTCGCCGCGCGCGGCGCGACGCGCTTCGCCCTGGTCGTGGACGAGGGCGGCGCCGTCGGCCGGGGGTTCGTCCCGGGCCTCGAGCGACCCGCGGCGCTCGTCGGGATCGCCGAGAAGGGTTATCTGAATCTGCGGTTGCGGGTCGAGGGCCACGGGGGGCACTCGTCGGCGCCCCCGTTCGAGACGACCATCGGGATTCTCAGCCGGGCGGTTGCCCGTCTCGAAGCCACGCCGTTTCCGGCGCGGCTCGACGGCCCCGCGCGGCAGATGTTCGAGTTCCTGGGTCCCGAGATGGCGTTCGGGCCGAGGCTGGCGTTGGCCAACCTCTGGTTGCTGCGCCCGCTGGTCGAGCGCCAGTTGCTGCGGCGCCCCCAGAGCGCGGCGCTCCTCCGCACCACGACGGCCCCGACGCTCTTCCGGGCCGGCGTGAAAGCCAACGCGCTCGCCCCCGACGCCACGGCGGTGGTCAACTTCCGCATCAGGCCCGGCGAGACCGTCGAGAGTGTCACGGAGTTCGCCCGCCGGGCGATCGCCGACAGCCGGGTCCACGTGTCCCACTACGGCGACGCGCGCGATCCTTCCCCGGTCTCGGACATCACCTCGCCGGCCTTCGCCCTGCTGGCGAAAACCATCCGCCAGGTGCTGCCGCCCGAGGTCGTGATCAGCCCGCTGCTGGTCGTGGGGGGCACCGACGCCAAGTACTACGCCCGCCGCTCGCCGAACGTCTTCCGGTTCCTCCCGGTCGTCGTGACGCCGGAGGACTTCCAGCGCGTCCACGGCACCGACGAGCGGATCTCGGTGGAGAGCCTCGCGACGAGCATCCGCTTCTTCTATCAGCTCGTGAAGAATACCGCCGCGCTGTGACAGCGGACGGTCCACCGCGGGGCGCACCGGCTCGACGGCGCGCGCCCGGGCCAGGGCGGCTCCCGGGTCAGGTCAGGACAGCAAGAACTGCTCCATGAAAAAGGCCCACGCGTACATGAGGTACTGCACGTTCGCCTGGCGCGCGAACCCGTGCCCTTCGTCCCTGGCAATCAGCAACCAGAGCGGCGAGCCGTTGCGCGCCACGGCCGCCGCCATCTGGCGGGACTCGCTCACGGGCACGCGCGAATCGCGCTCCCCATGCGCGAGGAACAGCGGGCGGCGGATCTTGTCGGCGTTGTGGACCGGCGCGAGGCGCTCGAGCACGGCCCGCACCTCGGGGTCGCGCTCGTCGCCGTACTCGGGCCGCCGCTGGTCGCGCCGGGCGGGGTCGGTGCGCTCCAGCTCGGTCACCATGTTCGAGATGGGGAATCCGGCGAAGGCGCACCGGATCCGGTCGTTGTAGGCGGCGAAGGCCGAGAGGGTCAGGTAGCCGCCGTAGCTGGCCCCCGTCACCATCACGCGCGCGGGGTCGAGATCGGGCCGCGTCGCGATCCAGTCGAGCAACGCCCCGATGTCCTTCGTCGCGTCTTCCCGCCGGACGCCGTTGTCCAGGTCGCGGAAGCGCTTGCCGAAGCCGGACGACCCGCGCACGTTCGGATAGATGATGGCGACGCCGAGCTCGTTCAGGAAATAGTTGCTCCACCCGATGAAGGTCGGCCGTGCCTGCCCGCGCTCCGGCCCGCCGTGGATGTTGATCAGGACCGGCCGACGCCCGGCGAAGCGCGCCGGCGGTCGATACAGGATGCCCGAGATCGTCAGACCGTCGAAGCTCTTCCAGCGCACCACCTCCGGCTCGGCGAGGGCCTCCGGGTTGAAGCCGCCCGTCTCGCTGTAGGTCCACCGATCGATCCGGCCGGCCCGCACGTCGAGCGAAAACACGTCCCGCGGCGTCCGCGACGACTCGAAATCGAAGGCGAGGTCCGCGCTGTTGCGATGCCAGCGGATGTTCGACACGACGCCCACCGGCAGCTTCGGCACCGGCCGCTCGCGGCCGCTCCGCAGATCCAGCAGGTGCAGCACGCCCGCTCCGTCCTCGTTCACCACGAAGGCGAGCAGCGATTCGTCCGGCGCGAGCGCGAACTCCTCGACGTCGCCCCTGACGTGCTCGGTCAGGACCGTCAGGCGCCCGGTCCTGAGGTCCAGCCGCGCCAGCCGCAAGAAGTCGGCCCCCTGATCGGTGGTCAGGTAGACCGTCTGCCCGTCGCGCGCCACGGCGGCGCCCGCGAACGACACCGGCTCCGGCCCCTTGGGCGTGAGCAGGGTCTTCTCGCCCGTGGCCACGTCGACGCGCCACAGGTAGCTTTCGCCCGCCGACATCGTCTGCAGCGCCAGCACCGCCGCATCGTCCGGCGTCCAGTCGACCGCGTCCCAGCGGCCTTCGACCTGCGCGAGGAGGCGGTCGGTCGAGGGGTCGGCCGGATCGATCACGTACAGGTCCCAGTCCTTGCCGTTCCGGCGGGTGGAGGAGTACGCGAGGCGGTCGCCGCGGCGCGACCACACCCCGAGCGTGTTCCTGGACGTGCCGTCGGTCAGGCGCCTCACGCGTCCTGTCGCGACGTCGAGGCGGTAATTCTGGAAGTTCTCCTTGCCGCTCTCATCCTTCTGGAAGACGATGAAGTCGCCCGTCGCCTGCTGGTAGCTGAAGCCGTACGGCGCCACCTGGCCGCCGCCGAGCCCGCCCGGGATGAAGGTGAGCTGGGTCCGCGCCCCGCCCGGCATGGACACCCGGTGGATCTGCTCGGTGTCGCCCAGGCGGGTTGCCACGAGCATTTCGCGGCGGGTGGGGTGCCAGCTCCGGAACCACGCCCGCCGGTACTGGCTGTACGGTGCCATGGCCGCCGCGATGCGCGCGGGCACCGGCGGCATGCCTTCGATGACGAGCGCCTCGGGCGGCGTGACGACGGCGTCTTGCGCGACGAGCCGCGCCGCGGCCGCGCCGACCGCCAGGCCGGCAGCCAACAGCCAGACGCTCGGACCAAGACCGGCGGCCCGCGCCGTCCGGCCGTCCTCGCGCGCGCGAAGCTGCGGCATGGCGTCCCTCCTCCCAGGCGTCTGTTCGGCTGCCGGCCGAATCGCCTGCCCCGCCGTCCTCGAGATTCGCTCTGGAGACGGGCGATGCTCGCAGTATCATACTGCGTCCATGACACTCGTCATCGCCGGCGGCACGGGATTCCTCGGGCGCCCGCTGGCGGAGTCCTCGGCCGAGACCGGCGACGAGGTCGTGGTCCTGACGCGCAGGCTGCCGCCGGGCCGAACCCAGCACGACCCCGGGACGGGCGTGCCCGGCGTGACGCGCGCCGGCTGGGACCCGGCGCGCGGCGGCGACTGGGCGGCCCTGCTCGACGGGGCGGACGCCGTCGTGAACCTGGCCGGCGAGTCGATTGCCGGCGCGCGGTGGACGCCGGCGTGGAAGGCGCGGCTCCGCGAGAGCCGGCTCGTCACGACGCGGGCCCTCGTCGAAGCGGTGCGGAGCGCCCGGCGTCCACCTCGGGTGTTCGTCAGCGCCTCGGCCGTCGGCTATTATGGCGCGGCGGCGGGCGACCGGGTGCTGGACGAGACGGCGCCGCCCGGTGACGACTTTCTCGCGCGGCTGTGCGTCGAGTGGGAGGCGGAAGCCGCGCGGGCCGCCGAGGCCGGCGCACGCGTGGTCCTGGTCCGCACGGGGCTCGTGCTCGATGCGGGCGGCGGGGCGCTGGCGAAGATGCTGCCCGCCTTCCGCCTCGGGCTCGGCGGGCGTTTCGGGTCGGGCCAGCAGTATGTTCCGTGGATTCACCGGCTCGACTGGCTGGAGCTGGTGCGCTGGGCCCTCGCGGAGCCGAGCCTCTCCGGACCGCTCAACGCCACTGCGCCGGACCCGGTCACGAACGCGGCCTTCGCGCGGGCGCTCGCGCGCGCCCTCCGGCGTCCCGCGTGGCTCCCGGCGCCGGCCTTCGCGCTCCGGCTGGCGCTCGGCGAGATGGCCGACGCGCTCTTGCTCGGCGGGCAGCGCGCCGTCCCGGCGCGCGCGCTGGCGCTGGGCTTCGAGTTCCGGTTCCGGGAGCTCGGGCGGGCCCTCGAGCACATTCTGTCGGAATGACCTCGGAGGCTCCCCTCGTCCATGAGCCCGGCCGACGCCCAGGCCGCCTCAACTCACCTTGATCAGGTACTGCCCGCTTCCGCAGCCGCTGCACGCGAAGTGACTTGTCGCGCAGGAGTAACAGCGGAAGATCTGGCACTTCTTGCAGAAATACCACGACATTGAGTGAGTTCTTCCACACGTACTGCAGACTCTCATGATCGTCACCCCTTCGTCTCCGGCTCCCAGACGGCATCGGAGATGAGGACACGGCCGACGACGTAGGCCAGGGCTCAGCCCACCGATCCCCCTGTCACAGGACGGTCCCGTCCGCGCTCCGCCTGCCGTCGCCGGCGTGACCGACCACGGTTCGCTCTCCTTGATCCGCTCGTCTCGGAGCGAGATCGCCATCGTATCGGTCTCCCGGCATCGTGAATTCTCGTGTCGTGCCTCCCGTCAGATACTTCTCGATCTTCGAGCTCTTGTACACGGTCACCACGACCGTCTCGTTCGCCCGCTCCTCGACCACCACGCAAAGCACGATCGGCTGCTCCAGCACCTGATCATGCTACCTGCGAACCAGGATCTCCCGGGAGCCTCGGCCCGCGAGGCGCCGTTCGGGAGCTCCCAGGGTGTGTTCCGCCTCCGCCCGGTCGACCTCGCGGTCGCGCAGGCTCGCCAGCGCATGAGCGGTCCAGCCACCGGCTTCATGGCGAGGCGATTCCTATGCGCGCGACCGGGCTAACCAGGCCAGCGAGGCCCCTGGCGGCCGACATGCTCAGCGCGGCCGGATCACCTGGGTGAAGCCGGTGGTGTTGACGTCGCGGAACATCGGCGTCCGCGGCGGCAGCAGCGTGGGCTGCAGAAAGTCGGTGTCGAAGGCGTACGCCCGGGTCGGCGGGCTGTACACCGCGGCGCAGCACTTGTAGGTCCCGATGGCCTGGCGGCTCGTGAACAGGGTCGCGATGGCGCCTCGGTAGTTCAACGTCCGGCCGCTCCAGTTCTCCAGGTACCGCAGGAAATTGTGCGCGCCGCCGTCGGTGCCGAAGTCCTGCGCCGTCCCCGACGGCTGCGGAAACGACAGGGTCTTGCCCGCGATCACCGCAAAGCGGTACCACGTCGTCACGGCGTTGCGCGGCGCGGGGTTGTGCGGCTGGTCGAACGAGCGCTTGTCGTTCCAGTCCGCCGACAGCAGCGTCACGGCGTCCGCCATGATCGCCGCCGCGGCGTGGGGGTCGCCGAACCCCGCGGCGTTCGCATTGTAGTGCCCCTCGACATACACGGGGTTCTCGGCCACGATCGTCAGGCCGGGCCTCACGACGTTGCCCAGACCGCCGTTGACCAGCTTCAGCGCGCGCCGGAAGAAGAGCGGCGGGTTGACCCGCGCCACCCGGGCCGGCACCGCCGTCCACGGGCGCGCCGTCGCGTCGAGCGGCGCCACCGCCCCGGGCGGCACCACCGGAATCTGACCGTAGACATCCAGCACACCGTTGCCGTTGACATCCTCCCCGGGGTCCAGCACGCCGTTCGGGCTGCCGTCCGACGAGGTGAGGTTGACGACGTCCTCGAACCCGTACTCGGCGGTTTCCTCCCCCGCCAGGTTCCGGTTCCCGCGGCGGTCCGAAAAATACACGACGTAGCCCGTCACGTTCATGGAGTTGGCGCCGGTCGACCCGAGCGTGCCCTCGAACCAGCGACGCAGGTTCCCGACGTCGAGCTCCACATAGTGCATGACGCCGCCGAGAAACGGCGGCGTCACCTGCGCCACACCGTCGCGCAAATCGCCTTCCCGCGTGTCGTATAGGGCGTTGGGCCAGTAGTCGGTCGGGTTCGTGCTGCCCGCCCCGCACGGCGGCGACACCGACGGGTCGTCGCGCAACCGCTCGAGCCGGATGATCGCGTCCGGGTTCGGCTCGACGCAGTTGTTGGCGATGTTGCGCCCGGCGATCCCGAGATTGAGGATCTCCAGGGTCACGTCCTGCCAGACCCCCTGGGGCGTCTGGCGCTCGATCTTGAGGAAGCCCCCGAGCAGCGGCGTCCCCGCCGGGGTCGCGTAACCCTGATCCGGATCGCCGGCGGAGACCGCAAACGGGGGATGCGCCGCGTCGACCACGTAGCCGGCGACGGGGGTCGTCGCCAGGTTGCCGAGTGGCACCGGCGGTGTCGACGTCACCCCCGGCAGGTTCAAGATGGCCTCGGGCGTGTCCGAGAGCAGGATCCGCAGGCTGGCCAGGGTGAAGTAGCGCTGGGCGAACACGTTCGGATTCGACGTGTCCTCGCCCGGCGGGGGTCGCCGGATGAGGTCGATGGGTTGCGCGCCGAAGCTGACGAGGGGCAGGTCCAACCGCTTCGCCCCCGTCCGCCCGTTCATGATGTTGTGGTTGTAGACGCCGGTGGAGAGGTTCGTCCACGTCGGCTCGTTCGGCGCCGAGCCGAGGGTGCCTACCAGGCTGCCCTCGTTGCGCGCGAGGTTGCGGTAGAGTCCCGGCGCGCGGATGACGCGGACCTGGCCGGTATAGCCGCTGCTCGTGGGCCAGCCGTTCGACAGGTGCGTCCGGACGACCTCGCCGACCGCCGTGACGCGGTCGGAGAGCGTCAAGGTGCTCCCGCTCGCCAGGAACAGATCGCCGTTGGTGTGCACGCGGCCGCCGAAGTTGAAGTTCGGACCCGCGAAGAAACTGAGCGAGGTCTCCGAGAAGGTTCCGAACTGGAAGACGGGGATGCTCACGGTCTGCAGCGTGCGGGTCAGACTGGCCTCGGACCCGTCGGCGAGCCTGGCCGTCACGGTGATCTGGTAGGGCGTCACCAGCCCGACGAAGCCCTGCCACGGTCCGGACACGATCGTCCGGCTCTCGGCCACCGGGTTGCCGCTGGCGTCGGTGGGAAACTCGATGCGGTAGCCGGACGAGCCGTCGGGGGCGACCCAGGCGACGCCGGGCAGCGCCGGCGGGGCCGCCTCGAGGGCGCGGATCTCGGCGCCGCTCGCCGCGAAGTTGCTCGCGAACAAATCGCCCAGATCCGCCGTGAGCTTCTCGAGACCCGCGTGCGCCGCGTAGAACACATCGCCCCGGGATAGGTCGAGGCGCCTCAAACGGCTGTCGCTCGCCACGATCGCCGTCAGGCCGACGAGGACCGCCGACATGAGCAGCGTGATGAGCAGCGCCGCGATGAGCGCCACCCCGGCGTTTCCGCTCCTGCGCATGGTCTTCTCCTCCGGCGGCCCGCGACCCGCCTCCCTCAGCGGTACCGATCGACGAACGACAGGCTCCGCAGGCTGACCTGCGTCGAGAGGCTGTTGCGGAGGAACTGCCGCATGATCCGGTGCGGCGTCTCCGAGCGCGCCGTCACGAACACGTTGACTTTCCGAATCTCCTGGGGGCTGTTCGGCGGCACCGGCGTCTTCACGTTGGTCGGATTCGTCACGCCGTCGACCAGATCGAAGCTGAGCTGCAGGTTCTCGATGTTCAGCGCGATCGCGAGCGGCGTGCCGGCCCCGACCTGCCGCATCAGCCGCGGACTCGACGGGTCGGTCGCATCGAGGTAGTAGGTCACCATCACGACCCGCGTCGCCGTCGTGGGCGGATACTGACCGGGCGCGCTCTGGAGCTGCCCGAGCGTGCCCTCGCCCGCCCCGGGCTGATTGAGGTTCAGCGGATCCCCCGTGTCGAAAAACATCGTCTGGCCGCCGTCGGTGCGGGTCACCTCCTGGAGCGCGTTGCCGAGCGCGTTCGAGAACAGGATCAGGTCCCCCGGCCGAATCGCCGTGTCCGGGTCGGTGATCGGAATCGACGGGTCCACGGTGGCCCTGGACCCGTCGGCGGCGACGAAGGCGAGCGGCGCCGCGTTGAGCGGCAACGTGATGTCGGCGTACAGGAGCGTCACCATGTCGGTCGCCCATCCGCCCACGGTGGGCCCGAGCCCCGCGCCCGGCGTCAGAGCGGGCAGCACGGGGCCGTCGGAAAACGTATAGGCGGCGCCGGGCGGCGACGGGCGCCGGACGGGCTGGGCGCCGGTGCCGCTCGGAATCGGAATCCCGCCCGTCGGAATGCCCTGCCCCGTCTGGATCAGGTCGCGCACCAGAAAGTGCATCGCCGAGCGCAGGTTTTCGTTGACGTCGGCCATCAGGGCCGCGCTCTCGCTGATGCTGTAGGCGTTCTGGAAGGACGTGAAGGCCAACGCGAGGACCACGAGCGTCAGGGTGACGCTGACCAGGAACTCCGCCAGGCTGAACCCGGCCTCACCGCGCAGCGACCTCATGGCCCGTCCCTCCGGCCGCTCGCTCCCGTCCATGCCTCAGGCATAGGACGAAATGTAGGTGACCAGCACGTACGCGCGTTGACCCGGTCCCGTTCCGTACCGCACGGTCACGGTGATACGGCGCAGGTTGGGCCCCAGGTCGCGAATCTCGACCTCGCGCGTGAACTCCGTCAAGGGCCGGCGCTCGTCGTCTTCCGTGCCCAGCACGTTGTCCCGGCCCGGCAGCACGAGCGTCTCGACGGCCCCGTCGTCCGCGGTGTTGACCAGGCCGTCCGGTCCCACCTCCCGGAGCGGCTGCGGGCCGTCGAGGAAGACGCCGCCGTCGGCGCCGGAGGCGCCGCCGACGTTCCGGATCTGCGCCCAGGTCAGGACCCGCGTGTCGCGCGCCGCGAACACGCTCTCGACCGCCTCGACCGCCTTCTGCTTGGCGAGCAACTGGGACTGCGAGCCGAGCATGAGCTGCGTGCCCCGGGCGAGCAGGGCCACGAGCGCCAGCGCGGCGCCCGTCATGATCCCGAGCGCCACCAGCACCTCCACCAGGGAGAAGCCGGCCGCGCCTGCCCTGAGACCTTCCGCCCGGTCGCCCCGCGCCCTCACCGCGCCCATACCGACCCCGTCCACCGGTAGGCCCGCACCCGACCCGTCGGCCCGAACACCGTGACGGCCCGGGCGGTCTCGCGCTGTCCGGGCACACCGAAAAACACCGACCCGTTGACGGCCTGCCCCCGCTCGTCCGTGAACTGCCCCTCCGCAGTGAACATGACCCGTTCGGCCTCGCCGAAGGCGACAGCGCGGTCGTTGCCGAAGCGGTCGGGGGTATCCGGCAGCCCCGGGAAGAGCGTGAACCGGACGTTGCCCTCGAAGAAGACCCGCGCGACGAGCGTCTCGCCCTCCGGGATCTCGCGCCGAATCGTCCGGATCTCGTTCGGCTCAACGAGCTGCACCTCGACGCTGCGGCGCTGGCTCATGGCCAGCTCCCGCGCCACCTGGAGCTGCCAGAGCAGCAGCCGGAGATTGGCATCCCCGCGATACTGGCGCAGCGCCGCCTGGAAGGCGTAGAGCGTGATCCCCGCGATCACCGAGCTCAGGCCGATGACCAGCAGGACCTCGACGAGCGAGGCGCCCCGCGCCACCGTGACGCTCCGCCTGGGCATCAGCGCCCTCCCGGGACCCGAGCCGACCTCGCGAGGCGGCCCGCCGTCCCCAGCACATCCCCCCGGCCGAGATCGCCCGAAAGTATCGGCTCGGCCCGCCTCCCGCGCAAGCGCGCCCCGCGGGCAGCGACAGACCTTCGGGCGGCGGGAGGACCTCGCCAGTTCGCAAGTTCCAGGCCGGTTCCGGGCCTTCCCGACTGCCTGAATTCCCGCGACAGAGCGCGCAATCGTGATACCTTCCAGGACGCCGCCACGCCGGTCGGATCACAATCCTGTCGCTGCCGTAACAGGACTGTGCGCCTGCGGGTCCGCCTTGGGAGGGCTGGAGCGATGCCGCGGCGGCGCCCGAGGATAATGATACGGATGAGGTTTGGGCTGCTCATCGGTGCCGTGAGCGTCGCCGCGGCCTGCCACGGCGCGGCGCCACCACAGTGGTCCGCCGAGCACGACATGAAGACGATCGCCGAGCGCTACGTGAAGCTCGTGCTCGCCCTCGGGCGGCACGACCCGGATTACGTCGACGCGTACTACGGCCCGCCGGAGTGGCGGCGGGCGGCCGAGGCGGACGCGCTTCCGCTCGAGGAGATCGGCCGGCGTGCGTCCGCGCTGGCGGCCGAGCTCGACCGGCGGCCTCCGCCGCCGGACGAGGAAGAGCTGGTCCGGCTGCGCCATGCCTATCTCCGCGGGCAGCTCCGCGCGCTCGAGGCCCGCGTCACGATGCTCCGCGGCCGCCGACTGGCGTTCGACGAGGAATCGCGCGCCCTCTACGACGCCGTGGCGCCGGCGCACGACGAGGCCTACTTCGAAAGCCTCCTCGAGCGTCTCGACGCCCGCCTCCCGGGGCGCGGTCCCCTGGGCGAGCGCTGGGAACGGTACCGGCAGGCGTTCGCGATCCCCCGGGACCGGCTGGACGCGGTGTTCCGCGCGGCCATCGACGAGTGCCGGCGCCGGACGGCCGACCAGATCGAGCTGCCCGAGGGCGAACGCTTCACGGTGCAGTACGTGACGGACCAGCCGTGGAGCGCGTACAACTGGTACCAGGGCCGGTACACGAGCGTCATTCAGGTCAACACCGACCTGCCGATCTTCATCGATCGCGCCGTCGATCTCGCCTGCCACGAGGGCTACCCCGGACACCACGTCTACAACGTGCTGCTTGAGGCCGGGCTGGTCCGCGAGCGCGGCTGGGTGGAGTACGCGGTCTACCCGCTCTACTCGCCGCAGTCGCTGATCGCCGAGGGCACCGCGAACTTCGGCATCGACGTGGCGTTTCCGGGCGGCGAGCGGGTCGCCTTCGAACGCGAGGCACTCTTTCCGCTGGCGGGGCTCGACCCGGCGCGCGCCGCCGAGTACGCCGAGCTGCGCCGGCTCGTCGAAGACTTGCAGTGGGCGGACAACGAGGCCGCCCGCCGCTATCTCGACGGCCACCTCGACCGCGCCGCCGCCGTCGCCTGGCTCGAGCGCTACGGTCTGCTCTCCCACGCCCGCGCCGAGCAGCGCCTGCGTTTCATCGAACGCTACCGCAGCTATGTCATCAACTATACGGTCGGGCGGGACCTCGTCCGCGCGTGGGTCGAGCGCCGGGGCGGGACCCCGGACAAGCCGCTCTTCCGCTGGCGGGAGTTCGAGCGCCTGATCTCGTCGCCGCGCCTGCCCTCGAGGCTCCAGCCCTGAACCGAGGCCTCAGCTAGACGATCGCGAAGCCCTCGATGTCGAGGATCGATCCCGTCCGCTGGCGCCTGGGCCGGACGATGGCGCGCACCCGCGACCCGAGGGTCGCCTGCGCCAGGTCGGTCACGTGGAGGAGGCGGTGCAGCACGAGCGTGGTCGCGCCGTCGAGCCGGACGAGCCCGAACGCCTCGGGCGGGTCCAGCCTGCGGCCGTCGCGGTCGAGGTAGCAGATCGTGAAGCTCACGAGCGTCCCCTCGGGTCCGACGGCAACCTCTTCGTCCAGCTCCGCGAAGCACCGCTCGCAGAAGAGCCGGGCCGGCACGTAGACCTGGTCGCACCCCGGACACCGCGTGCCCACGATCTCGCCGCGCTCCTTGAGGGCCCGGAAAAAGATCTGGCCGCCCACGCCGGTGGTGTACACCGACGTGAGGGGAATCTCCCCGCGCCACACTCTGGCGTCGGCGGTTCGCGGCGGCTTCATCGCCCTCGCCTCCCTCGAGCCGGCGGTCTCGACCGCGCCCGCGCGCCGCGGGCGGCGGTGCCGGGGATCGGCTCGAAGAACCGGATGTCCGTGATGCTGCCCGTCCGTTCCCGCGCGGCCTTCCAGACGGCCCGGACGCGCATGCCGACGTGCACGGCTTTGGGTGCCACGCGTCGGAGCACGTGGAGGATCCCCATGCCGGGCGACGCGCCGTCGATCTCGATGACCGCCGGGATCTCCGGCCGTCTGAGCCGGCGCACGTCCCACGAGACGTAGCAGAGCGAGAAGGTGTTCACCGTGCCGGTGTCGGCGACGTACACCCACTCGTCGGTCGGCCGGAAGCACCGCTCGCAGAACATCCGCGGGGGCAGCAGCGTCCGCCCGCACCCGTGGCACCGCCGCGCCACGAGCCGCCCCTGCTTGAGCTCCTCCAGGTACCGCCCGATCGCCTCGCCCGCGTCCCAGGCGTACTGGAGCCGCGGTGCGTCGGCGACCGTGAAGACGCGGCCCTTCGCGACATCTTCCGGCTCGAGCGCCGTTCCGCGCACCACTTCAGGCTGCCCGGTCATCGCGCCTCCGTGCCCATCACCACGACGGTGCCGACCTGCATCAGGTCGCCCCACGCCTGCGCCACCCCGCGCTCGGGCTTGCCGGGGACCTGTCGCGGTCCCGCTTCGCCCCGCAACTGCCAGAACAGCTCGCACACCTTCATCGTCCCCGCGGCCGCGATGGGGTTGCCGACGCCGAGCAGGCCGCCCGAGGGGCACACCGGCAGATCGCCGTCGCGGTCGAAGACGCCGTCGGCCAGCAGTTCCGGAGCCTTCCCCTTGGGCGCGAGTTGCAGCCCCTCGAGGTGATGGAGCTCTTTGTAGGCGAACGGGTCGTACGGCTCGGCGATGTGGATCTCTTTGCGCGGCTCGCGGACGCCCGCCATCCGGTAGGCCATCCACGCCGCTTTCTCGACGTATTCCGGGTAGGCGAGGTCGCGGTTGGTCCAGTAGGCCGTGTCGAGACACCAGCCGACGCCCTGGATCCACACCGGCTTGTCCGTGGTGCGCCGCGCCACGTCGCCGGCTGCCAGGACCACGGCGGCCGCGCCGTCGCTCGTCGGGCTGACCATCAGGCGGTGCACCGGCCAGGCCATGACCTCGGAGGCGAGCACCTCGTCGACCGTCAGGTCGGCGGCGAGCTGCGCCGCCGGGTGGCCGAGGGCGTTGCGCTTGTTCTTGACCGACACCCGCGCGATCTGCTCGTTCGTGATGCCGTAGCGCGCCATGTAGCGCTGCTGCTCGAGGGCGAAGATCCACAGCAGGTTCGGCCGGAGCGGCTGTTCCGTGATGTGGTCGAAGATCGTCAGGAAGGCGGCCTGGGGGTGCGGCTGGCAGCTCGACATCTTTTCTTCGCAGACGACCAGCACGGTGTCGAAGAGCCCCGAGGCGACGTGGAACCAGCCCTGGGCGACGGCGTAGACGCCTGTCCCGCCGCCCACATAGCACCGCAGGTAGGGTTTGCCCCAGGCGCCGCACCCGTCCGAGAGGTACTCGCCCTTCATGTGCACGCCGTCGAAGGCGTCCGGGGCGCTGCCGAACACGACGCCGTCGATCTGGGCGAGCGTGAGGCCGGCCGAATCGAGCGCGGCTTTCGCCGCGAGCCACGCCAGCTCTTTCGGCGTTTCCAGCGCGCGGCGCACGAACTTCGTCATGCCCGCGCCCACGACCGCGACGTTCCGCATCCCTGTCATGCGGCCACCCGCTCAGTCCGCGCCCAGCACCACGACCGCCGCGCTCGTCGTCGGCACGCCCCGCCACGACTGCGCGACACCCAGGCGTGCGCCGGGCACCTGGCGCGCGCCCGCGTGGCCGCGGAGCTGCGCCACGAGTTCCGCGACGCGGTAGAGTCCGGTCGCTTCGAGGGTGTCTCCCATCCCGAGCGCGCCGCCGGAGACGTTCACTGGCTTGCCCCCGCCGCGCGCGGTCTCGCCGCTCGCCGCCGCGCGCGCCGCGTCGGCCGCGTGCTCGAAGAGCCCGAGCGCGACCAGGTGCTGCAGCTCCTTGTACGCGTACGTGTCGTCCACCTCGGCGAGATCGACCTCGCGCGCCGGGTCGCGCACGCCGGCCTGCCGGTAGGCCATCTCGGCCGCCACGTGCACCGACTCGGCTCTCGCCCAGACCCGCGACTCGATGGTCGGACTGTCGTTGGCGAAACCCACGCCGCGGACCCAGACCGGCCGGGCCCGCGCGGCTCGCGCGCGCCCCTCGCTCGCGAGCACGACCACCACACAGCCGTCGGCGCGGCGCGCCATCTCGGCTTCGCGCAGCGGATAGAAGGTGTACGGCGACGCCGCCACGTCCGCCGCCGCGACCCGCGCGCCGTAGGCCGCGAGCGGATTGTGCAGCGCGTGGGCCCGGTTCTTCGCGGCCACGTGGGCCACCTGCGCGGCTTCGACCCCCGTCTCGTGCAGGAACGCCTGCATCTCGAGGCCCGCGATCGCGTGCGGGTTGAAGCCGAGCGGTCGCGTGTAGACCGGGTCCAGGGCGTAGGCGAGAATCCAGTCCGGCGTCAGGAGATTCGACGCCTTGCTGTGCGCCTCGACCACCACGAGGTCCACGAGTCCGCTCTGGATCTGCATCACCGCGTCCGCCAGCCCGTGGAGCCCGTCCTGCGTCAGGGTGTGCATCGGCTTCTGCACCGCGCCGAGCTGGTCGGGCGTGTACTCGTCGAAGATCGACAGGCCCTCGTTGAGGTCCTCGGCGCACGTCACGAACGACTCGACCTGCGCCGCCTCGACCCCCGCGTCCGCGTAGGCCCGCTGGGCGGCCAGAAACATCACTTCCTTGAACGAGTGAAAGGGGGTCAGGGGCTGGGCGGGGACGGCCCCCACCCCGATGATGGCCACGGGTCTCGGCATGAACCGTCCGGCACCCGACCTCAGGTGGCCCGCTCGACGGGGCGGAGCCTGGCGGAGCGCCGCGTTCGGTCACGTTAGGTCAAAACGCCGCCGGCGGTCAAGCGGACGCGCGCTGCACACGACCCACCGCCCGGTGCGGCCGGCGCGCCGACGGATTTCCGTCGAGCGCGCCCGCGCCGCCGAGGCGGCCATGACGGATTGCCGGCACGGGCGCGCTCGGGTCGCGCGCGCCGGCT
>CAYZKQ010000046.1:0-18806 GCA_964478975.1 uncultured Vicinamibacterales bacterium | reverse complement strand
CTCCGGGCCCCGCTCGGGCGCCGGACCCTCGCCGCGCGGCCCCGCCTCCGCCGCGGGCGCCGCCGGCGCCGCCGCCTCGCCCGCGTCCCGTCCACCAGCCGGGATCGACGACTCGATGGGGGCCAGCTCCCGGACGGCCGGCAGATCCAGCGGCGCCTCGAACTCGCCCCGCCCGAGCCGGGCCAGGCGACTGCTGATCACATGGATCGGGCGCAGCAACCACCCGGCGAGTCCGCCAGCCGCCAGCGTCGCGACGACGAGCGAGAGCAGCCCCAGCCAGAGGACGCCGCCGACCGTCGCGCGGAGGCTCTCCTGGATGAGCAGCATCGAGACGCCGATGCGGATCGCGCCGAAGTCCCGGTGGTCGAGCTGCAGGGGCTGGCGAACCTCGAAGACCCGGCCGGAGGCGATCGCCCGCCACTGCGTCCAGGCGTCGCGCGCCAGCAGCGGTGGCAACAGCTCGCGCGGCGGCTGCACCCGCCCTTCGAGGGCCGGGAAACAATGCACCACCGCCACGCCCGCCGGGTCCACCAGCGAGGCGTCAGTGACATCGCCGGCGTACGCCACGCTCGATTCGAGCAGCGCCCGCACGCCGGGGTCCTCGCGAAGCGCGGCGTACGGGTCCGGCGCCCCCGGTACGACCTTCGTGGCCGCCTGGAACAGGGCGTTCGCGAGCAACTCGGCCCGGCCGACCGCGTCGGCCAGCCGCAAGCGCATGACCGCCACCACGTGCACCGCGCTGACGCCGATGACGACGGCGGCCACGATCGCCGCGACCCCCGCGACCTGCCGGCTCCGAACGCTCACGGCCTGACCCGCCTCCTAGCTGCGCCCGGACTCCTCGGTCCGGAACCGATGCAGCTTGTTGTGCAGTGTCTTCAGGCTGATCCCGAGGAGCTCGGCGGCGCGGGTCTTGTTCTGCCCCGTGTACTCGAGCGTCAGGAAGATCAAGCGCCGCTCGGCTTCCTCCACCGTCGTGCCCGGCGCGATCGCCAGCGTCCGCGGCGGCGCGGTTCCGGCCGTCACGGCCGGCGGCAGGTGGCGGCGCTCGATGAACTCGTGCTCCGCCAGGATCGTGGCGCGCTCGATCACGTTCCGCAGCTCCCGCACGTTGCCGGGCCAGGTGTACCCCTCGAGCGCCTTCAGCGCCTCCGGCGCGACGGCCTTCACCGCCTTGCCATGAAGCCGGTTGAACTCGTCGAGGAACGCCTGGACGAGCAACGGGATGTCTTCCAGGCGCTCCCGCAGCGGCGGCAAGTCGATGGTGAAGACGTTGAGGCGGTAGTAGAGGTCCTCGCGCAGCCGCCCCTCCCGGACCGCTTCGGCGGGGTCGCTGTTGGTGGCCGCGATGACGCGCACGTCGACCGCCTGCTCTTCCCGTCCTCCCAGCCGGCGGAACCGCCGTTCCTGGAGCACCCGCAGCAGCTTGACCTGCATGGCCGGCGCCATCTCGGCGATCTCGTCGAGCAGCAGCGTGCCCCGGTGCGCGAGCTCGAAACACCCCAGCCGGCGGTCGTAGGCGCCGGTGAACGCGCCCTTCTCGTGGCCGAAGATCTCGCTCTCGAGCAGCGTCTCGGGAATGGCCGCGCAGTTGATCGCGACATACGGCTGGCCCGCGCGCGGGCTGAGGTCGTGGATCGTCTGCGCGACCAGCTCCTTTCCGGTCCCCGACTCGCCCGAAATCAGGACCGACGCCGACGTGGGCGCCGCCTGCTCGATGACCCGGTACACCCGGCGCATGGCCGCGCTCCGGCCCACCAGACGGCCGAAGCGCCCCTGCTCGCGCACCAGCCGCCGCAAGTTCTGCACCTCGCGCAGCGTCGCCTGGCGCTCGAGGATCTTCTCGATCACGATGCGCAGGCGGTGGGGATCGATCGGCTTCGTGAGGTAATCGTAAGCGCCCGCTTTCATCGCCGCGACCGCCGTCTCGACCGTCCCCTGCGCCGTGAGAATCACGACCGCGAGCTCCGCGAGCTGATCCTGCAATTCCCGCAGGAGGTCCAACCCGCTCAGGCCCGGCATCACCAGGTCCGTCAGCACGACCGCCGGGCGAAACTCCCCCAGCCGGCGCAGCGCGTCTTCGGCGCTCGCCACCCCCTCGGCCTCGTAGCCCCACACCTGCACGAGCTCGGTCAACCCCGCGCGCGTCGCCTCGTCGTCCTCGACGATGAGGATGCGGGCGCGGGGGGTCTCGGGAAGCGTCATGGGCGCCGGCCCGCCGCCCCCGGGGCGGTGCCTCCTCGATAGAGCACGGTGATGTCGGCCCGGCGTCTGAGATCCGCCAGCCACTCGGCCACGAGCCGGTCCCGCCGCGCCGCCGCGAGCTCCGCGCGGAGCGCGTCGGCCACGTCGGCCAGCGCCGGCACCGCGCCGCCCCGCGACGCGACGCGCTCGCGATAGTACGCGGCCACCTCCTCGTCCGACGGCTGCACCAGTCCGAAGCGCTGGGCGATGTACGCCTGGATGCGGAGGTCGTCGCGCGCCCATTGCGCCAGCCGCTCGCGGTCCAGCGCCAGGGACGCCAGCGCCCGCTCGACCGGCACCTCCGCGGGCAGCGCCGCCAGCAGCGCCTCCGTACGCCGCGCGACGGCCGCCGGGTCCGGCTCCACCGGCTGATAGCGGTCCACCTCGGTCAGGATCAGCCGGCGGTCGATGAGCGCTTCCACCGCCGCCGCGATCGCATCCCCGGCGGCGGGGCGCGCCACCAGGCCGAGCGCCAGGGCCGCCCGGGCGTCGGAAAGCGTCACGACCTGCCCCCCGACGGCGGCCAGCACGCGGTCGATCACCTCGCCGCCGCCGGGCCGAGGCCCGGCGAGGAACAGGCCCGACAGCGCCGCCGGCACCGCCACGCACGAGACGATCGCGGACCGAGGGGAGCGCACCTGGACACCTCCGTTCAAAACGCCTGGCCGAAGCTGAAGTGGAGCGCCGTCAGGCGCTCGCCCGCCCGCCGGTCGAGCTTGAACCCGAGGTCGACCCGGAGCGGGCCGATCGGCGACTGGTAGCGGAGCCCGACGCCGGCGCTCGGCCGGAGCTCCGCGAGCGACAGGTCTCGGACGCGCGCGTAGACGTTGCCCGCGTCGAGGAAGGTCACGACGCCGAGGGGAGGCCACACCTGGACCCGCAGCTCGGCGTTCAGGACGACGAGCCCGTTGCCCCCTTTGGGGAACCCGTTCGGGTCGAGCGTCTCCGGCGCACCCAGGCGGTCGAGGGTGAACCCCCGGACCGTCGTGTCGCCGCCGGCGAAAAAGCGCTCGCTCGCTGGCAAGTCCTCGAGCCGTGTCACCGTCCGCGGGCCGGCCCGCTCGCTCACGTCGACCTCGCGCGGAAAGCCGGTCGCGAGGCCCAGACGGGCCCCGAGCGCCACGACCAGCCGCCGAGCGGCGGGAGCCGGCAGCCGGCGGTACAGGAATCCCTGGACGTAGGTCTTCGCGAACCCGACTTCCGACCCGAGGGCGCGCAACGCCAGTTCGCCGTCCACGCTCGCCCACGTCCCCGCCACCGGATCGACCACGTCGTCGCGCGTGTCGTAGAAGAGGCTCCCCGAGATCGTCGAGAGCCGCACCTGCGGGAACACCCGGTCGATGAGCGATTGGTCCGCGGGGTCGATGCGCTCGTCGAAGCGGCGCGTGTAGTTGAACGCGTAGCGGGCGCTGACGCGCGTCGCGGGCGTCAGGCGCTGGAGCCACTCCGTGTTGACCCCCTTCCGGTTGAAGTTGAAACTGGTCCGCACGCCCTGCTCCAGAAAGGCCGTGGCGAGCCAGTCGAGGCCCGAGCGCCCCAGCACGTTCGGCTCTCGGTAGACCCCGTTGACCCGGTACTCGGTGAACCGACCGCTCCCGCCGCCCGGGACGTTCGGATTGTCGCTCGGCCGCACGCTGAGGCGGGTGAACAGATCGACCGACCGGTTCCGCCCCCACAAGTTGCGGCGGCCGATTTCGAAGAACCCCCGCGGGGCGATCTCGATCCGCTCTTGCGCGGGCCCACCCTCGGGACCAGTCCGCAGCCGCCGGCCGCCTTCGAGCCCGCCCCCGTAGGCGAGGCTGGTCGCCGGCGCCTCTTCGACCACGACGAGCAGGTCGCGCCGGGCGCCGGGCCCGTGCTCGATGGGGGTGAGGCGCACGCGTCGGAAGAGCCCGAGCGCGCTCAGGCGCCGCTGGCTCTCGAGGAGCGCGGCCAGGCCCAAAGGGCCTCCGGGTCTGATGCGCAGCTCCCGCTCGACCGTGCTGGTTTTCGTCCGGACATTGCCCACGACGAGGATGTGGTCGACGATCCACTGGGGGCCCTCGCGGACCGTGTAGGCGAGCACCACGCCGGTGCGGTCGTCGGTGAACTGCGGGGTCACGCGGACGTCGGCGGTCTGGTACCCGAGATTCAGGTAGTGGAGCGCCACGGCGTCCCGGTCCGCGGCGACCTGCGAGGCGTCGAACGGCTCGCCCGGCCGCAGCCGGATGAGCCGCCGCAGCTCGGTCTCGTCGACCGCCTGAACACCCTCGAACTGGACGCCGGTCACGACGGTCCGCGGGCCCTCCTCGATGACCAAACGCGGGACCACGGTCACGACGCCGCCGGCGGGAGCGTCGCCCGCCGGCACCTCCGGCGTCACCTTGACGGCGGCGAACCCGAGCCGCCGGTAGTGGGCCTCGATCGCGGCCGCGTCGGCCTCGAGACGCGCGGCGACGAACGGCTCGCCCGGCCCGAGCCGGAGGAGGCCGCGCAGCTCGCTCGCCGCCACGGCCCGGTGGCCCCGAAGGTCGACGCCGCCGACGCGGAACATCGGACCCTTGCGCACGCGAAACACGATCTCGAGCCGATCGCCGCGTTCGAGGCGCTGGTGCGACACCTCCGCACGCCAGTGACCCTGCGCGTGCAGGTAGGCGCGGATGCGCGCGTCGGAATCCTCGAGCAGGTCCTCGTCGACCGACCCTTCGCGCGCCACCGGCACGAGCTCCGGCACCCGGTCGGCGGGCAGCGGGTCGCCCTCGAACCTGACCGTCACGAGCGGGCCGGCGCGCACCTCCACGATCACATCCACCAGGGTGCCGCCCTCGCGGACGCTCGGCGTGACGTGGCCGGCGGCCTGGTAGTAGCCGCGGCTCTTGAGGTCCGCCACGTACTGCTCGAGAGCGCGGGCCGCCCGCGCGCGTTCGTAGAAGGCCCCGGGGCGCAACTCGAGTCGCGCCAGGAGCCCCGGCCGCGAGGCGGGCGGCAGCCCCGTGACCTCCACGCGCCCGACGCGCGCCCGGGGACCGGGGTCGACCTCGAACACGAGTGTCGCGTCGCGCCCGGACTCGGGGGCGAGGACCCGGGGCGTCACCCGCGCCTGCAAATAGCCCGCGTCGGCGTAGGCCTCCTCCAGCGCCCGCGCCGCCGCGCCGGCCCGGGTGAGCGGTAGGCGGCGGCCGAACCGGTCCTCGAGGCGGCGCCGCACGTCGGACGCGCGCAGCCCCGAGACCCCCCGGACCTGCACGCGGCGCGCCACCCGGACCGGCACGAGCGTGTACCGGAGCACGACGCCGTCGCCGGCCGGCTCGGCCTCGACCTGGACATCCTCGTAGCGCCCCAGCGCGAACAACCGGCCGATGTTCTCCCGGACGCGCACGAGCGAGAGGGGGTCGCCCGGTCGGGTGTCCAGGAGCTCGACGAGCGCCCGGTCGGTGACCGGCCGGCCGTCCTGCTGGACCTCGAGCCGCACGATCGGCCGTCCGGCCAGGGGCTCGCCGGGTCCCGCCTGCGCGGCGGCTGGGACCGGCGGGATCCCGAGGCTCCACGTACCGGCGCCGATGGCGGCCGCGCGGGCGAGCCGCCCCACGATCCGTCCAGCCAACCGGCGCGTCATCGGAACACGTGTCTCACGCGGACGTCGAGCGCGTAGGTTCGGTCCTCGTTCTGCGAGACAACCCACGAGATGCGATCGCTTTGATCGTATTCCAGCAGGATGATCTGCTCGTTGTACGCCGCGTTCAGCGCGCGGGAGTAGGTCAGGAACGCGCGGCTCGACAGGCGCTTCCCGATCGTGAGGCGGGCCGCCGGGTTGAGCGACTGCGTCGTCCCCAGAAACGGCGAGATCTGCACCGTGTCGAACCCCAGCGTTTCCTCCACCGCGCGGCCCACGCCGGTGCTGATGGGGCTGGCCAGCAGGCGCGCCGCGCCCGTCATGAGGGCGGTCTCCGACCGCTCGCGGGTCCGGAGCTCGCGGATCTCCGCGTCCTGGGGGTTGTAGACGTCGCCGAGCAAGAGCGAGACGACGTCCACCGCCGGCAAAGGCGGGTCGGACGAGAACTCGGGGACGAAGCGCTCCGGCGTACCCGTGACGCGGAAGGTCACTCGATACGTCTGGCCGGGCACCCGCACCTGGGTCTCGGCCTCGAGGTCGAAAAACGGCTCGATCCGGGCGGGATTGAAGAAATCGATCGTGCCCCGTGTCACCCGGTAGCGGTTGCCCTCGAAGGTCACCTGGCCGCGCTCGATCTCGGCGCGCCCGAGCAGCACCGGCCGCTCGTAGGTCCCCGTCAAGGTCAGGTCCGCGCTCGACACGATTTGGGCGAGGTTGTTGGCGATCCGCAGCGTCGACGGTGCGAGGATGCGCAGGTCGTACCGCAGCGGCAGCGAGGGCCCGCCCGCCTCGGCGGGCGGCGCCTTCGCCTCGCCGCCGAGGCCCAGCCACTCCGCGCCGGCCTCGAAGCGCCGGACGAACACGGCGTCGCGCACCGTCACGGTCCCGGAGAGGACGGGTTGGGCGATGGGACCCGTCAAGCGCAGCTCGGCGTCCACCTCCGACCGGAATCCTTCCGGATAGCGCAGGCGCATCTGCACGCCGCGCGCCGTGAGGTTGAAGGCGGTCGGGACATAGCCTCGCAGCGCGATGCGCCCGCCGAACTCGACCGCGCCGCCCCCGAGCCGGGCCGTGACCGGCTGGCACGCGGGCGGGCTGCACCCGGGGTCGTCGAACCGGATCCCCTCGGCGTCGAACCACACGCGGCCGTTGATGGCGTCGAGCCCGTGCGGCAGCGCGAAATGCCGGATGCGGCCGTCGGTGATGCGCGCATAGCCGGAGAGCACCGGTTCCCGCGTCGACCCGGTGAGCGCCGCGACCACCTCCGCCGCCCCGGCGCTGCGCAGGTTGCGGAAGAACCCCTGCAGGATCCCCAGGTTCGCGTCGCCGGTCGCCCGCACCGAGAGCGCGGTCTGGCCCGCGACCGGCACTTCGCCCGACACGTCGAGGCGCGTGCCGTCGCCGACCAGCCGGAGCCGCTCGATGCGCACCAGCCCCTCGTCCAGCGCCAGCTCGATGGCGCCCTCGTTGTGCAGCGCGTAGTCGAACAGCGTCAGGCGGACGTCCTCGACCCGCGCGTCGGCCCGGAGATGCGTCAGGTCCGCCAGCTCGCCCGCCAGCCGCAGGGTGCCGCTGGCGACCGCGGTCGTGAAGGGCGACAGCCGCGGCTCGAAAAATCGCAAGTACGGGTCGAGCGAGGTGTCGACGAAGCGGAAACTCAACTCCGCGTCCGCCTGGGGCGTGAGGGCGATGCGGCCGGAACCGAAGATCGCCAGGCGCGGCGAGGCCGCCTCCAGCTCGAGCGTGAGCACCTCGCCTCGGACCGAGACGCGCCCGGTCACCTGGCCGATCCCCTCGTCGCCCGCGAACAGGTCCGCCACCCGCCCCCGGATCTCGTACCGCGGCACCTCGAAACTCCCGCTGCCCGACGCGGTGAACTGCAGCAGGCCGGTCAGCGGTGCTGGCGGGAAGGCCGCCGCCTGGATGGCTTCGACCGGGATGCGCCGCCCGTCCGCGTTGAACGAATAGTTCCCGTTCCAGTCGAGATAGGCCGCCCCCGTGATCGTCCCCGTCCCCTTGGCGATCTCGATCCCGTCGATCCGCACGCCGGCGCCCTCGAAGCGGAGCGAGCCCGTCGCCCGCGCCACGCGCTCGCCGTAGGCGACCCCGTCCTCGATCGTCAGGCGGCCGAACCCGAAGGGCCGCGTGTAGTGCCCATAGAGGTGGAACTCCCCCGACAGCCGCCCGTCGACGTCGTAGTCGTCCAGGCCGAACGCGTGCCGCAGGTCCGCCACCGGGCGGCGATGCACCTGCACCCGCGCGTCGATCTCGTCGCCCCCGTCCCCGCGCGGATACCCGAGGGAAAACCGCCCCTCGACCGCCATCCGCGACCCCCCGTCGACGACGAGCCCCTCGGTGACGTCCGCGTAGTTGTCCTCGATGACCACGCGCCCGGTCGTCTCGCCCCACTCGACGTCCCACGCCCGCACCCGGTGGCCGCGGAACCGGCCCGCCACCCGCGGCGAGCGGAGCGCGCCGGTCACCACGCCGTCGAACTCGCCGTACCCCCCGACAGGCACCGCGCGCGTGGGCGCACCCGCGGCGGTCAGGACCGCGGCGAGCAGCCGGTCGCTTTCCTGCCAGTCGCGGCTCGTCACGTGGAACGGCAGCGCCGACGCCCGTCCCCACGCGGTGCGCCCTTCGAACTCGACGAAGGTCGCCGGCGTGGCCACCACGCTCCGCGCGAACGTGAGACCGCTTTCGTCGTACGCGTAGCGGACTTCCCCGCCGACGGCCACCGGCGCCGCGAGCGGGTCGGGATTGAACGGCCCCATCACCGGCTCGCGCGCGGCGGTCTCAGCGGCCACCTCCGGCCCCAGTTCGCGCGTCGCCAGGCGCACGCCGGCCGGCGGGACCGCGGTGACGACCCCGTCGCCCCGCGCCACGGCGATCCGCCCGAGGGGCCACGCGAGCCGGTGGTGCCCGGAGGCCCGCCCGGCCAAGCGAAGTCCGCCGCGCAGATCCAGAAACGTCGTGAGCGCCTCGAGGTCGACGCCCTCGTACCGGACGTCGAACGTCGCCGGCGTGCCGCCCGGCTGCCCGATGGGCGCCAGCGCGTAGGTAAACCGCATCCGGCCGCCGAAAAAGCGCGCGGCGGCCTCAGGCACCTCGAACCGACCCGGCACCCAGACCAACCGGCCGGCGAGGTCCTCGAACTCGTAGCCGTTGACGCTCGCGCGCGCGCTCGCGAAGTGCCCGATCAGATCGCGCCCGCCGCGGTACACGTGGAAGGTTCCCGTGAACTCGCCTTCGCCCCCGAGCCGCCAGGTTTCGCCCGCGAAGAACAGCTCGCGCATCCGCGCGAAGTCCACCCGCGACTGCACCTGGTAGCGCTGCTCCGGCCAGCGCCGGAAATCCACGTCCCCCGTCAGGACCGACCGCGCTCCGTCGGTCACCAGCTCGATGCGCGGCAGATGCATCGCGCCGCCCCGGATGACGAACCCGGCCTGCAGCGCCGCGTGCATCGGCACGAAGTCCTGGATCCACACCGTGCCGCCCGAGAACCGCGCGCGGCCTCGATACTCGCCGCCCGCCCGCACAGCCGACACCGACAGGTTCCGGCAGACGACGCCCCAGGGGGTCCCGTGGTCCACGAACGTGAACTGACCGCGATCGGTCCACACCTCGCGAACCGTCACGCTGAGGCCGCGGCCCGCCTCGCCTCGCCTTGCCGGCGTCAGGTTGGGCAGCGTATGCCGCCCGTCGGCGAACGTCTCGATCGTCATTTCCCAGTCGGTGAGGCGCACCGCGTCGACCACGAGCCCGCCCGTGAAGGCCGTCCACCAGGGCACCGACACGACAATGCGCCCCGCGCGCAAGAAGGGCGGATCCTTCGGCGTCAATCCCTCGATGAGCACCCGCTCCAGCACGACCTGGCCGGCCAGCGGGCGCAGCGACAGCCGGCCGATGTGCATCGGGCGCTTGAGGAACGCCGACGCCCCTCGCTCGGCCCGGCTCCGGAGCGCCGGGCCGAGGTCGATGGTCACCAGACTCACGAGCGCCGCGGCGACCAGCGCGGCGGCGATAGTGAGCACCCGGGCGCCGTAGCGGCGGAACCCCCGCAGCCACCGCCGGCCCTGCCCGGCACCCGCCTCCCCGCCCCCCGGCGCGGCGCGCGCCTCTGGCGTCATCGCCACCACCTCACTCGACCACGACCAGCACGCGTCCGGCCTCGACCGACATGCCCTCGGCGACCGGCACGTCCTTGACGCGCCCGCTCTTCGGCGAGGTCAACTCGTTTTCCATCTTCATCGCCTCGATCACGACCAGGCCCTGGCGCGGCTGGACCGCATCGCCCGGCTTGACGAGCACCCGGACGATGCGCCCCGGCATCGGCGCGACGATGCGTTGCTCGCCGTCGAGGGCTGCGCTGGCCTCGGGGGGCCGGCCGCGACGGCCGGTATCGATCGCCACTCGGACCAGGCCGCCCGGCACCCGGACGATCCACTCGCCCGGGCCGGCCGGCGCCACGGTCACCTCGCAGCTCCGCCACCCGTCGTCCGGAAAGAGGAGCGACAGACTGGCCGGCCCCACCGCGCGAGCGTCGACTAGGCGCGGGCGGCCGTCGACGGTGACGCGGAACGTCTCGGCGGTGCCCTCCGACCGCGCCTCGATCCGTTCGACGCTCACGGAGCGGCGGCGGCCGCCCGCCTCGATCTCGAAGGTCATCGGGGCCGCAGTCCCTCCAGGCGGGCCGCCTGCCGCCACGCCGGCGCGGGCGCCGCCTGAGTCCCGTCGAGAGCGGGCCGGCGCGCGCGGAAGTAGGCGCTCAGCGCCGCCGCCACCACTGCGATCTCTTCGGCCTCCGCGTCCGCGGCGGCGAAGCTCCGGTCGCCGCGCTCGGCCAGCACGCGGTCGAGGTACGTGGTGTCGAACTGCCCGGCGTGGAACTCCGGCTGGGCCAGGAGCCACTGGAAGAAGGGGATGGTCGTCTTGACGCCCAGGACCTCGTACTCGCCCAGCGCCCGCGCCATCCGGGCCAGGGCGCGCGGCCGGTCCTCGGCCCAGGCCACCAGCTTCGAGATGAGCGAGTCGTAGTAGACCGGCACGGCATACCCGGGCGCCACGCCCCCGTCGTCGCGGATGCCCGGCCCCGCGGGCGTGCGCAGGCCCGTGACGAGCCCCGGCGAGGGGAGAAAGCCGCGGTCCGGGTCCTCGGCGTAGACCCGGCACTCGATGGCGTGGCCGCGCGGCTCGAGCAGCCGCTCCGGGTCGAGCGTCAGGCGCTCGCCTCGAGCGAGGCGGATCTGCCAGGCGACGAGGTCGACCCCGGTCACCATTTCGGTGATCGGGTGCTCGACCTGGAGGCGCGTGTTCATCTCGAGGAAGTAGAAGCGGCCGCCCGGCTCGAGCAGGAACTCGACCGTGCCGGCGTTCGTGTAGCCCGCCGCCCGCCCCACCGCCACCGCCTGCGCGGCGAGGGCCCGGCGCAGCTCCGCCGTCACGGCGACCGAGGGCGACTCCTCGACGACTTTCTGGTGGCGCCGCTGGATGGAGCACTCCCGCTCGGGGAACGCCACGACGGTGCCGGCCTCGTCGCCCAGCAGTTGAATCTCGACGTGGCGCGGCTGCTCCAGGCGCCGCTCGAGGTAGATGGTGCCGTCGCCGAACGCGGCGCGCGCTTCGGACCGCGCGGCCCGGACGGACGCCGCGAGCTCGTCCCGCGCCCGCACCGTGCGCATGCCCTTGCCGCCGCCCCCGGCGACCGCCTTGACGAGCAGGGGGTAGCCGACCTCGTCGGCCGCGCGCGCGATGTTTTCGAGCGGCACGTCTTCGCCGATCGGGGTGTCGGTGCCCGGAACGACCGGGACGCCGGCCCGGCGCGCCGTCTCGCGCGCCGCGGTCTTGCTGCCCATGAGCGCCATGACGGCGGCCGTCGGGCCGATGAAAAGCAGGCCCGCGTCGGCGCACGCCTGGGCGAACGCGGGGTTTTCGGCCAGAAAGCCGTAGCCCGGGTGGACCGCCTCGGCGCCGGCCCGGCGCGCGACGTCGACGAGCTTGTCGATCCGCAGGTAGCTCTCGGTCGCCTCGCTCGGCCCGATCGGATACGCCTCGTCCGCGTAGCGGACGTGCGGGGCGTCGCGGTCGCACGCGGAATAGACAGCCACGGTCCGGAGCCCCATCTCGCGGCACGTCCGCATGACGCGGACCGCAATTTCCCCGCGGTTGGCGACGAGGACTTTCACGGCTGGTCCGGCGCGACCCGCGCGCGGCCGCGCCCCGGCATCTGCCCGTATTCTAACAGCCCGTCAGAGTGGGATGTTCCCGTGCTTCTTCGGCGGGTTCCGATCGCGCTTGTTCTCGAGGCGGGCCAGCGCCGCGATGAGCTTGGGCCGGGTCTGGCGGGGCCGGATGACCTCGTCGATGAACCCCCGCGACGCCGCCACGTACGGGTTGGCGAGTTTCCGCCGATACTCGGCGACCTTTTCCGCGCGAAGCGCCTCGGGGTCCGCGGCGGCGTCCAGCTCGCGCTTATAGAGAATGTTGACGGCCCCCTCTGGCCCCATCACCGCGATCTCCGCCGTCGGCCAGGCGAAATTGACGTCGGTGCGGATGTGCTTGCTCGCCATCACGCAGTAGGCCCCGCCGTAGGCTTTCCGCGTGATGACCGTGACCTTGGGTACAGTCGCCTCAGCGAAAGCGTAGAGCAGCTTCGCGCCGTGCTTGATGATGCCCCCGTACTCCTGGCGCGTGCCAGGCAGAAACCCCGGGACATCTTCGAAAGTCACCAGGGGGATGTTGAACGCGTCGCAGAACCGCACGAACCGGGCCCCCTTGACCGACGCGTCGATGTCGAGCGTGCCGGCGAGGTGGGCCGGCTGGTTCGCGACGATCCCCACCGGCCGCCCCCCCAGGCGGGCGAACCCCACGATGAGGTTGCGCGCGAAGAGCCGGTGGACCTCCAGGAACTCCCCGCCGTCGACGACCGCATGGATGAGGTCCAGCATGTCGTAGGGTTGGTTCGGCGACGCGGGCACGAGCCGGTCGAGCGAGGGGTCCTCCCGGTCGGCCGGGTCGTCGGTCTCGCGCCGCGGCGGGTCCTCCAGGTTGTTGCTGGGGAGGTAGCTCAGGAGATCGCGGATGAGCTGCAGGCACGCCCGGTCGTCCGGGACCGCAAAGTGGGCGACGCCGCTCGTCTGGTTGTGCGTCAGGGCGCCGCCGAGCTGCTCTTTGGTGACCTCCTCGTGCGTGACCGCGCGGATCACGTCCGGCCCGGTCACGAACATGTAGCTCGTACCCTCGACCATGACGATGAAGTCGGTGATCGCCGGCGAGTAAACGGCGCCGCCCGCGCACGGCCCCATGATGGCGGAGATCTGCGGCACGACCCCCGAGGCCAGGGTGTTGCGGAGGAAGATGTCGGCGTAGCCCCCCAGCGAGAGGACGCCTTCCTGGATGCGCGCGCCGCCCGAATCGTTGAGCCCGACGATCGGCGCGCCCATCTTCATCGCCAGGTCCATGATCTTGCAGATCTTGGCCGCGTTGGTCTCCGAAAGCGAGCCGCCGAAGACCGTGAAATCCTGGGCGAAGGCGTAGACGGGCCGGCCGTCGACCCGCCCCCACCCGGCCACCACGCCGTCGCCGGGGATGAGCTGGTCCGCCATCCCGAAGTCGCGGCACCGGTGCGTGACGAGCTTGTCGATCTCCTCGAAGCTGCCCGGGTCGAACAGCCGGTCGATGCGCTCGCGCGCCGTCAGCTTGCCCGCCTCGTGCTGCCGGCGCCGCCGCGCCTCGCCGCCGCCCAGCTCGGCGAGTCGTTCGAGCTCCTCGAGCGTCTTCCAGCCGTCCATTCAGACCTTCGCCGCCTGCGCCCGCTCCCAGTCTTTCAGGAAGCGTTCGAGCCCGATGTCGGTCAGGGGGTGCCGGAACAGCGCCTCGATGACCGCCGCCGGACACGTGCAGACGTCCGCCCCCATGCGCGCCGCCTCCACGACGTGCATCGGATGCCGCACGCTCGCGACGAGCACCTCCGTGGCGAACTCGTAGTGGTCGTAGATCTCGACGATCTGCCGCACGAGCTCCAGCCCGGACGTCGCGATGTCGTCCAGGCGCCCGATGAACGGGCTGACGTAGTTCGCGCCGGCCTTCGCGGCGAGCAGCGCTTGCGCGGGCGAGAACACCAGCGTCACGTTCACCCGGATCCCTTCGCCGCGCAGCGCCCGGCACGCCCGCACCCCCTCCCGGGTGAAGGGCACCTTCACGACGATGTGCCGGTCGATCGCCGCCAGCTCGCGCCCCTCCCGGACCATGCCCGCGGCGTCGGTGGCCACCACCTCGGCGCTCACCGGGCCCTGGACAAGGTCGCAAATCTGCTTGAGCACCTGGTGCGGATCGCCGCCGGCCTTCGCCAGCAGCGACGGGTTGGTCGTCGCCCCATCGATGATCCCCAGCGGCACCAGTTGCTGCACCTCGCTGACGTTGCCCGTGTCGACAAAGAGCTTCATCGCGTGCCTCCCCCGCCGCCGCCTCGCGCCCCGGCGAGCCCTCAGCCGGCGACGACCGGATTCGTCAAACTGCCCACGCCCGCCACCTTCACCGTCACGACGTCGCCCGGCCGGAGCGGTCCGACCCCCGCCGGGGTCCCCGTCGAGATGATATCGCCGGGCAGGAGCGTCATGACCGACGAGACGAACGCCACGAGCTCGTCGATCGGAAAGATGAGCTCGCGCGTGTTCGACGCCTGCCGGCGCACCCCGTTCACCCACCCCTCGACGTCGACGGCCCGGCCGTCGAGGCCGATCGCCACCGCCGGCCCGATCGGCGCGAAGGTGTCGAACCCCTTCGCCCGCGTGTACTGCACATCCTTCGCCTGCAGCTCCCGCGCCGTCACGTCGTTGACACACGTCAACCCGAGGATGTACTGCCACGCCTCGGCGCGCGGCACCCGAGCGGCGCGCCGCGCGATCACCACCCCGACTTCCGCCTCGTGGTCGACGCGGCCGGCGCCGGGCGGCAGGCGGATCGCCTCGCCCGGGCCGATGACCGCCGTCGACGGCTTGAGGAAGATCATGGGCTCGGCCGGCAGCGGCTTGCCCTGCTCGGCGGCGTGGTCGCGGTAGTTGAGGCCGACCGCCACGATCTTCGAAGGCACGACCGGAGCCAGCAGCCGGACCCGCTCGGGCTCGATCGCCGCCCCCAGCCGGTGGTCGCCGAAGATGTCGCCCTCGACGAGGCGCCAGGCCCCCTCCCGCTCGAGAGCGTAGGCGACCACGCCCGCGTCGTCGATCCGATACAACCGACCCGTCGTGAGTGCGCTCACCGTGCCGTCTCCTCCACGCGCGCCGACTGCGCGCTGACATTCGGCGGGGTGGCCCCGTCGACCGCCACCACAGCGTACACGTACCTGACGCCCGCCCGCACGCTCGTATCGCGGTAGGTGGGTTCGCGGAGCGGCGCGGGCGTAATCTGCCGCAGTGTCGCACCGGGTGCCTCCCCGCGCAAGACCAGGTAGCCCGCGAGGTCCCGCTCGCTGTTGGGGTTCCAGCTCAGGTTGATCGCGCCCGCCTCCGCGACGGCGACGAGCCCGGTCGGCGCCGCCGGAGCGAACGTGTCGACGGGCGTCGCGCACACCGGGCGGCTCAGCTCGCTCTCGACGACCCGCCCGCCAAGGCTTTCGACCGCGCGCACCCCGAAGCACCGCGGCACCCCGAAGGCCAGCAGCGGCACCTCGAGGCTCGGCCCGCTGACCGGCGTGGGATTGACCGGCGTCCGCGGGAGCCGCCCGGCCTGGTCGCCCGGCAGCTCGTACACGTTGAAGCCGAACGCGTAGCCCAGGACGGGCCACACCGGGCGCCAGGGATCCGGCGGCGGCGTCCGCCACCGGATCGTGAAGGCCTGCTCCGTATAGGTCAACTCGACGTCCGCAGGCGCGGGCGGCGGGGGTCTGAGCGACACCTGGACACGCCCCGAGGGCGCCGACCGGCGGCGGCGCCCGCTCACGGCGACCGCGACGTACGTGCGCGCCGGCTCCGGGCGGCCGAGGGCGCCCCCCGCAGCGCCTGGACCCGGCGGCTTCGGCTCAAAGCGAACCGGGACATAGTGCTCCGGGGTGAGGGTCTCCTCGACCGTCACGACGCCGCCCTGCACCGGCCGCTCGTCGCCCGGGCCCGCGGCGGGCGGGGCTTCGCCTGGCTGCGCCGGGGGCTGCACCTCGATCGAGGCGACCAGGACGGCGCGCTCGAGGAATTCGGCGGGCGTCGGCTCCCGGCTTGTCGGGTCGACGGTCAGGCCGAAGACGTCCACGCGGGCGAGGTCGGCGGGCCGGGACCCGTCTTGGTTGCGGTCGGGCACAGTGAACGTGAGCCACACGAGCTCGCCGGCGCGCCGCGCCTGGAGGTCGGCGACCGCGGCGGGCACCGGGCGCACGGGGGGGAGCGGCGGCCCTTTCTTGCCGCACGCCGCCAGGCCCGCGAGGGCGACGACCGAACAGGCCGCGAGGCGCCGGGGACGCGTCACAGAATGTAGCGGGACAGGTCCTCGTTCTTGACGATGTCGGCGAGCATGCGGTCCACGTAGGCCGCGTCGATCGTGATGGCGGTTTCGCCGAGGTCGGGCGCCTCGAAGGACACCTCGTCCAGGAGCTTCTCCATCACGGTGTGCAGCCGCCGCGCGCCGATGTTCTCGGTGCGCTCGTTGACGATGGCCGCGTAGTCGGCGATGCGTTCGACCGCCTCCGGCGTGAACGTCACGCTGACGCCCTCGGTGGCGAGCAGCGCCGTGTACTGTTTCACCAGCGCGTTCTCGGGCTCGGTCAGGATGCGCACGAAGTCGTCGCGGCCGAGCGAATCGAGCTCGACGCGGATCGGAAACCGGCCCTGGAGCTCGGGGATGAGGTCCGACGGCTTCGCGACGTGGAACGCGCCGGCGGCGATGAAAAGGATGTGGTCCGTGCGCACCATGCCGTACTTGGTGTTGACCGTCGTCCCTTCCACGATCGGCAGGATGTCGCGCTGGACCCCCTCGCGGCTCACGTCGGGGCCGTGGCCGCTCTCGCGGCCGGCGATCTTGTCGATCTCGTCGATGAAGATGATCCCGCCCTGCTCGACCCGCTCAACCGCTTCCCGGGAGACGCTCTCCATGTCGACCAGCTTCTGCTCTTCCTCGGCCGTCAGGTAGCGCAGCGCCTCGGGCACCGACACGCGGCGCCGCCGCGGCCGCCCCTGGAAGAGCCCGCCGAGCATGTCCTTGACGTTGATGTCGATCTCCTCGACCGACGACCCGGTGATGATCTCGAAGGCGGGCAGCGTGGGCTTCTCCCGCACCTCGATTTCGACCTGCCGGTCGTCGAGCACCCCGAGCCGCAACTGCTCCCGCAGCTTCTCCCGCGTGCGCCGGTGGTGCTCGCGCAACGGCGCCTCGTCCAGCCCCGCCGCCGGCACCGCCGGCAGCAACAGGTCGAGCACGCGCTCCTCGGCGCTCGCCCGCGCCTGCGCCCGCACCGCCAGGGCCTTCTCCTCCCGGACCATGTCGACGGCGATCTGGACCAGGTCCCGGACCATCGACTCGACGTCGCGGCCGACGTAGCCGACCTCCGTGTACTTCGACGCCTCGACCTTGACGAACGGCGAGTGCGCGAGCCGCGCCAGCCGCCGGGCGATCTCGGTCTTGCCCACCCCGGTCGGCCCGATCATGAGGATGTTCTTCGGCGCGACCTCCTCGGCCATCGCCGGCGGCAGCTTCTGCCGCCGCCACCGGTTGCGCAGCGCGATCGCCACGGCGCGCTTCGCCCGCGCCTGGCCCACGACATACTTGTCGAGCTCCGCGACGATCTGCCGCGGCGTCAACACCTCCGCCGCCGACGCCGCCGCTTCAGGCAGATAGATCGGCACAGCCTACAACTCTTCGATCGTCACCGCGGTGTTCGTGTAGACGCAAATGCTCGCCGCGATGGCCATCGCCTCCTCGGCGATCTCCCGGGCCCCGAGCGCCGTGTGCTTCGCCAGCGCCCGCGCCGCCGCCATCGCATACGCCCCGCCCGACCCGATCGCGATGATGCCCTCGTCCGGCTCGATCAGGTCGCCGTTGCCGGAGAGCAGAAACGTCGACTGCACATCCACGACGAGCAGCATCGCCTCGAGCCGCCGAAGCACCCGATCGGTCCGCCAATCCTTCGCCAGCTCCACCGCGGACCGCTCCAGATTGCCCCGATACTGCTCCAGCTTCGCCTCGAACCGCGCGAACAACGCGAAGGAGTCCGCCGCCGACCCCGCGAACCCCGCCAGGATGCGGTCGTTATACAGGCGGCGGATCTTCCGCGCCGCGTGCTTCACGATCCGATCGCCGAACGTCACCTGGCCGTCGCCCGCCATCACGGTCTTCCCCCGATGGCGCACCGCCAGCACCGTCGTCCCGTGCATCGTCTCGAGGCGCGAACCCGACACCGCCCCGCTCCCACGCCCCCGAACGCGAGTCTATCGGCCCGTTCCCCGGGGTGTCAATCGAACGCCCCGCCTGTCCCGGGAAATGGACAGGCGCATCGCCGCCAGGGGACGCGGATCGCCCGCGCGCAGACCGCCGGCCCCGGCTGTCGGCCGGCCGCTGTTGATTTCGCGGACCGTCAGGTCTAGGCTGTACCCGCGGCGGTGGCAGGCGGGTTGCAGGCGTTCGGGGTAGCTCGGAGGAGCCAGACACGTCCAGACACGATGCGGACGTAAAAGAGGTCGAGGCCAGGCAGCCGAGGGAGAAGCAGCCATGAGGAAGACAGCGTTCGTGGCCGTCGTGGCGTGCCTCGCGTGGGTGGCGGGTCCAGCGCTGGCCGCACAAGAGCGCGGCCCGCAGGGGCCACCGGGTGAGCGCGGCGCCGCCGTCAGGGGCGGCGAGGCGGGTCCGCGGGGCGCCGGGACCGGGCCGGGGGAGGGCTCGATCACCGGCATCTTCACGGTGCTGGTGGAGGGCGACGACCACAACGAGCCGATCGCCGACGCGGTGCGTTCGATCCTCGACGGCCACATTGTCATGGAGCGCGCCATCG
>CAYZKQ010000045.1:0-19264 GCA_964478975.1 uncultured Vicinamibacterales bacterium | reverse complement strand
TACTGCGCGGCCAGCAGGCCGCCGGTGAGGCGCGCGATCGCGCGCGGGCCGGCCGCCCGACGTCGCCGCGCGGGCCGCCGGCCACCCATCCGCTGACCGAGTCCCATGAGCGACCGGCAGGCGACTCTCGTGCGGGGGCTGGCGCGCCTGCGGGTCCCGCTGGGTTTCGCGTGCGGCGGGCTCGCCCTGTGGCTCGCCACCCCGACGCCGGCGAGTGTCGCGGCGGGAGCCGCCCTGGCGGTCGCCGGTGAGGCGCTGCGCCTGTGGGCCTCCGGGCATCTCGAGAAGAACCGGGAGGTCACCGCGTCCGGACCCTACCGGTGGACGGCGCACCCGCTCTATCTGGGGTCGGCCCTGATGGGGATCGGGTTCGCCGTCGCGGCCAACCGCGTATGGGTCACGCTCCTGGTCCTGGCGTATCTCGTGAGCACGTTCTGGGCGGCCGTGCGGACCGAGGAACGGCTGCTCGTCGAGCGCTTCGGCGGCGCGTACCTTCGGTATCGCGCGGGCGCCGGCGAGGGCCGCGACCGGCGGTTCTCGTGGGCGCGCGTCAGGATGAACCGCGAGTACCGGGCGATGGTGGGCCTGGTCGCCGTGATCGTCCTGCTCGCCCTCCAGGCGTGGCGGCGGGGCGGCGGGTAGACGGCGTTGCCGGGCGGAGCGCGCCGAGGTCGGTGTCGCGATACCAGCGGAAGCCGGTCCGCTGCTCGGCGTCCGCCGCCTTCAGGAGCCGGATCGTGCGGCTTCTCCGCTTGATGGCGCACGCCACCAGGAGCATGTTCAGGAGCGCCATGGGCGCCACGTACGACACCCCGTACAGGGTGCCCTCGACCGGGGTGACGAAGTACTCGTGGGCGAAGCGGGCGAGCGGTGAGAGGTGGGTGTCGGTGATGCCCACGCAGTAGGCGCCCCGCGCGCGGGCGTGCCGCACCCCCTCGACGGTCTGGCGCAGGCCCCGGCGGAACGTGATCGCGATGACGAGATCCGACCGCGTGAGCCAGCGCACGGTGTGGGCGACCTCACCCGGCCTGGTGCAGGCGAACGCAGGCAGGTCGATCACCGCCAGGTTGTAGTGCAGGAAGGTCACGAGGGCCGAGGCCAGGTCCCCGCCGAGCAGGACGATCCGCCGTGCCCCGTACAGGCGCGCCGCCAGCGCCTCGAGGCGGCGGAAGTCCACCGTGTGCCGGAGCGCGGCGAGGTTGTCGGCGTCGTGGGCTAGCGATTCGCGCAGCTCGGCGGAGACGTCGGCGGCCCGGGCGAGGCCGGCCTGCAGCGTGTCGAGCTGGGTGGCCTGGGCGAGCGCCAGCTCGTGGAGGTAGCGGCGGAAGTCCGCGTACCCGGGGAAGCCCATGTCGCGGATGGCGCGCAGCACTGCCATGGCGTCGGCGCCGACCGCCTCGGCGAGCTTGCGCGCGCTGAGCAGCACGTAGTCGCGCGGGCGGTCCAGCACCCGCCGCACCAGTTCCCGCCGGCGCGGGCTCAACCCGCGCATGAGCTCGGAAGGCAGCTTCGACATCAACCCGTCCAGCCGGCCGTGCATGGGGGCACCTCGTTGATGCAAATGTATCAATCCGAGGCAAGCCGATCGTTGCGGGCGTTGACGGCGATCTCAGACCGGGTATAATAGCGCCGGCACGTTCAAGTGTGACGTTTGTAGCAAGCCAGCCAGCCGGGGCGCAACCCCAGCACCCCCCGACCGGCAGCGGAGGTCCCTGATGGCTCGCCGACTTGCTCGTCTCGCGTACATCCTCGCGCTCGCAGGGCTCGGCTGGCCCCCGCCGGCGGCCGCCCAGACGACCACAGCCACGGTCCAGGGCGTCGTGCGAGACCCGAGCCACGCCGTCCTGCCCGGCGTGACGATCACCTTGCGGGATCAGCACACGGGCTTCGCCCGGACGACCGTGACCGACCGCGCGGGCGCTTACGTTATCCCCTACGTCCCGCCCGGCACCTACGACCTCACGGCGGAACTCGCGGGCTTCAAGACCCTCAAGCGCGAGGCCTTGCGCTTCGAGGTTGGGCAGGAACTGACGCTCGACCTGACCCTTGAGCTGTCGCCCGTCGCCGAGACCGTCACGGTCCGCGAGGAGGCGCCGCTCGTCGAGACGACCAAGTCGGCCCTCGACCGCGTCGTGACACGGGACCAGATCGACACCCTCCCGCTCGCGGGCCGGCAGGCCGCGTCCCTGGCCGTGCTCGCCCCCGGCGTGGTGCCGCGGGGCAGCATTGAGGAGCCGGTGACGGGGGGCGGCCAGCCCCGGGGCAGCGGCGAGACCCTGGTCGACGGGGTCAGCAACGAGCTGATGGCCGTCAATTCGGTCCGGTCGAACGTCCCCCCCGACGCGATCCGGGAGTTCCAGGTCTTGACGACCCAGTACGCCGCGGAGTTCGGGAACGCCAGCGGCGTGATCCTCAACACGGTCACGCGGTCGGGCACCAACGAGCTGCACGGCCGGGCCTACTACTTCCATCGCGACGAAGCCCTGGACGCCCGCAACGCCTTCGCGACCACCAAGTCGCGCTTCGAGCAGAAGCAGCCCGGCGGGTGGATCGGCGGGCCCATCGTCAAGGACCGCACGCACTACTTCCTCGCTTACGAGGGCACCCGCCGCGTCACGATCGCGACGGTGACGTCTCCTGCCGCGCCTGGCGACTTCAAGCAGCCGTTCGACAACAACCAGTTGCTCGCGAAGGTGACGCACCAGTTCGGGTCGAACCACACCCTGACGGGACGCTTCAGCCTCGACCGCCCCTTCTACCACAACCAGGGTGTGGGCGGCATCTACCTGGACGAGGTCGGCACCGAGTACATCGTGGAAGACCGCGCGTACGTCGCCAGCCTCGCCAGCATCCTCTCGAGCCGCGCGCTCAACGAGGTGCGCGTGCAGGTCTCGCGGACCAACGTGGCGATCACGCCGAAAAACCCCAACGCCTACACGATCCAGCGCCCCACCTCGGTCAGCGGCAAGGTGGCGAACGCGCCGCAGGCGTTTCCTGAAAACCGGGTCCAGTTCGTGGACAACTTCTCGTACGAGTGGGGGGCGCACCGACTCAAGGTCGGGGTCGACGTCAACCGGGTGGACCTCGACGGCTACGTCTACCAGTACAACCCCGGCTATTTCGTCTTCACCACCGACCTCCCCTTCGACCCGAGCAATCCGGCGACCTATCCGGCCGTGGCCTACGTCAATCAGGGGGATCCGCACTTTGCGTACACGGCGACCGGCCTCTCCGCCTTCGCGCAGGACGCCTGGCGCTTGCCGCACCACCTGACCTTCAATGTCGGCGTGCGCTACGACCTGTGGGACATGGACGGGCTCGACCTGCGGAAGACCAACGTCGCCCCGCGGTTCGGGTTCGCCTGGGACCCGTTCGGCACCACCCGAACCTCGATCCGCGGCGGCTACGGCGTCTTCTACAGCAACACCATGTTCAACACGGCGCTCCTGGCCAACTGGCTGGCGACGCAACGCATCCTCATCATCGCCGCGCCGGGTTATCCGGATCCGTTCAGTCGCGGCATCCCGGCCGGGACGGTCGTCAGCCTGTACGTGCCGCAACCGCACCAGCCGCTGCCGCGCGCCTACAATGCCACCCTCGGCGTCCAGCGCCAGCTCCGGACCGGCCTATCGGTGAGCGCCGACTACGTGAACGCCAAAGGGCGGAAGCTCGTTCGGATCGTGGAAACGAATCCGGTCTTGCCGACGTTCGTGCGGCGCGACCCGACGCAGGGATCCATCCGGATGCTCGAATCGAGCGGCTATAGCGATTACCACGGCCTGCTGCTCGGCGTGACGGCGCGCGCCCGGCGCGCGACGCTCGGCCTCGCCTACACGCTCTCGTCCTACAAGACCACCAACGACGCGGAGAACGGCGTGTACTACCAGGACGACCTGACGCCGGACGATGCCTACGGCTACGGGAGCTTCGACCAGCGCCATCGCCTCGTGCTCCACGGGACCGTCGAGCTGCCGGGGCAGGTCCAGATGAGCGCGATCCTGGTCGCCCGGAGCGGGACGCCGTTCAACATCACCACCGGCCGCGACAACAACCGCAACACCGTCGTCAACGACCGCCCCGATCTGGCGCCGGGCGCGCGCATCGGCACCGCCGACATGACGAAGCCGTCCAGTTTCGTCGACCCGGGCGCCCGCCCCGGGAACCTCCCGCGCAACGCCGGCCGCGGGCCCAACTTCTGGCAGTTCGACATGCGGCTGGCCAGGCGCGTGGCGGTCGGCCGCGCGCGCGCCGAGTTCATCGTCGAGGCCTTCAATCTGACCAATCACACCAATCTGAACAACCCGATCGGCAATCTCGCGTCGCCCTCGTTCGGTAAATCGACCGGCGCGGGCGACGCGCGGCAGGTGCAGCTTGGTGTCCGGTTCGAGTTCTGAGCGGCGAGATGGCCGCGCGCCAGGTGGGCCGGCGCCGGTGCCCTGAGGCCGAGCGGCTTCGGGGAGCGGCGCGGCCACCCGGCGCGGTGTCTCGGTCCGACCCTGACCCGGAGGAATCCCGTGACCATGCGACATCTGAGCGCCAGCCTGCTCGCGTGCACCATCGCCTTCGCCGCACCCGGGCTGCTCGGGGGCGGCGCGGCCGCGTTCACGCAGAGCGGGGAGGGGACCAGACTGCTGCGGCGACCGACCGTGAGCCGCGACCTGGTGGCGTTCGCCTACGCCGGCGATTTGTGGGTCGTCGGGCGCGATGGCGGGCAGGCGCGCCGGCTCACCGCCACGCCGGAGGTGGAGACCGATCCCCACTTCTCACCCGACGGATCCTTGATCGCCTTCACCGGGACGTTCGCCGGCAACACGGACGTCTACGTCATCCCCGCCGCGGGCGGACAGCCCACCCGGCTGACCTACCATCCCGCGGTCGACTGCGTCCGCGGGTGGACGCCGGACGGCCGCCGCGTCGTGTTCGGGTCGAGCCGGGGGGCCGTGCCGACCCCGGGGGCGAATCCGTACTTCCGGCTGTGGACGGTCGAGCTGGAGGGCGGGCTGCCGGAGCCGCTGCCGATGCCGCGGGCGTTCGCCGGGGCGTTGTCGCCCGACGGCAGGCGCATCGCGTACGAGGAGATCTCGGTCGCGATGTTCGCGGCGGAGTGGGCGCAGAACCAGAGCAGCCAGTGGCGGCACTACCGCGGGGGCCGGACGCACCCCATCCGGATCATGAATCTCGCCGACTTCTCTACCCAGCGCGTGCCGTGGGCGAACAGCAACGACACCCACCCCATGTGGATCGGCGACACGGTCTACTTTCTCTCCGACCGCAACTTCACCACGAATCTCTTCGCCTACCGGCCCGGCACGGCGCAGGTGACCCAACTGACCCACCACGAGGACTTCGACATCATGAGCGCGTCGGCGGGGCCGGACGCCATTGTCTACGAGCAGGCCGGCTACGTTCACCTGCTCGACGTCAAGACCGGGCGGGCGCGGCGGCTCACCATCCACGTCGCGGGCGACTTTCCGTGGGCGCGCCCGCAGCTCAAGAAGGTCGCCGCCCTGATCCGCAACGCGGTGCTGTCGCCGACCGGCGTGCGCGCAGCCTTCGAGGCCCGAGGCGACATCTTCACGGTGCCCGCCGAACGCGGCGATGTCCGCAACCTGACGCGATCGTCGGGAGCCCACGACCGCAGCCCGGCCTGGTCCCCCGACGGCAGCCACCTGGTCTGGCTGTCGGATGCCAGCGGTGAGTACCAGTTGATGATCGGCGATCAGACCGGAGCGGCGAAGCCGCGCGCGATCCCGCTGCCGTCCACCGCGTTCTTCTCGGCGCCGGTCTGGTCGCCGGACGGCAAGTTCCTCCTGCTGCAGGACAATCACCTCCACCTGTGGGCGATCGAGGTCGCCAGCGGCCGCGTCACCCTGATCGACACCGACACCTACGACGATCCGGGTCGCACGTTCGGCGCCGTGTGGTCTCCGGACTCCCAGTGGATCGCCTACTCGAAGAGCCTGAACAGCCACCTGCGCGCGATCTTTCTGTATTCGATGGCCGAGCGGCGCGCCTATCAGGTGACCGACGGCCTGTCGGACGCGACGGCGCCCGCCTTCGACGCGGGGGGCAAGTACCTGTACTTCCTCGCCAGCACCGACTACGCGCTGCGCACGGGCTGGCTGGAGATGAGCTCCGTAGACCGCCCCGTGACGCGGGCGATCTACCTCGTCGTCCTCGCCGCAGGCGAGCCGTCGCCGCTGCTCCCGGAGACCGGCGACGAACCGGGCCCGGCGCCCGCTGCCAGGCCGGCGCCCGCGGCGGCACCCGCGGTGGTGCGCGTCGACTTCGCCGGAATCGGCCAGCGGATCCTCGCGCTGCCGGTCCCGGCGGGCGACTACGACGCGCTCGCGGCCGGCGAGCCGGGCACCGTGTTCTACCTGGAGACTCCCAGGTCGACTCCGGGGCCCGCGGGTCCACCCGCGCGGACACTGCACCGTTTTCAGCTCAGAGACCGCGCGGCCAGACCCTTCCTCGAGGGGATCCTGTCTTACACGCTCTCGGCGGACAAAAAGCGGTTGCTCTATCAGGCGAGCGGCAACCGGTGGGGGATCGTCCCGACGGATCGGCCGGCGAGGGTCAGCGACGGCGCGATCGACGCCGGCCGGCTCGAGATGTGGGTGGAGCCGCGGGCGGAGTGGGCCCAGATCTTCCGCGAGACCTGGCGGATCCAGCGCGAGTTCTTCTACGACCCCACGATGCACGGCGCCGACTGGAACGCCGTGTACGAGAAGTACGCCGCGTGGCTGCCATATGTGAACCATCGCGCCGATCTCGGGTACCTGATCGCGACGGTCGGCGGCGAACTCGCGGTTGGGCATTCCTACCTGCTCGGTACAGGCGACCAACCGCAAACCGAGCCGGTCAGCGTGGGCCTGCTGGGCGCCGACTTTGCCATCGAGAACGGACGCTACCGAATCACGCGCATTTACACCGGCGAGAACTGGAACCCGGACCTGCGCGCGCCGCTCAGCGAGCCGGGCGTCGAGGTCGCGGAAGGGGACTACCTGCTCGAAGTCAACGGTCAGCCGCTCGTGCCGCCGACGAACATCTATCGCCTGTTCGAAGGCACCGCGGGCCGGCAGACGCTCCTCCGCGTGAACAGGACGGCGTCACTGGAAGGGTCGCGGCTGGTCACGGTCGTGCCAGTCGCCAGCGACGAGGCCCTCCGCACCCGAGCGTGGATCGAGGCCAACCGCCGGCGCGTGGACGAACTCTCGGGCGGGCGCCTCGCCTACGTCTGGCTGCCCAACACCGGCATGCCCGGCTACTCGGCCTTCAACCGCTACTTCTACGCCCAGCAGGACAAGGACGGCGTCATCATCGACGAGCGGTACAACCAGGGCGGGATGGTCGCCGACTACATCGTCAACGAACTGGACCGGAAGCTGATGGGCTTCTTCGCCCGGCGCGACGGCAAGCCGTCGCCGTCGCCCACGGCCGGAATCTACGGGCCGAAGGTCATGATCATCAACGAGTCGGCCGGGTCAGGAGGCGACGCGCTGCCGTACTACTTCAAGCTGCGAAAGCTCGGCCCCCTGGTCGGCACGCGCACGTGGGGCGGCCTGATCGGGACGACCGGCGTGCCCCCGACCATCGACGGCGGCGGCATCACGGCCCCCAGCCTGGCGTTCTACGATCTGAACGGCCGGTGGGCCGTCGAAAACGAAGGGGTCGCGCCGGACATCCAGGTGGAAAACGACCCCGCAGCCGTCATCGCCGGACGCGACCCGCAGCTCGAGCGAGCGGTCGAAGAGGCCTTGAAGCTCCTCGCGCAACAACCGCCGCCGCGGGTGCCGCGACCCGCCCCGGTCGATCGGGTGTCGAAACGCTAGCCCCGCCCGCGCAAGGGACACCGAGATGCGCCGCCCTATCGTCCTGTTCGGGCTCGCGGCCCTGGCCCTGATCGGGCCGCCCGCGGGGCCGCAGCCAGAAGCGGCCTTCACGCGCACCGAGGCGATGATCCCCATGCGCGACGGCGTCCGCCTCTACACGCACATCTACAGGCCGAGCCAGACGAGCGAGCCGCTCCCGATCCTCCTGCTCAGAACGCCGTACGGCATCGGCCAGTTCACGCCGGCCAGGTTGGCCGCGGCGCTCCCCGAGCTCGTGGCCGACGGCTACATCTTTGTCCTGCAGGACATCCGCGGCCGGTTCCAGTCCGAAGGAACGTTCGTCATGCTCCGCCAGCCGCGGGATCGTCCCGGCGCCCGGCCACCGGGCCCGGGCACCCCCGCCACCCCCTCGCCGCAACCCGCGGTGGACGAAGCCACCGATACGTACGACACCATCGATTGGCTGCTGCGCCACGTGGACCGCCACAACGGCCGCGTCGGCATCGCGGGCACCAGCTACGGCGCCTGGCTCTCGGTCATGGCGATGCTCGAGCCCCACCCGGCGCTGAAAGCCGTGGTCGAGCAGGCTTCGCCCGCCGACATGTGGGTCGGCGACGACTTCCACCACAACGGGGCGTTCCGCCTCAGCTACGCGTTCGAGTACGCCTACCGCATGGAGTCGTCCAAAGAGATGGCTGACGTCTCGTCGGTCATCGATCGCACCGACACCTACGAGTGGTATCTCGCCCTGGGTCCCCTCTCGAACGCCGACCGCCGGTACTTCCATGGACGCCTCCCCACCTGGAACGACTTCGTGAACCATCCGGACTACGACGCCTTCTGGAAGCGCCAGGCGCTGGCACCCTGGCTGACGCGGGTGGCCGTCCCCACGCTCAACGTCGCGGGCTGGTGGGACCAGGAAGACCTGTACGGCCCGCTGACCATCTACGAGCTTCTCGAGCGCCACGACACGGCCCGCCAGAACTTCCTGGCCGTCGGACCGTGGAACCACGGGGGATGGTCCACGGGAGACGGACGCCGGCTGGGTCCCCTCGATTTCGGCAGCCCGACGGCGGCGGAGTACCGGAGCCACGTGCTGGTGCCCTTCCTCGCGTACTATCTGAAGGACCAAGGCACCCTCCCGATCGACGAGGCGCTCACCTTCAGGACCGGCGCCAACGAGTGGATTCGGCGCGACGAGTGGCCCCCGAGGCGCGGCGTGGTCGAGCGCCGCCTGTACGTCCGAGCCGGCGGCAAGCTGTCGTTCGAACCGCCGCCCTCGGCGACGCCGCCCGCATTCGACGAGTACGTCTCGGACCCCGCGCATCCAGTCCCCTATCGGCCGCGGCCGATCCGGCTCGGCGCGGGATGGTCGACGTGGCTCGTCCAGGACCAGCGCTTCGTCCACCACCGTCCGGACGTCCTGGCGTGGGAGACCGACCCGTTGCAGGAGGATCTCGTGGTGAGCGGCAAGATCGTCGCCCACCTCTTCGCCTCCACGTCGGGCACCGACAGCGACTGGGTCGTGAAGCTGATCGATGTCTACCCCGACCCTTATCCGCAGAACCCCGAGATGGGCGGCTACCAGTTGATGATCGCGGGCGACGTGGTCCGGGGACGCTACCGCACCAGCTTCGAGACGCCTCGGCCGATTACCCCCGGCGCGGTGCTGGATTACGAGATCCGCTTTCCGGGGAACGACCACGCGTTCCGCAAGGGCCACCGCCTCATGGTCCAGGTGCAGAGCACCTGGTTCCCGGTGATCGACCGAAATCCCCAGCGGTTCGTCCCCAACATTTTCTTCGCCAGAGAAACTGACTTTCAGCCGGCCGTCCAGCGGGTGTTCCGTTCAGGCCGGCACGCCTCGTTCATCGCGCTCCCCGTCGTGGGCGACGGCGGCGGCGGTCGCCAGGCGGGACCGACACGAGTCGGGGTGGGAGACCTGAGCAGTCCGGGCGGCCCTCACTGAGACGGCCACTGCCCAGACGGGGATGAGGCAGGCCTAAGAGGCCCGCCCTGCGTGCAGCCGCGACAATTGGCGGGGTCGACGAGACTCGAACTCGCGACCTCCGGCGTGACAGGCCGGCGTTCTAACCAACTGAACTACGACCCCGCGTCACGAACCCCACCGCTGGACCCCGCTCGGCCAAGTCCGAAGCGGGGCCCCACGATCCCGCGGCTGACGCGCCACCGGCGCGTCAGCATGCGGACTTGGCCGTCGCTGGACCCCGCTCGGCCAAGTCCGAAGCGGGGCCCCACGATCCCGCGGCTGACGCGCCACCGGCGCGTCAGCATGCGGACTTGGCCGTCGCTGGACCCCGCTCGGCCAAGTCCGAAGCGGGGCCCTGATGGGCGGTACAGGATTCGAACCTGTGACAGCCGGCGTGTAAGGCCGGCGCTCTGCCACTGAGCTAACCGCCCCCGTTGCACACCGACTGCCAGCCGCGTTTCATTATAGGGGTCCCTCTCCGACCCGGTCAACGACATCGGGGCCCGTGCTAAGCCGCCCCGTTTGCGCCTCTGCCTCCTCGGCGCGCTCGGCCAGTGGTTTCAACATCGGCACCACAAGGTTGAACACCTGGACCGGCAATGCGCTCGTGAACTGGTAAGCGGCCGCCGCATCCCCGGGAACGTACGCCACGATGGTCCCATACAGGCGATCGCCCACGAAGAAGACGAACGCCGCCGTCCGGTTCATCACCCGCTCTCGCCGCCCCGACGGGCCGCCGAGCTCGATGCGGTTGTCACCCGTTCCGGTTTTTCCCCCGACGGTCGCGACCCGGCCGTCCCGGTCCACCCACGCGCCGCGCGCCCGGACCGCCGTGCCCCCTTCGACCACGCCGACGAGCGCCCGACGCACGACCTGTGCAATCTCCGGGCGCAGCACCCGCTCCGGCTCGCGGCCGCGCGGCACGACGATGGTTTCGTAGGGCGTGCCGGCCGCGACCCGCAGGCGGCGGATGCGCTCGGTCGGCTGGCGCACGCCGTCGTTCACGATGATGCCCATCAGCTCGGCCAGCGCCGCGGGATTGTCACCTGAGCTCCCGATGGCCGTCGCGTAGGAGAGCACCAGGCGGTCGAACGGATACCCGAGGCGCACCCACCCGCGATGAATCGCCTCGAAGGCGTCCGCTTCCAGCACCGTCCGGATCCGCACGTCCTGCGCCGGCTTGTGCCGCGTCGTGAACAGGCACTGGTAAGCGTCCTGGCGCGCGTCGGCACTCGCCTGCAGGACCTCGTCCAGGCTCGCGTCGGGGCGCCGCTGCAAGTACGCCACGAGCCACAGCTCGAGGGGATGGACGCCCGCGACGAACGCGCGGTCGTGCAGGCTGACCCGCCGCGGGTCGTGGCGCTCGAAAAGCGCCGCGACGCGCTGAAACGACACAGGGGTCGGCAGGCGCCGGGCGAGCAGGGCGTCGAGGGCGCCGCCGGGGCCCAGCTTACGGTACTGCGCGTAGTACCGCTGCAAGAAGACGCGCCCTTCGCGCTCGGCGAAGCGCTCGAGATACGGGCGCCGCATCGGGTGCGAGGCCCTCGCCAGCACCGCCGCAGCCGGCCGTCCGGGAGCGAACACGTGAGCGCGGACGAGGTCGCGCATCAGGCGGATGAACACCAGGTTCACCGACCGGTAAAACGCCTCCCGCACCGTCATGACCCGCGCGTCATCGTCCGGGTCGAAGTTCGCGAAGGTGTGCAGCCCGCCGCCGGTGAAGAAACTCTTCGCGGGGCTCGCCGAGTACGGGCGGTCGAGCGCCGCCTCGAGGCGGGATGATACGGGCCGCGCCGAGCAGACGCAGGTAGGCATCGGTCCGGGCGTCGAGCGCCCGCCAGTCGGTCAGGTAGTGACTCGGGCGCCGGGCGGCCAGCAGCAAGCTGAGCGCCTGCCGGAACGCCCGCGCCTGCTCGGCGGTCGGCACCTCCCCGGACTCCGAGAGCGGCACCGAGCGAAGCACCGCGTTGACCCGATCCGGGTCGGCCCCGTACCACCCCCACAGGCCGTCGAGCAACCCGTGAAGCTCGCCCGTCTCGGGGCGGGCGCCCAGCGGGAGACTGTTCAGATACTCACACACGATCCGCCGCCGCGCCCCGAGCGTCTCGGGACCATAAGAGTCCGGCCCGCGAGGCGAGCCACGCCGCAGGCGAGCTGCGTGCCTGGGCGACCACGGCATACCCCTGGGCTTCCAGCCGAGCGAGCATCGCGGGCAACCGCGTGTAACCCCGCTGCTTGTCGAAGGGTCCGCCCGGGGCCCGCAGCAGCGCCGGGGTGGGGCCGGGCGCGACGGTGTACTGGAGGCGTGCCGCCGCCGCACGGAAGAGGCGCGCCTCGAGCCAGCTCGTCCTCGCCTCGACGACGAGGCCGACGCCCAACACCAGGCCCACCGAAACCGCGAGGAGCGGCAGCCTCGACGCGCGCCGTCGCGCGCTGGCGACGGCGGTCCCCTCCTCGATGCGTCCGGAGCGCACCGCCGACAGCCACCAGGGAAGAGTCCGGAGGCGTTCCACCGCACACCTCCGCCCGCGCCATGCCAGGGGAAAAAAGGGTCGTCAGGACGACCTGAGGCCCGCGTCTATAATGAATCCTAGCCAAAGCGCCGGCGGCGCGCGCGAGGAGACCTCCCAACCGCCGGTGCGCCCTTTGAGCGGAGCCATGACTCTCGACGAGTGGGTCCAGCACTGCCGGCGCGACGCCGAACGCCGTGGCCTGTTCGAGCTCGTGCCCTTGCTCGGGACGCTCGCGGAGGCGACCCGGACCCTGCGTGCCGGCGACTGGCACGACGACCCGACGGGCGGCGGGACCGGCCACGAGCTGCGCTCGACGTCCGGAGGAGACTCCGCGTGACGCGCGCCCCCCGCCGGCTCAGGACCGCCCGGAGCCGCGTCGGGCACCCGCGCCGGCGCCCCGGCATCGCCCCTACGGCTGGGGCGTGCTCCGGCGCGTCCGCCCCCTGAGTCGCAGGCCCGGCCGACCGTGGACCCGTCGATCCTCGACCTGCCGCTCGCGGCCGCCGCCCACCTGGTGGCGCGGCGTCTCGTCACGGCCGAATCGCTGGTGCGCGCGTGCCTCGAGGCCGCCGCGCGTCACGCGTCGCTCAACGCCTTCGTGCGGCTCTTCGACGATGCGGTCGAGCAGGCGCGGGCGGCCGACCGCGAGATCGCCGCGGGCGCTTACCGCGGACCGCTCCACGGGATCCCCATTTCGATCAAGGATCTCATCGACGTGCGCGGGCTACCGACCACCGCGGCCTCCCGCGTCCGCGCCGGCCACGTGGCGCTGGCGGACGCCCCCGTCGTCGCGCGCCTCCGCGAGGCCGGCGCCGTCTTCGTCGGCAAGACGAACCTGCACGAGTTCGCCTTCGGCGTCACGAGCGAAGACTCGGCGTTCGGACCGGTCCGCCATCCGCGCGACCCTTCGCGCTCTCCCGGCGGGTCGAGCGGCGGATCGGCGGCGGCCATCGCGGCGGGCATGTGCTTCGCCTCGGTGGGCACCGACACGGGGGGCTCGGTCCGCATTCCGTCGGCGGCGTGCGGCCTGGTGGGCCTGAAGCCCCAGCGCGGCGACCTCCCGCTCGCCGGCGTCGTCCCCCTGAGCCCCACCCTGGACCACGTCGGCCCGATGGCGCGGTCGGTCCGCGACGCGCGTCTGCTGTACGAGGCGATGCGCGGCCGCGTGGCGCCGGAGGACCAGGCACGCGCCACGCCGCGGCCGAGGGCGCCGCGCCTCGGCCTGCCCCGCCGCTATTTCCTCGAGCGGCTCGACCCTGACGTGCGCCGCGTGTTCGACGCGGCGCTCGCGCGCCTGGCCGGCGCAGGATGCACGATCGACGAGGTCGCGATCCCGCACGCCGACGCCATCGCCGCCATCTACCTCCACATCAGCCTGGCGGAGGCGGCGCGCTATCACACGCCATCGCTCGAGCGCCAGCCTGATCACTACACCCGCCCGGTTCGGCTGCGTCTGGAGCTGGGCCGGTATGTGCTCGCCGAGGACTACCTGCGCGCCCTGGACGGCCGCCGGGTGCTCGCGGCGGAAGTGGACGCGGCGCTGGACGGCCGCGACGCGCTGGTGCTCCCGACGCTGCCCGTCCCCGCCCCGCCCCTCGGCGCCGCGACGGTGCGAACCGAGGCCGGCCCGGAGCCGGTGCGCGCGGCGTTGCTGCGGCTGACCCAACTGTTCAATCTGACCGGGCACCCCGCCATCACGATTCCGTGCGGCGAGACGCCGGACGGCTGGCCGTGCGGGTGCCAGCTCGTCGGTCGCCGCTGCGACACGAACGGCCTGCTCGACCTCGCGGAGGCGCTCGAACCGCCGCTCCGCGGAGCGCCCGCGGCGGCGGCGCGCCCCGAGTGAGATGCTGGCCCGGTGGTTTCATGCCTGGGAGCGGCGCCTGTGGGCGGCGAGCGAGGGCGAGCGCGTCGTGCGACCGTTCGACTGGGGCCTCGACTGGATCGGGTACGGCCACCGCCCGCCGGGCACTTCACCCGAGGCGCTGTTCGAGGCCTGGGTGGCGCGGGCGATGGCCGACAGCGACCGCTTCTATCACGTGCCGCCGCTCCACGACTATCACTTCGACGGGCAGTGGTTGCGGTTTCCCAGCGCGCTCGTGACGCCCCACCCCGAAAACAACGTCGTCCACGCGCGCTTCTTCCCGGCCCCGGACGCGCGGGCGGGCCGACCGCGGCGCGCCGTCGTCGTGCTGCCCCAGTGGAACGCCGACGAACACGGGCACGTCGCGCTTTGCCGGGTGCTCGCCCGGCTCGGCATCGCCGCGCTGCGCCTCAGTCTGCCGTACCACGACCGCCGCATGCCGCCGGAGCTGAACCGGGCCGACTACATCGTGAGCGCCAACGTCGGCCGCACGGTCCAGGTCTGCCGCCAGGCGGTCCTCGACGCCCGGCGCGCCATCGCGTGGCTGGCCGGCCGAGGTTACGAGCGCCTCGGAATTCTCGGCACGAGCCTCGGCTCGTGCCTTTCGATGCTGACCGCGGCGCACGAACCGCTCATCCGCGCCGCGGCGCTCAACCACATCTCCCCCTACTTCGCCGACGTCGTCTGGGAAGGCCTGTCGACCGCGCACGTGCGGCAGGGCCTCGACGGCCACATCGACCTGGACCGCCTCCGGCGGTGCTGGCTGCCCATCAGCCCGCAGCCGTTCCTCGAACGCCTGCGCGGCAAGCGCGTCCTGCTCGTGTACGCGCGGTACGACCTCACCTTCCCCCCGCGCCTGTCCCGGCGGCTCGTCGCCGACTTCCGACGGCTCGGCCTCGAGCCCGAGGTGTTCGTGCTGCCGTGCGGGCACTACACGACCGGCGTGGCGCCGTTCAGTTGGCTGGACGGGTACGTGCTCGTCCGATTCCTGTTGAGGAACCTGTAAGGGAACAGCCCGCGCCGCGGCGCCCTAGAGATACCTCAAGAGATCTTTCAGCGCCTCGTACAAGAGGCCCGCGAGCGCTTTGACGAGTGGCGTGATCTCGCGCTCCGACACGGCGTCGGCGACCGTCACCGGGTCCGCGAGCAGTAACCAGATGGTCGCCCCGGCCAGCGTCGCGGCCAGCAGGCCCACGACCCCGACCAAGCTGAGGCTGACGCGCGTAAAGCTCATGGGCGTGCGCCCGGGGACAGTTTACACCCGCCGGCCGCCGAACGACTCGCAGAGGTTTGACGGACCGACGCGCCCGCCGGTTCACCCGCCGCCAGGCTCGACGGCAGGCCGCAGCCCGAGTCGCTCGAGGTCCGGGACGACGCGCTCGCAGTCCCCGACGACGACGGTCACGAACCGCTGAGCGTCCAGGTACGTGCGGGCGGCGCGCACGACGCCGTCGCGGTCGACGGCGTGGACGCGCGGCACGAACTGCACGAAATAGTCGTCCGGCAGGTCGTACACGGCGATCTGCGCCGCCGCTCGGGCGACCTGACCGGCCGTCTCGAACTGGCGGGGATAGCCGCGGGTCAAGGCCGCCCGGGCCGCCTCCAGCTCCTCGTCCCGCGGCGGACGGTCGCGGCCGATCGCCCGGACCTCGTCGAGCACCGCCGCGACGGCCGGCGCCGTCGCGCCGGTCTCGACGCTGGTCTGGATGATGAAGGGGCCGGGCCCGCGCCGGAGATCCAACACGGACCGCACCCCGTACGTGTACCCCTTGTCCTCCCGCAGGAGGAGGTTCAGCCGGCTGATGAACTGGCCGCCCAGGATCATGTTCAGCACCAGCAGGGCGTGGTAATCGGGCGAGTTGCGCCGGACCGTCACCTGGCCCATCCGGATCTCCGACTGCGCCGCGCGCGGCCGGTCCACGACGCCGCACCGGCGCGCGGGGACCGCCGGAAACACCGCCGCCCGGTCGCGCGCCTCGTCCCCCAGCTCGCCGGCGACCCCGTCGAACGCGCGGGCGGCCGCCTCGTAGAGCGCGTCGTGGTCGGCGTCGCCGGCGGCGACCAGGGTCGCCCGCGACCACCGGTAGGCCCGCCGGTGGAACGTCACGACATCCTGGAGCGTCAGGGCGCGCAACGACGCTTCGGTCCCGAGCGGCAGGTGGCCGTAAGGATGGTCGGCATACAGGCGCTCCGCGAAGGCGCGGTCGGCCACCGCCGGCGGCAGGTCGCGGAGCTGAACCAGACGGTTCAGCCGGCGCTCGCGGACCCGTTCGAACTCGGCCGGCTCGAAGCGCGGGCGCGCCGCGACGTCGGCGAGCAGGGCGGCGGCGTCCGGAAGGGCCCGCGCCAGCACCGTCAGGGTGATCGTCGTGGCGTCGGGGCCGACCTCGGTGTCCAGGCGACCGCCGAGCCGCGCGATCGCGTCGTGCAGCGCCAACTGGTCGCGGTCCCCCGCCCCCTCGTCGAGCAGATCCCCGGTGAGCGCCGCGAGGCCAGGCCGATCCGGCGGATCGGCCGCGGCGCCCGCCGGAATCGTGAGGAGCAAGGTCACGAGCGGCACCGCCCGATGCTCGATCGTCCACACGCGCAAGCCGTTCGCCGGCAGGCTCCACCGGTGGATCTCCGGGAGCACGAGCGGGGGCTCTGGCCCCAGCGCCGGGAGGCGCGACCGGTCAGCGGCCATCACGACACCTCTGCGCGTGTCGAGCCTGCGAGCGCCAGGGCGTGCGCTCCGAGCGGCACCACGCTCAGGGCCACTCGCCGGGTGGGCGGCAGAAACGCCTGCACCGCCTCCCGTAGGGCCGCAGGCGTCGCCCGGCGATAGCGCTCCAGGTCCGCCGAGAAGAAACCGGGATCGCCGCGGAAGACCGAGTACGCGTTCAGTTGATCCGCCTTCCCGCCGAACCCGCCGAGGGTCTGGAGCCGGTGCCAGAACTGCGCTTCGACCTGCGCGGCGCACCGGACCATCTCCTCTTCGGTGGGCCCCTCCACCCGCAATCGCTCGATCGCCTCCACGACCGCCGCGTCAACCTCCTCGAGGGACCGGCCCGGCGTCGCGGTCGCGATGATCTGGAAGATGCTCGAGAGCTCCCGCGACTGCTGAGCGACGACGACCTCGGTCGCGAGCCGCCGTTCGTACACGAGGCTTCGGTACAACCGAGACGTCTTGCCCGTGCCGAGCAGGTCGGCCACCAGATCCAGTTCGGCGTCACCAGGCGCGAACATGGCCGGGCTGTGCCACGCGAGGTACAGCCGCGGCAGCTCCACCCGATCCTCGAGCACCCAGCGCGTCTCACCGGCCAGCACCGGCGCCGCCGCCTCGACGCGCGACACGCGCGGACCCGGCGGAATCTCCTCGAAGTAGTGGCGCGCGAGGTGGAACGCGCGCCCGGGATCCACATCCCCCGCAATCGCGAGCGACGCGTTCCCCGGGTGATAGTAGCGGCGAAAGAATTCGTAAACATCGTCCAGCGTCGCCGCGCGCAGGTCATCCGGCTGACCGATGGTGACCCAGTGATACGGATGGTCCGGTGGGAACAGCGCCGCGGACAGCGCCACCGGGGCCAGGCCGTACGGGCGGTTCTCGTAGTGCTGCCGCCGCTCGTTGAGCACGACCGCGCGCTGGTTGGCGAACTTTTCGGGCGTCAGGGCCGGCAGGAGGTAACCCATCCGGTCCGACTCCATCCAGAGCGCCAGCTCGAGCGCCCCGGTGGGCACGACCTCCCAGTAGTTGGTGCGGTCCGCGTTCGTCGAACCGTTCAAGGCCACGCCCGCCGCCTGCAGCGGGTGAAAGTACCCACGGTCGTGGTGCGCCGAACCCTCGAACATCAAGTGCTCGAAGAGGTGGGCGAACCCCGTGCGCCCGGGCCGCTCGTTCTTCGAGCCCACGTGGTACCAGATGTCCACCGCCACGATGGGACACCGGCGGTCCTCGTGGACGATCACGGCGAGGCCGTTGGGCAGCGTCTCGCGGGCGTAGGCGAGGGTCGGGGCGGACTCGACAGCCATGCCGCTCATCGGGCATCCTACCCGCACTGTGCGCGCCCGGCAACGGCCCCCCTGCCGGCTCCGGGAGCCCGAACAGGTCATCCCCAGTGGCCCGCCGTATGCTCGCCCTCGTCGCGCTGGCCGAGTTCCTCGGCATGACGCTGTGGTTTTCCGCGACGGCCGTCAGCCGGGCCATCGCCGCTGAGCTCCAGCTCGACGCCCGCGGTGCCGCCTGGCTCACCATGAGCGTCCAGGCGGGGTTCGCGGCGGGCACGCTCGCCGGAGCGCTCACGAGCCTGCCCGACCTCGTCAATCCCCGGACCCTGTTCGCGGTCGGCTGCACGCTCGGGGCCGCCGCCAACGCCGCGGTCGCGCTCACCGACCGGGCCGATCTGACCCTGGTCGCCCGCTTCGTGACGGGCGTCGCCCTCGCGGGCATTTACCCACCGGGCCTCAAGATCGCCGCCGGCTGGACCGCGCGGCGCCGGGGCGCGGCGCTCGGCGCGCTGGTGGGCGCCCTCACGGTGGGGTCGGCTTTTCCCCACCTGCTCTCCGCCCTCGCGGCCGACCTGCCCTGGCGCGCCGTCGTCCTCGCGACATCAGGCCTCGCCCTCGCCGGGGGCGCGATCGTCCGGGGAGCCGTCCGGGACGGCCCGCACGTCTCGGCGACGGCACCATTCGATCCTCGCGCCGCCGCCCGCGTGTTCGCGCGCCGCGGGACCCGCCTCGCGACGCTCGGCTACCTCGGCCACATGTGGGAGCTCTACGCCATGTGGACCTGGTTCGGCACCTTCGCCGCCGCCAGTCTGGCCGCGTCCGCCGTGCCGGCGGCCGCGCGCCTCGGCTCGCTCCTAGCGTTCGTGGCGGTCGCCAGCGGCGCACCGGCGTGCGTGCTCGCCGGGCTCTGGGGGGACCGCGTCGGGAAGGCGCGCATCGCCGGCCTCGGCGTGAAGGACATCATTATCTGTGGTCATTCGTTCTGTGGCGCGATGAGTGGGCTCTTGGAACCGGATTCCGTGGAGGAGCTGCCGGCGGTGACCCAATGGCTGGCCCACGCGGAAGCCACGCGGCGCAT
>CAYZKQ010000044.1:0-19909 GCA_964478975.1 uncultured Vicinamibacterales bacterium | reverse complement strand
CAGAGCTTCAGGTACTCGCGCAGCCGCTTGGTCTGCGAACGGCTCACCGGGATCTCGGTGCCCTTCGCGTCTTTCATCCGGAGCAGGTAGTTGCGGCGGAACCAGGGGACAATCTCCTTGATCTTGTTGATGTTCACCAGGTGCGCCCGGTGGACCCGCCAGAAGACCTGCGGGTCAAGCCGGGCCTGCACCTCGTCGAGCGTCCGGTAATTGGACGTTCCTGACAACGTATTAGTTACCACCCGGATGGCCTCGTCGACAAGCGAGATATGCACGATCTCGTCGGTGCGGACCAGCACAAAGCTGTCGCCCACCCGGACAGCGAGCTGTTGGGCGTAGGCCGTGCGGCGCGCGACGCGTTCGGCGAGGCGGTCGAGGTCGGCCTCCGTGAGGGTGGCGCCGGCCGCGGCCCGGTCGGAGGTGATGCGCTGGCGGGCGCGGGCGACGGCCTGTTCGAGGCGCGCGGGCTCGACCGGCTTGAGCAGGTAGTCGACGGCGTTGACGGTGAACGCCTCGATCGCGTACTGGTCGAAGGCGGTGACGAAGACGACGTGGGTCCGGCTACCGGTCTGGACGAGCCGCCGGGCCACCTCGAACCCGGTCAGGCCCGGCATCTGGATGTCGAGCAGCACGAGGTCCGGCCGGGTCGTCTCGACGAGGCGGACGGCTTCGAGGCCGTTGGCCGCCTGGCCGACGACCTCCACCCCGGGCAGGCGCTCGAGCAGATAGCACAGCTCCTCGCGCGCCGGTTGCTCGTCGTCGACCACGAGGGTGCGCAGCACCATGGTTCGCCCGCGTCGCGCGCCCGCGTCAGGCCGAGGCGCGCTCGGTCAGGACGAGCTCCGGGATCTCGATTCGCGCGCAGGTGCCCTTGCCCGGCTCGCTCCTGAGGCGCACGGCGTGGTCGGCGCCGTAGATGACCCGCAGGCGTTCGTTGACGTTGGCGAGCCCGATGCCCCCCGACTCGGCGCGTTCCGGGCGGCCCTCGGCGATGCCCAGCCCGTCGTCTTCGACCTCGATGACGGCGCGGCCGCCCTGCCGGCTCGCCCGGATCACGATGCGCCCGGTCCCCACCTTGCGGGCCAGGCCGTGCTTGATGGAGTTCTCGACCAGGGGTTGCAGAATCATGGAGGGCACCACGATGTCCAGGCTGTCGGGACTGATCTGCTTCTCGACGGCCAGCTTCGGCCCGAAGCGCACCCGCTCGATGTCCAGATACTCGTCGATCGCCTCGAGTTCCTCGCGGAGCGTGACGAAGTGTTCGTGACTCTTGAGCAGCCGCCGGAGCAGCCCCGACAGCTTGACGATGAGCATCCGCGCCGTTTCGGGTTCGGAGCGGATGAGGGAGGCGATCGAGGCGAGGGTGTTGAACAGGAAGTGGGGCTGGATCTGGCTGGTGAGCGCTTCCATCTTCGCGGCCATGAGCAGCTTTTCCTGCTCGTGCAGCCGGTGCTCGATGCGCGCGCTGTTCCACATCTTGATCGGGATCGCCACCGACAGCACCGTGGCCAGCACGTCGACGCCGTAGAGCCAGGGGCCGGTGGGTTCGAGGTAGAACAGGCGCCCGGCTCCGAATCGGTGTCCCAGCGCCTGCCGCAGCAGCTCGAGGGCGATCGGGACCGCCAGGAGGATGATGTGCCACTCGACCTGCAGCCGGCGCAGCATCCGCCACGCCTGCCGGGGCAGGCCGGTGAAAAACAGCGGCGAGAACAGCCAGATCGTTTCCTTCGGGCACAGCTCGCGCAAGCCGCCGCCCGCGAAGCCCGCCCCCGCCATGAAAGGGAGCGCGATGAACTCGCCGGCCACGAGCGCCGGCAACCCGACCGCGAGACCGACCAGCGCGCCGGCATACGGCCCCGCGAGCAGGCCCGCCAGAAACGCTCCCTCGAGCGACAGGTCGGCGGCGTTGTAATTGAGCAGCAGCCGCGCCACCACGCCGGCCGTGAGGGGGAGACCGAGGCTGGCGACGAAGACGAACCGCTCCGGCCAGTCGCGCCGCTCGGTGAGCAGGATCCGCCGGAACCACCCGAAGCGCACCAGCATGGTGGACAACAACGCCATTACCGCCACTTTGACGATGAGGGTCGTCAGGAGAAACTGGTCCGCGGAGAGGAACTTGACTTCCGGCGTCACGGCTTTCCCCACTATAGCACCGGGGGCATCGCCAGGCGGCGGGGGCGCGGCGCCGGGCTACCGCCCCAGTGTTATGATGAAACCATTCGCGGAGGACCGAGCCGCATGATCCGACCGTTTCTCGTGGGCTTCGCCACCACCCTCAAGCACATGTTCCGCCGCCCCGTCACGGTGAACTACCCGGCCGAGAAGGTGCCGGTGTTTCCGAAGTACCGGGGCAAACAGGTGCTGATGCGCGACGAGCACGGTCTGGAGAAGTGCGTGGCGTGCGGGTTGTGCGCCGTCGCCTGCCCCGCTGACGCGATCTACCTGGAGCCGGCCGAAAACGACGGGTCGGTCAAGGCCGGCCCGCGCTACGCGAAGGTCTACCAGATCCACAAGACGCGGTGCATCTTCTGCGGCTACTGCGAGGAGGCGTGCCCGGTCTCCGCCATCTTCATGGGCAAAGATTACGAGCTGGCGGTCTACAGCAAAGACGAGTTCATCTGGGACAAGGAGGACCTGCTCGTGCCCGACCCGGCGGCCGCCGCGCCGGCGGCGGCCCGCTGAGCCGACCCGGACGGCCCGATGCCGCTCCGCCCGTTCCTCGACGCGCTCCGCGACGGCGTCCTCGTCTGCGACGGGGCGATGGGGACGATGCTCTACGCCCGGGGCGTCTTCCTCAACCGGTCGTTCGACGAGCTGAACCTGACGCAGCCCGACCTCGTGGCCGGCATCCACGAGGAGTACGTCCGCGCGGGCGCCGACGTGCTCGAGACCAACACGTTCGGCGCCAACCGGATCAAGCTCGCCGCGTTCGGCCTCGCCGACCAGGTCCGCGCCATCAACCTCGAGGGCGTCCGGTTGGCGCGCCGCGCGGCGCGCGACCGCGCCTACGTGGCCGGCGCGATCGGCCCGCTCGGCATCCGGGTCGAGCCCTGGGGCAAGCTCGGCCTGGACGAGGCGGAAGCGGTCTACCGCGAACAGGTGCAGGCCCTGCTCGAGGGCGGGGTCGACCTGTTCATCCTCGAAACCTTCCGCGACCTCAACGAGATCAGCGCCGCGCTCGCCGCCGTGCGCGGCCTCTCGGACCTGCCCGTCGTGGCGCAGATGACCACGGAGGAAGACGGCCATAGCCTCGACGGCACCCCGCCCGAAACCTTCGCGCCCGAGCTGGCGCGCCGCGGCGCCCACCTGGTCGGCGTCAACTGCAGCGTCGGGCCGGCCGCCATGCTCGAGACCATCGAGCGCATGGCGCGGGTGACCGACGCGTGGCTGTCGGCCCAGCCGAACGCCGGGCGGCCGCGCGAGGTCGAAGGCCGGAACCTCTATCTCTCGTCGCCCGACTACCTCGCCTCTTACGCCCGGCGCTTCATCCAGGCCGGCGTGAAACTGGTCGGCGGCTGCTGCGGGACGACGCCGGATCACATCCGCCGCATCAAGGCGGTGGTCCAGGGGCGGGCCCCGGTCGCCCGGCCGGTGGTCCAGATCTCGGAACCGGCCCCGCCGCCCCGGCCGGCCGAGCCGGTGCCCCTCGCCGCCAAGTCGCGGCTGGCCCACGCCCTCGCGCGCGGTCGGTTCGTCCTGCTCGTCGAACTGGCCCCGCCAAGAGGCCACGCGCCGGAGATGGTCGTGGACCGGGCCCGCCAGCTCAAGATTCGGGGCGTCGACGCCGTCAACGTCCCGGACGTCCCGCGCGCCGGCGCCCGGATGAGCGCGTTGTCGGTAGCCGCGCTGGTCGAGCGCCAGGCCGGCCTCGAAGCCGTCCTCCACTACGCATGTCGCGACCGGACCCTGGCCAGTATCCAGGCGGACCTGCTGGGCGCCCACGCGTTGGGCTTGCGCAACCTCCTCCTCACGACGGGCGAGCCGCTCACGACGGGCGGCTATCCCGACGCCACGACCGTCCTCGAGGTCGACTCGATCGGCCTGACCAACGTGGTGGCGCGTCTCAATCAGGGCTTCGACGTCGGCGGGCAGGCCATCGGGCCGCCCACCGCGTTTCTGGTGGGCGTCGCGGCGAATCCCTCGGCGGTCAACGTCGAGGAGGAGATCCGGCGCTTCCGCTACAAGGTGGAGGCGGGAGCCGAGTTCGCCCTGACCGCGCCGGTCTACGACCTGCGGGCCTTCGAGCGCTTCCTGCACCGGATCGCCGACGTCCGGATCCCCGTCATCGCCGGGCTGATGCCGTTCGACAGCCTCCGGCGCGCGGAGTTCATGGCCAACGAGGTGCCGGGCGTCCAGGTGCCCGACGCGCTCGTCGATCGCATGCGCCGCGCCGACTCGCCGGAGGCGGCCCGGGCGGAAGGCCTGGCCATCGCGGGCGAGATCGCCGCGGAGCTCAAAGGCATGGTCCAGGGGCTGCAGATCGCGCCGCCGGCGGACCACTTCGACCTGGCGCTGGGGTTGCTCGACCAGGTGCGCTGAAAGGACGGCGGGTGCTGCGCTCGTGTGGTATAGTCGCCCGGCGCGCGCCCGGGACGCCGTCGGGCGGCGGGGAGGCGGGCTCCGGGGGGGCCGCAGCGCCCCGGGGCCCCGTGCCGCCCCGCGGCGGCAGGCGGGACTCGGGGCGCGCCACGTGACATGATGGGCGAGACCGAACGGCGAAGGGGGCCGGCGGGCCCGGACTGGGAACACGTGCTCTTCTTCACCCGATTTCTGCGCCGCCCGCGGACGATCGGGGCCATCGTCCCCAGCTCGGTCGCCCTCGCCCGCGCGGCCGTCGAGCCGCTCGGCGAGAGCCGGGACGCGGCGGTGGTGGAGCTCGGCCCGGGCACAGGGGTGTTCACGCGCGAGATTCTGCGGCGCTTGAACGGGCGCGGCCGGTACCTCGGCGTCGACATCGAGCCGGCGTTCGTCGACCGCCTGCGCCGCCGGTGGCCGGGGCTCGATTGCGTCTGTGCCTCGGCCGAGGAGCTCCCCGCGTTGCTCGCCGCGCGTGGGGTGACCGGCGTCGACCACATCGTCTCGGGCCTGCCGTTCGCCACTCTGCCCGCCGGCACGGCGCGCCGGGTCGTCGACGCGGTGGCGGCGGCCCTCAATCCCGGCGGGACCTTCACCACCTTTCAGTACGTGCACGCCTACGGATGGCCCCAGGCGCGGGCCTTCCGCCGGCGGATGAGCGCGCGGCTGGGGACCTCGCCGTCGGTGCGGGTCGTCGTGCGCAACGTGCCTCCGGCGGTCGTCCTGACCTGGGTCCGCCGGCGCCGGCCGGTGCGGGCGGTCTGAGGAGCTCGGGCGGGGAACCATGGGGCTGTTGACCCTTTTCGGCGAGGACAAGGGACGGCGGGAGGAAGAACTCCTGGCGGGCGGCGACGGAGCGGCCCAGCTCTCGGTCGCCGTGGTCGAGAACGACTTCGTCGAGCGGGTCTACGAAAAGCTCGCGTTCGTCTACGACCTCGCCTTCGGGCCGGCGCTGCAGGCCGGGCGGCGCCGGGCCATCGCCCGCATGAACATCCGGCCCGGCGACCGGCTGCTCGAGGTGGGCATCGGGACGGGCATGAACGTCGGCCTCTACCCGCCGGACTGCTCGGTCGTGGGAATCGATCTGTCGGCGTCCATGCTCGAGCGGGCCGAGCGCCGCATCGCCCGGCTCGGGGTGCGCAACGTGCGGCTGCTCCAGATGGACGCGGCGGCGCTCCAATTCCCGGACGACACCTTCGACATCGTCTACGCGCCGTATCTCATCAGCGTGGTGCCCGATCCGGTCAGGGTCGCCGGCGAGATGCAGCGGGTGTGCCGCCCCGGGGGCCGCATCGTGTTCTTGAACCACTTTCTCAGCGAGCGGCCGGTGCTCTCGCGGCTGGAGCGGTTGATTTCGCCCCTGACGGTCCACATCGGGTTCAAGGCGGACCTGGACCTGCACGGGCTCGTGGCGCAGGCCGGCCTGTCGCCAGTCGCCGTCGAGAAGGTCAATTTCCCCCGGATCTGGTCGCTCGTGATTTGCGTGAAGCGCGCTCCGGGTGGGTGACCCGGGGCTTCACGCCTCCCCCAGCAACCCCAACATCGTCTCGGCGGCCACCTCGGCGCCGTTGGTGGGCGGGCGCCGGTACGGCGCCGGCCGGGCGAGGGCTTCGTCCAGCGCGTCCCGCCACCGGCCTTCGAGGAGCGCCGCCTGGTCGATGTACTGGCACTGCACGTGGGCGGGCATCGCGCTCACGAGGACGTCGTATTCGGGAAACGGGCCCCGCGACGTGTAGACGATGGCCGTGCCGTTGGCGATGCAATCGGTCACGATGCCGTAGCCCGGCTTGGTCACGACGATGTCGACGGCGCCGATCAGGTCCGGATACCGGAAGCCGCGCCCGTACAGGTCGTCCTCGCGCACCACGTAGACGCCCGGCTGAACGCGCGTCGGGCCCGCGTCGTCCGGCGCCCCGCTCGTTGTGAAAACGACCCCGTAGCGGTCCAGGCAGTCGAGCGTGTCGAACCCCGGCGCCTGGAGCCCGTAGCCGCCGAAGGAGACCAGGGCGAGAAGGCGGTCGGCGGGGAGCCCCAGGGCGGCGCGGACGACCTCGCGGGAGGCCCGCGCGTGGCGCGCGACGAGGGGGATTGGCTTCACGCTCGGACACGCCCCGAAGCCGCCGCCGAAGGGCAGGCGGAGGGCGATGGTGGCGAGGGAATAGGCGTCGCTGAGCGCGATGAACAGCTCGGGGACTTTGCGGAGCTCGTCGCGGTAGCCGGCGTAGATCCATTCCCAGGTGAAGTTCCCGAGGGCGACGGCCGGGATGCCGGCGGTCCGCGCCGCGCCCATCGCGAGCGGAGGGATGTCGCCCACGACCAGCCGGACCCCGTGGCGGGCGAGCCATTCCCCTTCCTGGCGCACGCGCTGCGGCAGGGTCTGCGCGAACGCCGCGGCCCGTTCGATGGTGGCCCGCGGATCCAGCCGGAGGCTGTCGAGCTGGACCACGCCGGTGTCGACCTCGCGGGTGTGGATCCGGGCGGGCACCGCGAGGTTGCGTTCGAACAAGCGCCGCGGCACCGTCGTGACGATGTGGACGCGCAGGTCCGGGCGCTTCGCCGCCAGGGTGTTAATGATCTCGATCTGGCGTACCGCGTGGCCGAAGCCGTGTCCCGAAATGTAGAACGCCACGATCGCGGGCGAATCGGCGGGCGTGTCCGGGGTCACGTGGTCTCCTGAAGCGACGGCGCCGCCGCGGGCGCCTGGGCCTCGCCGCTCGCGGGGGCTCCCGACGCGGGGGCCAGCGTCGGCAACGCCGCGCGCAAGACTTCGTCCAGGGTGCGGACGGGGACGAAGGTCATGGCCGACCGCACCTCCGCGGGCAACTCCTCGAGGTCGGGCAGATTGGCCTCGGGCAGGACGAGCGTGGTGAGGCCATGCCGCCGCGCGGCCAGCGCCTTTTCCCGGATGCCGCCGACCGGGAGCACCAGGCCGGACAGCGTGATCTCGCCCGTCATGGCGACGTCGCTCCGGACGGGCACGCCGAGCAGGGCGGAAATGACCGCGGTCGCCATCGTGACGCCGGCGGACGGACCGTCTTTGGGGATCGCGCCGGCGGGCACGTGGACGTGCAGGTCGGCCTTCGCCAGGATTTTCGGGTCGAGGCCGAACTCTCTGGCGCGCTCGCGGAGGTGGCTGACGGCGGCGCGGGCCGACTCCTGCATCACCTGGCCGAGCTGGCCGGTGAGCATCACCTGCCCGCGGCCTTCGGCGAGCACCGCCGCCTCGACGAACAAGATGTCGCCGCCGGTCTCGGTCCAGGCCACGCCCGTCGCGACGCCCGGCCGGGACGTGCGGAACTCGACGTCCGGCTTGAAGCGCGGCGGGCCCAGATAGCTCGGCAGGTCGTCGGCATCCACGGTGACGGGCGCCGGGGCCGCGCCTTCCGGGGGCGGGGGTGCACTGGCGAGGCGCGCGGCGACTTTCCGCGCGACCGTGCCGATCTGCCGCTCGAGGTTCCGCACGCCCGCCTCCCGCGTGTAGTCTCGGATGATCCGCTGCAACGCGGCGTCGGTCAGGACCAGGTATCCGTCGGGGAGGCCGTTTTCACTCACCTGGCGCGGCAGCAGGTACTGGCGGGCGATGTGCGTCTTTTCCTCTTCGGTGTACCCGACGAGGTGGATGACTTCCATCCGGTCGAGCAGGGCCGGGTGAATCGGGCCGAGCTGGTTCGCCGTCGTGATGAAGAGGACGCGCGACAGATCGAGCTGGATTTCCAGGTAGTGGTCCCGGAACGTCGAGTTCTGGGCGGGGTCGAGAACCTCGAGCAGCGCCGCCGCCGGGTCGCCCTGGAAGCCGCCGGGTGACACCTTGTCGATCTCGTCGAGCATGAAGACGGGGTTGAGCGACCCGGCCTGCTTGAGCGCCTGGACGATGCGTCCCGGCATCGACCCGATGTAGGTGCGGCGGTGCCCGCGGATCTCGGCTTCGTCGCGGACCCCGCCGAGCGAGATCCGCACGAACTTGCGGTTCATCGCCCGCGCGATCGACTGGCCCAGCGAGGTCTTGCCCACGCCCGGTGGCCCCACGAAGCAGAGGATGGGCCCCTTCATGTCGCCCTTCAGCTTGCGGACCGCCAGGTACTCGACGATGCGCTCCTTGACCTTGTCGAGGTCGTAGTGGTCCTCGTCGAGCACGCGCCGCGCCTCGACCGGGTCCAGGCGGTCTTCGGTCAGGACCGTCCACGGGATCTCGAAGACCCAGTCGAGGTAGGTCCGGATCATCTGGTATTCGGGCGAGGCGGGGGTCATGCGTTCGAGGCGGCCGATCTCGCGCGCGGCCACCGCCGCCACGGCCTCGGGCAGCTTGGCTTCCTCGAGGCGCTGCCGAAGCTCCTGCGCCTCGCTCTGCTCGCCGAGCTCCTCCTGGATCGCTTTGAGCTGCTGCCGGAGGACGTACTGCCGCTGCTGCTGGGTCAGCTCTTCCTGCGTTTTCGACTCGATCTTGCCCTTGAGCTCGAGGACTTCGACCTCGCGCGCCAGGGCTTGCGCCACCGCGTTGAGCTTGACCTCGACCTGATCTTCCTCGAGGAGCAACTGCTTGTCCTCGGGCTTCATGTCCAGCATGGACGCAAGCACATAGCAGATGCGCAAGGGGTCGTCGAGGCTCAGGATGATGGCGCGGACGTCGGGGGAGAGGCCCGTGGACAACGAGAGGGCCCGCTCGACCAGCTCCTGCAGGCGGCGCACGTACGCCTCGATCTCGACGCTGGGCGGCGCCTTCTCCGGCAGGGGTTTGACCAGCGCCCGATACATCGTCGGGTCGACGTGGATGAACTCGGCGCGCGCGCGCGTGAGACCCTCGACGAGAATCCGCAGTCCCTCCGGCGCCCGGGCCAGTTGCCGGATGATCACGACCGTCCCCACCCGCTTGAGTTCGTCGGGGCTCGGGTCGTCGGCGTCGGTCGTCTGCAGCAGCGTCAGGAGCAGACGGTTGGTGGCGAGGGCGCGCTGGATGGCCTCGATCGATTTGGGACGCGTGACGGCCAGCGGCGCCGTCGTGAGCGGCAGCACCACGGCGCGGCGGAGCGGCAGGAGCGGCAGCTCGGCGGGCAGCGGCGGCGACTCGGCGGACCGGGGCTCCGACATGGACGCGCTCACGTCACCAGTGTAGCCGAGTCGGCCGCCACGCGGGCGGTCCCGCGCGGCCCGCGCGCCGGACCACCGTGACGGTCACGCGCGAGGGATAGGTCACCGAGTGGTGCACGGCGTTGTGCGCCACGACGCCGGTCGCCTCGTCGTAGTTGCGGCCCCCCGTGTTCAGGTTCCGGTCGAAGCGCGGGAAGTTGCTGCTCGACACTTCGATCCGCAACCGGTGGCCGGGCGCGAAGTAATTGCTGGTCGTCAGGGGTTGGAACGTGACGGCATAGACCTTGCCCGGTTCCAGCCAGACGACCGGCCGGTCGTAGCCTTCGCGGTACCGCAGGCGCTGGATCGACTCGTCCAGGTTATAGGCGCGCCCATCGGGATACACATCGAGCACCTTGACGGTGAAGTCCGTGTCCGTCGCGTCCGACGACACATACAGGGTCGGCACGATCGGTCCGCTCAGCTCGAGGCCGTCCGCAAACGGCGCCGACGTGTAGACGAGTACGTCCGGACGCCTCTCGATGCGGCGCTGGTCGAACGCCCCCGGTAGGATCGCGTTGCCGGTGCAGCAGACGTTTCCCCCGTACGAGGGGACCGGGTTCATCGGGTCGTAGGTGAACCGGTCGGGCCGGTCCTCCGCCGGCGGCGCCGGCTCGAGGGTCCCGTCCCCGGAGAGGGAGTTGGCCCGGCCGCCGCTGGCCAGATAGAACGTCAGCTCCTCGGCGCCCTCCGGCGGCCAGGTGGACGAACTCTGCCACCGGTTGAGCCCCATGGTGAAATACGTGACCTTCGGCAGCCGATCGAGCCGGGGGCTCGCCTCGCCTTTGAGAAACCGGTCGAAGAAGCCGTAGATGATCTCGTCGTAGTCGAGGCGTGCGTCCCCCAGGTGCCGCTCGCCCACGACGGTGTCCTCGGTCGCGCGCCGGTAGGCGCAGTGGGCCACCGGGGCGATGATGGCCCACTGCTGCTCGGCCACCGCCGGCGTCGCGGTCTTGCGCACGTAGTTGTACGCAGCGAGGTTCGGCCCCACCGAGACGTCGTACCACGACATGAACCAGAGGCCGGGGACGTTGATCGGCCGGTCGTCGTGCCACAGGCCCCCGCGGTACCACGCCGGGTCGTTCGGCGTGCGCTGGATCATGCGGCCGCCGGTCGGCACGGGCATCGGGTCCGCGAAGATGCCGCGCGGGCCCTCGACGGCCTCCAGGATGTCCTGCACGGGCAGGTGCCAGAGCGCCTTCGACCAGTCGACCGGCGGCATCTGCGGCGTCAGGTCGAAGAACCGCGCGGCGCGCACGAGATCCGCCTGTGACGTCTCGGGCGGGAACACGGGGCGCACCGCGTTCTGCTGGCCGTAGAGCCAGGTGATGAAGAGCATCTGCACCGCGCCGCCGCGGAACCAGTTGCCCTGTTCGTAATAGGGGCGGACGCGCCCCACCCCGGCGCCGAACCCCTGCACGTTCATGGCGGCGAGCGCCGGGTGGCCGAGCGCCGCCACCGCCAGTTGCCACTCCGCCGTCGACGAGCAGCCGGTCGTCCCGATCTTCCCGTTCGACCACGGTTGCTTCGAGAGCCAGTCGAGGGCGTCGTAGCCGTCGGTGAGCGGCGGGCCGAGAATGTCCCAGCGCCCCTCGGAGAAGAAGCGGCCGCGCTCGTTCTGGATCACGTAGGCGTAGCCCCGCTTGACCGCCGCGAGGGGGGCCGACATGTCCGCCGGCACGCCGTTCCGCACGTCCCAGTGATTGAAGTTGTACGGCGTGCGCACGAAGATGATCGGCACCCGGCCCGCCGCGTGCTTCGGGCGGTAGATGTCGGTCGCCAGCCGCACCCCGTCGCGCATGGGCATCATGAGCTTGCGCTCGACGACCGCGATCGACTGGAGTTCCTGTTCGAGCGCCACGCGTCGCGCCCGCTCCTCGGCCGGCAGCCCCGCCGGCTGGGCGGGGACCAGCCGCGTCGCCAGGACCAGCGCGATCGCGAGCGCGACGGAAAACCGCCGCGCCAGGGACGGACGGGATGTGTCGTGGGTCATGGAGGGACGCCCTCGTCGGGCCCGGCAGTGCCCGCGGCCCGCCGCGGATTATACCTGCTCCGCGCTCCGGCCCCTGACGGGCGCCTGCTGCGCGGAGGCGCTCGCGACCGCCCGACCCGCGGCTCAGTAGACCCCGGGCACAAGACGCCAGCGGACTCGACGGCGATATGCCTCGTAGGCGGGCCCGAACGCCCGCCCGAGAGCGCGCTCCTCGAAGGCCACTCCGACGATGAGGTACAGGAGGCTCAAAACGGCGAACGTCCACCGGTTCGCGGTCATGACCGGGCTTCCGAAGACGAGGACGAGCCATCCCAGGTAGACCGGATGGCGCACGAACCGGTACGGGCCGGCGGTCTGGAGCGGCCCCGGCGGCCCTTCGGCACGGAGCCCGGCCCACGGCGCAGGGGCCACGATCGCGCGCTGAACCTGCCGGATCCCGGCCAGCTCCAGGACGTCGAGCGTCCTGGCCGAGCCGACGGCCAGCAGCGCCCCGCCGGCCTGGGCCAGGTAGAACGGCCACCGCCACCAGCCGTCGAACCGGTAAAGCTCGCCCGGCACGTCCCGCCACGCCCAGCACAGCAGGCCGAACAAGAGACTCGCGACCCAGACGTAGAGCGTTCGCTCGAAGGCCGGCGCGAGCCAGCGGGCGAGCCAGCGCTTGACCCGGTCGCGCGCCATCACGCTGTGGTGGCAGGCGAACAGAGCGAAGAGCAGGACGTCGACGACCAAAGCGTCTCGAGTGGCCGACTGGATGTCCGCCACCTGGACGGGACGTCCGAACCGGACCAGGTAGACGTAGGCGAAGGTGGCGAGCGAGCCGGCGAATGCGACGCCGCCGAGCCAGGCGGCGGCTAGCGCCAGCGCGGCGGCCGGCTGGCGCGCCCGGGACACTGTCGTGCGCATGCGGAGGAAACGTCGGACCTGACCTATTATAAGAGCAGCCAGACGCCCGCATCAGGACGCACGGCCCGCCAGACCGGGAGAGGCCCTCATTGTCCGCGCCGCGCGCCGCGATCACCGGCATCGGCGTCGTCTCGCCGTTCGGGGTCGGCCGCGAGGTCTTCTGGGACCACATCCGCCGCGGCGCGAGCGGCGTCGCCGCCGTCACCGCCTTCGACGTCTCGCACCTGCCGTGCCGGGTCGCGGCCCCTGTGCCCGACGACTGCCTCTGGGACGACGAGAAGCTGGCCGCGCGCGTGGCGGAGGCGCGCGCGCGGTCGGGGCACGGTCGCAGCCGCGCCGACCCGCGCCGCTACTCGAAGGCCTCGCGGATCGCCGTGATGGCGGCGCTCGAGGCGTGGGACAACGCGGGATTGCCGGCCGGAGAGCCGGGGGCGGCCGTCGTCGTCGGCAGCGGCGCCGGTGGCGTCGACGTGGCCGAGAGCCAGTACCGGGAGTTTTTCACCGATCAGGGCCGGCGGGTCACCCCGTACGCGATCCCGGTCTCGATCGCGGGCATGATTTCCAGCGAAATCTCGATCGCGCTCGGACTCCACGGCTTCAGTCACGTCCTGTCGAACGGCTGCACCAGCTCGACCGACGCGCTCGGTTACGCCGCCGCGCTGGTCCGGTTTGGCGAGGCGGAGGTGGTATTGTCCGGGGGCGCCGACGCGTGCGTGACGCCGGGCATGCTGTTCGGCTTCTGCCGGATGCGCGCCCTCGCGACGCGCTACAACGAGCGACCCGCCGAGGCGTCGCGCCCCTTCGACCGCGACCGCGACGGGTTCGTTCTCGGGGAGGGCGCCTGGATGGTGGTGGTCGAGCGCGAGGACCGGGCGCGGGCCCGCGGCGCGCGCATCTACGCCCGTCTCGAAGGGTACGCGTCGACGTGCGACGCGTACCACCGGGTCCAGATGGACCCGAACGGCGACGAGATCGTCCGCGCCATGCGCCTGGCCGTCGCGCGCGCGGGGCGAGCCCTCGAAGAAATCGGGTACGTCAACTACCACGGAACGTCGACCGTGCTGAACGACGTCGTCGAGGCGCAGTGCGTCCGCCGGCTGTTCGGCCGCCACAGCGACCGGCTGGCCGGGTCGGCCACGAAGTCGATGATCGGCCACCCCCAGGGGGCGAGCGGCGCCGCCGGGGTCGTCGCGACGGCGCTGGCGCTCTCGCGCGGGTTCCTGCCGCCGACGATCAACCTGACGCATCCGGACCCGGCGTGCGATCTGGACTTTATTCCCCACGAGGGCCGCCACGTCCAGGTGGCCGCGGCGCTCTGCAACTGTCTCGGGTTCGGTTCGAAGAACAGCGCGATCGTGCTGGGGGCGGTCGAGCCGGGCGGTTGAGGGATCGCGAAGTGGTCGACGTCGTGATCGCGGGCGCGGGGCCCGCCGGGTCGGTGGCGGCGGTTGTGCTGGCGCGCGCCGGCGTCGAGGTGCTGGTCCTCGACCGGGCGCGGTTTCCTCGAGACAAGCTCTGCGGCGACACGGTCAACCCCGGGGCGCTGGCGGTCCTGCGGCGGCTGGGGCTCGCCGCGCGCGTCGAGCGGGACGGCGTCCGCCTCGACGGGATGCTCGTGACGGGGGAAGGCGGCGTCGCGATCGACGCGCGGTACGGGGACGCCGTCGCGGGCCGGGCCATCGTGCGTCGGGATCTCGACGCGGTGCTCGCAGCCGCCGCCGCGGCGGCCGGCGCGCGCGTCGAGGAGGCAGTGCGCGTCCGCGGCGCCCTCGTCGAGGAAGCCGCCGGCGGCGCGACGGTCCGGGGCGTCGTGGTGTCCACGGGTGGGGCGCGCCGCGTGCGCATCCCCGCGCGCGTCACCATCGCCGCCGACGGGCGCCGCTCGGTCCTGGCGTTCGGCCTGGGATTGGCGTGGCACCCGGCCAGCCCGCGGCGCTGGGCGGTGGGCGGCTACTTCGAGGGCGTCGACGGCCTGGCTTCGCGCGGCGAGATGCACGTGCGCCGGGGGTTCTACCTCGGCGTGGCGCCGGTGCCGGGCGGTCTCGCCAACGTCTGCCTCGTGACCGCGGACCGCCGCGGCCTCGGCGATCCCCAGCGGCGGCTGCTCGAGGTCATCGGGGCGGACGCCTGGCTCCGAGACCGGTTCGTCCGGGCGCGACTCGTCGCCCCGGTGCGCGTGCTCGGGCCCCTCGCGGTCGAGGTGCGGCGTGCCGGCTTGCCGGGCCTGCTGCTCGCCGGAGACGCCGCCGGGTTCGTCGACCCGATGACGGGTGACGGACTGCGGTTCGCGCTGCGGGGCGGCGAGCTGGCGGCGCAGGCGGCGCTCGACATGCTCACGCGGGGTACCGGCGACGGATATCGCCGGCTCGCCACGTGGCGGCGCCGCGAGTTCGCGGGCAAACAACGTTTCAATCGTGTCCTGCGCGCGCTGGTGGCCTCGCCGCACGGGGTGGCGGCGGGCGCGGCGGTGGCCCGGATGCTGCCGGGCCTGGTGCGCGCCGCCGTCAGGGTCGCCGGCGACGTGCCGTCCCGAGGCCGGTGGTGATCGCCAGCGGCATCCTCGGCGTCGTGGCGGCGGCCATGCTCGGCGAATGGATCGTGTCGCGGCGGCACGAGCGCGCCCTCCGGGCCCGCGGCGCCCGCGAACCGGCCGGCGACGTCTACCGCGCCCTGCAAGTCGCCTACCCGGTCGCGTTCGCCGGGATGGCGCTTGAAGGCTGGATGCGCCGGCCGCAGGTCGATGCGTGGTTCTGGGGCGGGGCGGCGGTCTTTCTGGCGGCGAAGGCGCTCAAGTACTGGGCGATCGCCACGCTGGGCCCCCTCTGGACGTTCCGCGTGCTCGTCTTGCCCGCACATCCCCTGGTGAGGCGCGGTCCCTACCGCTGGCTGCGGCACCCCAACTACCTCGGCGTCGCCGGCGAGCTCGCCGGCGTCGCGCTGCTGGTTCGCGCGGTCGTGACTGGCCCGCTGGGCATCCTGATGTTCGCCGGGTTGCTGGCGAGGCGGATCCGCGTGGAGGAACAGGCGATCGCCGCGGCGCACGCGGATCCCCCCGCGGGGGTCGGCGGTGGCGCCACGGCGAGCCCTCTCTAATCTAGGCGTCTAAGCGCGGTCCTCACGCCCCGAGGCACGCGCGGGCCACCTCGTCGCAGGTCTGCCCGGCCTTGACCGTGACGGTGCCCAGCTGGCGGAACGGTGCGGCGAACGCCTCGGCCCGCTCGACGGCCGGGGCCTCGACGACGAGCACCACGGTGTGCTGCGCCTCGTCGACCCAATCGGCCAGCAGCCTGAGGCCCATGCGCTCGGCGTTCGCAGCAGTGACGTGGTTCCTGAGGGCGCGCACCAGGTCGGGATTGCGCGTGGGACAGGTCTCCGCGGTATGGGAATGCTCGATGAGATAGATCGCCATCGCCGCTCCTCCTACCGGGACCGGGCCGCGTGGCCCGGGGATTGGGGGCGGCTGCGCCCCGCCGGTTCCCGTGTGTCCTGGACGTCGATCTCACGATAGCCGAACGCTACCCGCCTGTCATCTCCCGCAGCATGCCGGCGGTCGTTCGGATCGCCCCATAGAGGACCCCCGCGAGGATCAGGGGGAGGACGAGGCGCAGGAGCCACAGCCACACGCGCCTGGCCGTGGGATAGGGGAACCCGCGCGCCAGCTCGCCGTCGGCCCCGTGCCACGCGTAGCCCACGAGCAGCGCCGTGGCGAGTCCGCCGAAAACGAGCAGGAGGTTGCCGACGATCTGGTCGAGCAGACCCACCCAGGTCGTGTCCAGCGCGACGGGCACGCCGGCGAGCGCGATGGCCGCTCCCGAGGCGAGCGCCGCCGTCGGGCGGGACCAGCCCCACGCATCCATCACCCCGGCGGTCACGACCTCGAGGAGGGAAATCGCAGAGGTGAGCGCGGCGATATAGAGCGCGACGAAGAACGCCGTCCCGACGATCGTCCCGGCCGCCCCCATCGCGTGGAAGGCGCGGGGCAGCGCGATGAAAAGGGCCCCGACGGTACTCTCGCCGACCGCACCCTGGAGGCCGAAGTGATAGATGACAGGGAAGGTCACGAGCCCGCCGAGGAACGCGACGGTGCTGTCGGCGACGGCGATGGTGCCCGCCTCGCGGGGGAGATTGCCCGCGCCGCGCAGGTACGAGGCGTAGGTCATGATGGCGCCCATGCCGAGCGAGAGCGAGAAGAAGGCCTGGCCGGCCGCCCGCGCCAGCGTGTCGACGTGCAGGAGCTCGCCGAGCTCGGGCCGCAAGTAGAATCGGTAGCCGGCGGACGCGCCCGACAGCGTGCCGGCCCAGACCGCCAGACCCGCGACGAGCAGAAACAGGGTCGGCATCAAGACGAGCGACGCCCGTTCGATCCCGCCCCGCACGCCGCCCGCCACGATCGCAATGGTCACGCCCATCCCGAGCAGGTGGAAAGCCACCGCTCGGCCCCCGGCGCTCGTCGCGGCGAAGTGCGCGGCGGTGTCGTCTGGGATCGTGCCGCGCAGCGTGTCGACGAGCCACTGGCCGGTCCAACCCATGATGACCGAGTAATAGGAGAGGATGCCGAAGCCAGCCGCGAGGAAGACCATGCCGAGCCAACGCCACGCACCTCCCGCCACGACCACGGGCGCCGACAGGGCGCTCGCTTGGGCGTGCCGCCCGACCACGAGCTCCGCCGTCAACAGCGGCACGCCCACGATCGCGACGATGCCGAGATAGGCGAGCACGAAGGCCGCGCCGCCGCCCTCGGACGCGAGGTACGCGAAGCGCCACAGGTTGCCGAGTCCGACCGCGGACCCCACCGCGGCAAGGACGAACCCGAGCGTGCTCTTCCAGCTCTCCCGGCCCGCCGACATGAGCCCTCCGTGGCCAGAGGTTTCCGCAAACGGTCCAGCTACCGTAGTCGCAGCCAGCGGACCTGTCAAGTCGCGTGCGTGTGTTAAAAAAGAAACCGCGGAGAAGGAGCCTCATGATCCTCGACGTCCGGGCGGCGCCGCCCTTCTACAAGAACGGCTACCTCGTCGCGTGCGAGCGGACCCGGGAAGGGATTCTCATCGACCCGGGTGACGAAGTGGGCGAGCTGCTGGAGCTGGTCGCCCGGCACGGCGTCACCGTCAAGTACATCCTGCTCACCCACGCCCACATGGACCACGTGTGCGGCGTCGCCCGGGCGAAGCGGGCCCTCGGGGCGCCGGTAGGCCTCCACCAGGCGGACCAGTTCCTGTACGAGAAGGCGGTGCAGCAGGGCCTCGCGTTCGGGATCTGGGTCGACCCCCCACCGCCCGTCGATTTCTTTTACGACTCGCGTCCATCGCCGTACCGGTTCGGCGGCTACGAGGTGCACGTGTACCACACTCCCGGCCACTCGCCCGGGGGCGTGTGCCTCCAGGTGGGCGTCGCGGGCGAGGGCGGTAAGACCCTCTTTGTGGGCGACACGCTCTTTGCCGGCTCCATCGGCCGCACCGACCTGCCCGGCGGCGACTTCGACACGCTGCTCCGCTCGATCCGCGAGGTCCTGTTCCCGTTCGGCGACGACGCGGTCGTCTATCCCGGTCACGGACCCGCCACGACCATCGGCGAGGAGCGGCGCAGCAATCCGTTCCTCACAGGCGGCTCGTTGCTGGCCGGTGGGCTCGCGTAGGCTCGCGCGCCGGGGCGTCCAGGCGAGCGCTCGACGCCTCAGGCGGCTGGACCCGGCGAGCGCCGCGGCCGGCGAGACCAGCGGTACACCGCGAGGCCGGCGAGGAGGAGGCCCGCCGTCTGCAGGGCGAGGTTGAGCTGGTAGTTGAGGACGTTGGCCGTGCCGGCGGGCGGCAGGAAGACGAGCAGCAGCGCGACTGCGGTGGCGGCCAGGCCGGCCCCGGCCGCGGCGCCCGTGATCGTTCGAGCGGCGTGGGATTTTCGCGGCGTCGCGCCGGCGGCTGCCTGGCTCGCGCGCGACCGGGTCAGCCGCAGCAGCGCGGCGAACAGATAGAGATAGGGAATGAAGTTCGCCACGATCGTGACGCCCACGAGGATGTCGTACGCCTCCGTCACGGTCGTGTGCGCGCCGGCGAGGGTGAGGAACAGGCTCGAGAGGAACACGGCCGAGGCGACCAGCCCCTGCACCAGGAGTGCGAAGGCCGGCGTGCGATAGCGCGGATGAAGCCGCGCCAGGGCCGCCGGCATCGCCTCGTCCATGCCGAGGGCGAACGGGAGGCGCGCCGAGCCGGCGACCCACGAGTCGACGGTCGCCACGAGACCGGCGGTGAGCAGGGGCGCCACGAGTCGCCCGAGGTGCGGGACGCCGAACTGGGCCGCCGTCACGTCGACCGCCTCGGGGATGCCGGTGCGCTCGCTGAACGCGTCGGGGGGCAGGACCGCGAGAATCGCCGCGGTCGTGACGAGGTAAAACGCGGCCGCCAGAACCGAGGCGAGCGCGACCCCCATGGGGATGGTGCGCCGGGCGTCGGCGACCTCCTGACTGAGGAACGCGGCGATCTCGAAGCCGACGAACGCGAAGCACAACGAAGACCACTGAGCCAGCGCAGACCCCGCTTGCGAGCGGGGCAGGAACGCCGCGGCGTCGAACGCGGTCGCCGGACCTTGCGTCGCCGCGGCCACACCGCCGGCGGCGACGAGCACCACCACGGGAGTCCAGAGGCCGACCGTCCCGGCGCGCTGAACCCAGCGTCCCGCGCGCAGCCCGACCACGTTCAATCCCGTCGACAGCCAGAGCACTCCGAGGACGAAGACCGCCGTGTAGGCGCGGCTCTCGGCGAGCGCGGCCGCCGGGGGGCCGAACGCGGCCAGGGCGTTGGGGGCCGCGAAGACGAGCACCGAGGGAAAGTAAAAGATGTTGCTCACCCAGTAGCACCAGCCGCACACGAACCCGTGCCCCCTCCCGAACGCTCGAACCGCCCACCGGTAGAGGCCGCCCTGCTCGGGATAGCGGCGGGTCAGCGTCACGACGGCGGTCGCGAGCGGCCAGGCGAACAAGACGAAGGCGAGCAGCCACAAGCTGAGGGCCGACGGCCCCGCCGCCGCGCTGCGGGTAATCCACCGCGGGCTCACGACGGCCACCGTGGTCATGACGATGACATCCGGGAGGGTGAGGACGCGGAGAAACGCGGGGCGGGAGGGAGCCGGCGGCGAGGGGCCGGTCATGGCTGGCGGCTGCGATTCTACTCGAGCCGAGAAATCCCGCGGGCCTGAACTTCCGGGCCCAGAGAGTATAATCGCCGCATCGTCCTATGGGCGGGGGATCGAGCGCTGAGCGGACGCGCGCGCCGCGCCGGCGGTGGCCGCGGTCGGTGCGGGCCGGGCGGCTCCTAGTGGTGGGGT
>CAYZKQ010000043.1:0-20285 GCA_964478975.1 uncultured Vicinamibacterales bacterium | reverse complement strand
TGGTGCCGAGGGGCGGAATCGAACCGCCGACACCGTGATTTTCAGTCACGTGCTCTACCGACTGAGCTACCTCGGCACGAACCGCAGACCGACGCCAGGATCGTAACACAGCCGCCGCACCGGCGAGCAGCCACAACCCCGGCACGACGCCGGCCCAGACGCCGCCGCATTTTTCTCGTGCATCCGCACCGCGGCTGCGCTAGGCTACCGCCAACCATGCGGCGAGCCCGACTCACCGCCACGCCGGGGCCCCGGGGCGCGCGCCGTCGTCGCGTGCCGACCCGCCCCCTCCTGCTCTTCATCGGGACCCTCGGGCTCGTCCACGCGGTGGCCGGGGAGAGGGGCCTGCTCCAACGCGCAGAGGCGCGAGAGGCCGAGCGCGCCCTGCGGGCCGAGATCGCCACACTGCAGAAGGAGAACCTCCACCTCCGCGCCCAGGCCGACCGGCTCCGCCAGGACGCCGCCGCCATCGAGGCCCTCGCGCGCCGCGACCTCGGCCTGATCCGACCGGGCGAGGTACTCGTGATCGTGCGCTCCGGCCCGAACCCGCGGCCGAGCCCGCCGCCACCGGCGAGCACCCCCGCGCCGAGCCCCGAGCGCCCCCGCGAGGAATAGGCCGCGCAGCGCCTCCTCAGACCGCCGCGCTCTCGGTCACCGGCGTCAGGCCCAGCTCCTTGCGCAACCGCTCCTCGATCGCCTTGAAGATGTCCGGGTTCTGCTTGAGAAACGCCTTCGCGTTTTCCCGGCCCTGCCCTAGGCGCTCGCCGCCGTAGGCGAACCACGTCCCGCTCTTCTCGATGATGCGCCGGTCGACCGCCAGGTCGAGCAGATCCCCCTCCTTCGAAATGCCCTCGCCATACATGACGTCGAACTCGGCTTCGCGGAACGGCGGCGCGACTTTGTTCTTGACGATCTTCACCCGCGTGCGGCCCCCCACGACCTGGTCGCCGTCCTTGATGGAGCCGACCCGCCGGATGTCGATCCGCACCGACGCATAGAACTTCAGCGCGCGCCCGCCGGTCGTGGTCTCGGGATTCCCGAACATGACCCCGATCTTCTCCCGGAGCTGGTTGATAAAAATGAGACAGGTCTTCGACTTCGACACCACGCCGGTCAGCTTGCGCAGCGCCTGCGACATCAAGCGCGCCTGCAACCCGACCTGCGCATCGCCCATCTCACCCTCGATCTCCGCCCGCGGCACGAGGGCCGCCACCGAGTCGACCACCACGACATCGACGCCGCCCGAGCGGACGAGCACCTCGACGATCTCGAGCGCCTGCTCGCCGTTGTCGGGCTGGGACACGAGCAGGTTGTCGAGGTCGACGCCGAGCTTGCGCGCATACTGCGCGTCCAGGGCGTGCTCCGCGTCGATGAAGGCCGCCAGCCCCCCGGCCTGCTGCGCCTGCGCAATGACCTGCAGGGCGAGCGTCGTCTTGCCCGACGCCTCGGGGCCGAAAATCTCGACCACCCGCCCGCGGGGCATCCCGCCGACCCCGAGCGCCCAGTCGAGGCTGATGGCGCCCGTGGGAATGACCGGCACCGGCGCGACCGCCTCCTTCTGGCCCAGGCGCATGATGGACCCTTTGCCGAACTGCTTCTCGATCTGACCGACGGCCAGCTCCACGGCCTTCAGTCGCTCACGATCCGGACGCTCGTCTGCCATGACCACCTCGCGGGAAGACCCGTCGCCGGACGGCCAGCCCCACCTCCCGTCGAACACGACGCACTTGGGGGAACCGGACGGCCAGCGGACTGTCGTGCATTCTAGGAGCGTACCAGGCGCAAGTCAAGCGAAAATCCGGGCCAGCGTGAATGTATCACATGTCCAGTCAACGAATTACGATATTTTGCACTTTCGCCCCTGTGGGGCTGTCCAGGCAGAAACTGCGCTCCGTCGGGGCCGCGTCCTGCGCAGTTTCCGCAGCCAGTACGTCCGGCGCGGATCCGGCGGGCGTTGATTCTCGAGGCGCTCGGTTGATAACGTCGTGGCGTGCCCAGTCCTCTCGGCCATGCGCTCGGCGGCCTCCTGGCAGGGGGGCTGCTCGCCCCGGAGCCATCAGCGGCCAGCGCCGCCCACTCGCCGCCGGCACGGCGCGCCGAGGTCGGCCGCGTCGCCGCCTGGCTGGACGACCGGCGGCACTGGTGGGGCCGTCAGGCCGTCGTGTTCGGAGCGCTCGGCGCGATGGCCGACCTCGACTTCTTGATCGACCGGCACAACTACGAGAGCCACAGCGTCGGGGCCGCCGTGCTCGTCGCCGCGATCGCCTGGCTGATCACCCGCGGGCGCCTGCGCTGGGCCCTCGCAGCGGCCGCGGCTTACGGCTCCCACATCGTCCTCGACTGGCTGGGGAGCGATACGGTGCCGCCTATCGGCGTGATGGCGCTGTGGCCGTTCAGCGGTGACTTCTATCAGTCGGACCGGCACTGGTTCATGGCCATCTGGCGGGAGGTCGGGCGTGCCGGCTTCGTCGCGCACAACCTCCAGGCGGTCCTCCGGGAGGTCGCGCTGCTCGGTCCCTTCGTGGGCCTGATCTGGCGGTGGCGCGCGCGGCGGGGCGCGCCGGCCGGCGCCGAGCGCGCTCAAGTCGCACGAGACGCGCGGGCCGACTATCGCGCGTCGTAGGGGTAGAAGCCGCGGCCGGTCTTGCGGCCGAGGTGTCCGGCGGCCACCATCCGTCTGAGCAGCGGGCACGGCCGGTACTTGGGATCGCCCAGCCCCTGATGGAGCACCTCGAGAATCGCGAGGCACACGTCGAGGCCGATCAGATCCGCGAGCGCCAGGGGCCCCATCGGATGGTTCATCCCGAGGCGCATGACGGTGTCGATAGCTTCGGCCGACCCGACGCCCTCCATGAGGGCGTAGATCGCCTCGTTGATCATCGGCATCAGGATGCGGTTCGAGATGAATCCCGGATAGTCGGCGGCCTCGACCGCGGTCTTCCCGAGCCGCGCGCACAACTCGCGGGCGACGCCCATGGTGTCAGCGGACGTCACCTGTCCGCGCACGAGTTCGACGAGCCCCATGAGGGGCACGGGGTTCATGAAGTGCATGCCGACCACCCGGTCGGGCCGTCTGGTTGCCGCGCCGAGCAGGGTGATGGAGATGGACGAGGTGTTCGAGGCGAGAATGACGTCCGGGCGCGCCCGTCCGTCGAGCTCGCGGAACAGCTCCCGCTTGGCGCGGGCCTCTTCCACGATGGCCTCGACGATGAAGTCCGCGGCGGCGAGGTCGTCGAGGGTTCCGCCGAAGGCCAGGCGCTCGAGGGTGTGGTCCCGTTCGGCGGGCGACAGCTTGCCCTTCTCGACGAACTTGCCCAGGCTCTTTTCGATCGTGGCGCGCGCGCGGTCGAGCGCGGCCGGAACGGTGTCGACCAGGCGCACGTGGAACCCGGCTTGCGCGAACACCTGCCCGATCCCGCTGCCCATCGTGCCGGCGCCCACCACCCCGATGGTGCGGATCGCGAGCGGGAGTGAAGGGGAAGGCGAGGGCGAAGTCGATGCCGATGGCGAGGAGTACGACATGTGGAATCCTCCGCGACGGTGCTGCCTCGACGCCGGTGCGGCGCGCCTCGAGCGCCGCGACCGGCGCGGCGCCCGGGGCCGTCGGCGCCGCCGTGCGCCCCGGAGGGTCAGGTCTCCGGGGGTGTTCAGACCCGTTCGACGGCGAGGGCCACGCCGTTACCGCCGCCGAGGCAGAGCGTGGCGATGCCGCGAACGGCCCCGCGGCGCTGCATCGCGTAGAGCAGCGTCGTGAGGATACGCGCGCCTGACGCGCCGATCGGGTGCCCGAGGGCGACGGCGCCGCCGTGGACGTTCACGCGCGCCGGGTCCAGCCCGAGCTCGCGGATGACCGCCACGGCTTGCGCGGCGAACGCTTCGTTCAGTTCCACCAGGTCCACCTGGTCGAGCCGCCAGCCGACCTTGCGCAGGAGCTTCCTGACGGCCTCGACCGGCGTCATCAGGACGAGGCGGGGCGGCAGTCCGCTGACCGCCTGGCCGGCGATCCGGGCGAGCGGCGCGAGCCCCCGCGCCCGCGCGCGCTCGGCCGCCATGACGACGAGCGCGGCGGCGCCGTCGTTGACGCCCGGAGCGTTGCCAGCGGTCACGGTCCCGCCGGGCGTGAAGGCGGGCTGCAGCTTCGCCAGCGCCTCGAGCGAGGTGTCCTCGCGAATCGGCTCGTCGCGGTCCACGACGACCGGGTCGCCTTTCTTCTGAGGGATCGTGACCGGCACGATCTCGTCGCGGAACCAGCCCTCGCGGGTCGCCCGCGCCGCCTTGCGGTGGCTTTCGAGGGCGTACCGATCCTGCTCCTCGCGGCTCACGTGGTACTCCGCCGCCACCACCTCGCCCGTCATGCCCATGTGGCACTGCTCGAAGCTGCACCAGAGCCCGTCGTGGATCATGGCGTCGACGACCTGGCCGTCGCCGAGGCGCAGGCCTTCACGCATGCGGGGCAGCAGGTAGGGTGCGTTGCTCATCGATTCCATCCCGCCGGCCACCACGACCTCGGCGTCGCCGGCGGCGATCGCCTGCGCGGCGAGCATGACCGCTTTGAGGCCCGAGCCGCACACCTTGTTGACCGTCAGGGCGGCCACTTCGTGCGGCAGCCCGGCTCGAAGAGCGGCCTGACGCGCGGGGTTCTGCCCGAGGCCGGCCGAAATGACGTTGCCCATGATGCACTCGTCGACCTCCCCCGGCTCGATCCCCGCGCGCCGGACCGCCTCCCGGACGGCGAGCGCGCCCAGCTCGGGGGCGCTGAAGGTCTTGAGGGCGCCGAGAAACTTGCCCGTCGGCACGCGGGCGGCGCTCACGATGACGGCGTCCTGCATCGATTCAGTCCTCCGGTTGAGCCGGGCCGTCAGGGCCCGGGGAGGTCGACGCGCACCTGCACGTCGGGGCCGAGCCACGCCCGCAGGCGCTCGAGGAGAATCGGCTGCGCCCGGGCGATCTCGCGCGCCCAGCGCGCGTCGGTGACGCGCAGCACGACCGTGCCCGCCGAATCGACGGCCGGCTCGGCCGCGCGCGCCATGGGGCGCCCGGCTGCCAGCTCCCACGCGAACCGGACCTTGGCGGGAGAAAGCGGCTGATTGCGAAGCGCGGCGGCGACCGTCGAGGTGGCGAGCTGCTTGACCGGTGTCATGGGCGCGGGCCGTCTCCCGACCCGGTTCGTCGAGTCTACCCCGAATCGGCGCCACGGCGCGTGCCAAGGATCACGGGTTCGCAGGCTGGCGCCGTGAAGAGGGCGCAGGGGGTTGCCGCTCTTCACCGGGCGGGGCGGCAGCGGAGGAACCGGTATCATGAGGGGATGCGGCTGATTCTCGCCTCGGCCTCGCCCCGGCGGGCCGAGCTGCTCGCCGCGGCGGGCTTCCGCTTCGAGGTCTTACCACCGGAGATCGACGAGCGCCCGCGCCCGGGCGAAACCCCGGAGGCGTTCGTCGAACGGGCCGCGCGGGAGAAAGCCGCCTGCGTCGAGTGCCGAGATCCCGGCACCGTGGTGCTTGCGGCGGACACGGTTGTGCTCGTGGACGGAACCATCCTGGGCAAGCCATCCAGCGACGACGAGGCCATGGACATGCTCAAACGGCTCTCGGGCCGGCCGCACGAGGTCCTCACGGGCGTGGCCGTCCGAACCGCCGACCGGACCCTGACGGCGGTCGAACGGACGACGGTACACTTCTTGCCCCTCACGGAGGAGGAGGTGGCCTGGTACGTGGCCTCGGGTGAACCGCGGGACAAGGCCGGCGCGTACGCGGTGCAGGGGTTGGCCTCGCGGTTCGTGGACCGCATCGAAGGGTCGTACGCGAATGTGGTCGGCCTGCCGGTGGCGACGGTCTATCGGCTCCTTCGAGCGCTCGGTTGACCGGCTGGACGCCGCGGGGTATCCTGAGGCGACATCTGTTGACAACCCCTTATGAGACAACGAGCTATCAAGATCGGCCTGACGACCGTGGTGCTGGCCCTCGCCTTCGGCGGCTTGCTGTACTCGACGCTCCGGGAGGGCACGGAGTACTACAAGCACGTGGACGAGGTCATGGCGAATCCGGAGGCGTGGTACGGCAAGCGCCTCCAGCTCCACGGCTTCGTGGTCGAGAATTCGGTCCTGCGGAAGCGGGATTCCCTGGAGTACCGCTTCCAGATCGAGAACAACGGGGCGGTCGTGCCGGCACGCTATACCGGCGTCGTGCCGGACACCTTCAAGGGCGGCGCGGAAGTGGTCGTCAAGGGGCGGTTGGGGCCGGACGGCTTTGTCGTGGACCCCAACGGGGTCATGGCGAAGTGCCCGTCGAAGTACGAGCCCCAGCGGCGGTCGGGCGGCTGAGGGGACGCGCCGCGCGCCTGGGTCGTCACGGGTCGAATCGCACGCCACCTGGCGCGACGCGGTCGCGGGGGTGAAGCGCTGCGCGCGGAGTCTGGAGCATGGCCGGACTGGGAACCTTCGTGCTGCTGGCCGCCTTCGTGGTGTCGGCCTACGCTGTGGCGGCGTCGGTCGCCGGCGCGCGGCGGCGGTCGCTGCGCTTGGTGAAGAGCGGGGTCGGGGCCCTGTACCTGACGGCCGCCCTGCTGGCGGTGGCGTCGGGGATCATCGTGCACGCGTTCGTCACCGGCGACTACACCATCAAGTACGTCCAGCGGTATTCGGATTTGGCGATGCCGCTCTTCTACAAGATCACGGCGTACTGGGGCGGCCTCGACGGTTCGATCCTCTTCTGGGTGTTCCTGCTGTCGGTGTTCGGGTCGCTGGCCGTGTTCGTCAACCGCGAGCGGCACCGCGAGCTCGTGCCGTACGTGGTGGCCACCATCGCCGCGGTGCAGATGTTCTTCATCTTGCTGATGGTGGTTCACAACAACCCGTTCGAGACCTACCTGACCGGGGCGCCCGCCGACGGCCGCGGCCTCAATCCGCTGCTCCAGAATTTCTACATGGTCGTGCACCCGCCGTCGCTCTACGTCGGGTTCGTGGCCATGACGATTCCGTACGCGTTCGGCATCGCGGCGCTCGTCACCGGCTACCTCGACGACGCCTGGCTGCGCGCGGTGCGGCGCTGGACGATGGTTGGGTGGCTGTTCCTGTCGCTGGGGCTCGTGCTCGGCATGCTCTGGGCGTACGAGGAACTGGGGTGGGGCGGCTACTGGGGATGGGACCCGGTCGAGAACGCCGGGCTGCTGCCGTGGTTCACGGCGACGGCGTTCCTGCACTCCGTGATGGTCCAGGAACGCCGCGGCATGCTGAAGGTCTGGAACGTGACGCTCGTGATCGTCACGTTCTTCCTGACGATTTTCGGCACGTTCATGACGCGGTCGGGGGTCGTGCAGTCGGTGCACGCCTTCGGTGAAGACCGCGAGCTGGCGTGGATGTTCACGCTGTTCATGGCGGGCATCCTGACGTTCAGCTTCGGGCTCGTCATCTGGCGGCTCCCGCTACTCCAGGCCCGGCACGAGCTCGACTCGTGGGTGTCGCGCGAGGCGGCGTTCCTCGCGAACAACTGGATTCTCCTCTTCGCGGCGTTCTTCGTCCTGTTCGCCACGATGTTCCCGACGCTCGCCGAAGCGCTCGTCGGCGAACGCCTGACGGTGGGGCCGCCGTTCTTCAACAAGTGGATGCTGCCGGTGGGGCTCGCCATTCTGGCCCTGACCGGGGTCGGCCCGCTGCTCGCGTGGCGCAAGTCGACGCTGTCGAACCTGCGGTACCAGTTCCTCTGGCCGGTCGCGACCGGCCTCGCCACGGGCGTCGCGGTCTACGCGCTGGGCTTCCGCGTGTGGTCGTCCGGCTTGTGCTTCGCGCTGTGCGCGTTCGTGGCCGCCACGATCGTCCAGGAGTTCGCCCGCGGGGCGCGCGTGCGGCGGCGGTCGACCGGCACGGACCTGCTCACGGCGCTCATCGGGCTCGTCGCCCGCTCGCGCCGGCGCTACGGCGGCTACATCGTGCACCTGGGCATCGTCCTCATGTTCCTCGGGTTCGCCGGCGAGGGCTACAAGCTCGACGAGCAGGTGCTGCTCAAGCCGGGCCAGCAGGCCGAAGTGGGCCGCTTCACGGTGCGCTACGACGCCCTCGAGGTCACCGACGATGGGCAGAAGCAGATGGTGACGGGACGCGTCACCGCGTTCAAGGACGGCGAGCCCATCGGGGTGATGCGCCCGGCGAAGTGGTTTTTCCGCAAGCACGAAGACCAGCCGACGACCGAGGTGGCGATCAATCGGAGCCTGAGCGAGGACCTCTATCTCGTGCTGGCCGGCTACGAGCTGCAGACCCAGTCGGCCACCTTCCAGGTCGTGGTCAACCCGCTGGTCAACTGGATCTGGTTCGGCTTCGGCGTCCTGGTCGTCGGGACGGGCATCGCGTTGCTCCCCGAGCGGGCCCTGGCGTTCGCGACGGCCCGGGTCCCCGCGGGCGCCGTGACCGCGGGTCTCGTCCTGCTGATGCTCGGCCTGACGGCGGGCGCGGTGCGCGCACAGCATGTCGAGAGCGCGGCGGCGGTCCCGGTGGCCCCGCGCAGTGCGCTGGAAAAAGAACTCCAGCGCTCGATCATCTGCATGTGCGGCACCTGCGGGCGACAGCTCGTGGGCGAGTGCACGTGCGGCTATGCCGCGCAGATGCGGGAAGAGATCGCTGGGTTGGTGCGGCAAGGCCTCACCAAGGACGAGGTGCTGCAGTACTACATTCGCAAGTACGGCAGCCAGGAACCGCTCGCCATGCCGATCGACCGCGGCTTCAACCGCCTCGCGTGGCTGCTGCCGTACGCCCTCGGGGGAGCCGGGGCGCTGCTGGTCGGCGCGGTGGCGGTGAGCTGGGCGCGACGGGCGCGGGTCGCGGCGCCAGCGGCGGCCCAGCCGGTCGCGGCCGACGAGGCACTGCAGGCGCGGCTGGACGAGGAACTGCGGGAGCTGGACTGAGGCGGCGGGAGCGACCATGGCCCACCGACGCACGCGTGCTGCTGGAACCGCCGCCCTCGAAGGGCGCGCGCCGCGACCGGACCCCGCCGGCCCACCGCCGAACGGGGGTTTCCGGCCGTGGCACTTCTTCGTGCTGGCGTCGCTCGTCGCCGCGACCGCGGCGGTGGTTCTCTCCCACGGCGCCGCTCCCGAGCACCTCGTGCTCCTCAGCTTGACGATCGGGGCGGCCGGAGCCGCCGGGCTGGGCGTGTTCCGGACGGTCGCGCCGCTCGTGGGCGGCGAGCTGAAAGCGGCGGCCGACGGCGTGGGGACCCGGAGCCGCGCGGGCCTCGAGCGTGAAAAGGCACTGGTGTTGCGGGCGATCAAGGAGCTCGAATTCGATCGCGCCATGGGCAAGGTCTCGGCGCGGGACTTCGACGAGATGGTCGCCCGGCTGCGGGCCAGGGCCGTGGCCCTGATGAAGCAGCTCGACGGGCCGGCGCGCGGCTACCGCGAGCTTATCGAGCGCGAGCTGCTCGCCCGCCTCGGCCCGGCCCCCGCGCGGCCCGGCATCGAGGCGCCGCGCGCGGCGCCTGTGGCGACCGGCGCGCGCCGATGCCCGGCATGCGGCACGCCGAACGACGCCGATGCGCGGTTTTGCAAACAGTGCGGCGCGCGGGTCGACCCGGCGGCGGCCTCGGGCGCGTGAAGGCGTGACCTCATGACCGCGCGTCCTTCGATCTCCCGCTCGCGTACTCGCGGAACATTCGCGGGCGCCCTCCTGGCGGCGCTCGTCACTATGTGCGGGCTCGGGGCGCGCCTCACGGCCGGCCAGATGCCGAACGCGGCGCAGATGTCCGGCGTGCCGCTGCCGGCGGCGGACCTACCGACGGGGACCGTCACGGTCCGGGTCGTGCGCGGGGATATCTCCAGCAACGTGTCCGGCCAGACGGTCGAGCTGCACGGGGGGCCGGCGGTCCTGACCGCCACGACGGACCAGGAAGGACGGGCACACTTCTCGGGTCTCGCGCCGGGGACGCGCGTCCATGCTGTGGCGGTCGTGGACGGAACCCGCCTGACCTCGGAGACGTTTCCGGTGCCGGCGGCGGGAGGGGTGCGCGTCCTGCTGGTGGCGCCGGCCGGCGGGGGCGGCGCGCCGACCGGGCCGGACTCGAGTGAAAGTGCGGGTCCCGCCGCGTCTACTTCGGCGGGGGCGGGGGCCGCCGCGCCGCAGGCGGGCGCCGTCCGCCTCGGGCGGGACACGCAGTTCATCGTCGAATTCAACGACGACGAGCTGGCGGTGTTTTACCTGTTGCACATCGTGAACCCCGGCGCGGCGCCGGTAGCGCACGATCCGCTCGTGTTCGAGCTGCCGCCGGAGGCCCGCGGCGCGACGTTGCTCGAGGGATCGAGTCCGCTCGCGACGGTCCGGGGAGGGCGCCTGACGGTGACGGGGCCGTTTCCCGCCGGCACGACGGTGGTGCAACTGGCGTATCAGTTGCCGTATCGCGGGTCGGAGGTGACGGTCAAGCAGCGGTTGCCCGCGGCGCTGGACGCGGTGGCCATCGTGGCGGAGAAAGTGGGGTCCATGCACCTGACGTCTCCGCAGATGTCGAACCACGGCGACATGCCCGCGGAGGGCACGGTCTATCTGGTGGCGACCGGGCCCGCGCTCGGCGCGGGCGAGACCCTGAGCTTCACCCTCACCGGTTTGCCGACGCGGGCTCGCTGGCCGCGGACGGTCGCGTTGATCCTGGCGGTGGCGGTGCTCGCCGCCGGGGCGTGGGCCGCGGTCGGTGCCGGGGACGGGGCCGGCCGTCTCGAGGCGGAGCGGCGGGCGCTTCGGGAGCGCCGGGACCGCCTGTTCCAGGAGCTGGTGCGCCTGGAGGAGGCCCATCGGGCCGGGGCGGTGGAGGAGGGCCGGTACCGCGCGAGGCGGCAGGAGCTCGTGACCGCGCTCGAGCAGGTCTACGACGCGCTGGACGAAGGGCTGGCGGCGTGACGGCGGGCGGCGGCGGCTGACGGGCGCGGGCGTGGACTTCACGCGACTCACCCTCTCGGAGGTTTCGCGGCACTTCGGGCGGCGTCGAGCGCTGGCGCGCGTGTCGCTCGCGTGCAGCGCGGGGGAGATCCTGGGCCTCATCGGGCCGAACGGCGCGGGCAAGTCGACCCTGCTGGCCATCGTGGCGACACTGCTGGCGCCGACGAGCGGCGAGGTTCGGTACGGGGAGCACACGGCGCGGTCAGCGGGGGCGGCGCTGCGGGGGCGCATCGGGTTGCTCGCCCACGATCTGCACCTGTACCCGGAGCTGACGGCGCGGGAGAATCTCGAGTTTTTCGCGCGGCTGTACGGGGTGGCGGACCCGGCGCGGCGGGCGGCCGAGGCGCTGGCGCGGGCCGGCCTCGCCGACCGCGCGGACGAGGTCGTCGCCGGCTATTCGCGGGGGATGCGCCAGCGGCTCGCGCTCGAGCGCGCCCTCGTGCACGAGCCCAGGCTCGTGCTGCTCGACGAGCCGTTCACGGGCCTGGACGACCGCGCGACAACAGGGTTGCTCGAACGGTTGCGGGAGCTCAAGGGGCGCGGGGCGATCGTCGTGGTGGCGACGCACGACCTCGAAACGGTCGACGGCGTGATCGACCGCGTGGCGGTGTTGCGCGAGGGACGGCTCGTCGACGTCGGGCCGGCGGCCGGCGCGCTGCGGGAACGGTACCGGCTGGCCTTGAGGAGCTGATGGGCGCGTTCATCCGGACGGCCTGGCTCATCGCGCGGAAGGACTTCACCATCGAGGTCCGCAGCCGCGAGATCCTCGACACCACGCTGTTTTTCGCCGTCGCATGCGTGTTGGTTTTCGCCTTCAGCTTCGTCCGCGAGGGGCGGCCCCTCGAGGACGCGGCCGCCGGTATCCTGTGGATCAGCCTCGCGTTTTCCGGCACGCTCGCCCTCGGGCGGACCTTCGAGCGCGAGCGCCAGACCGAGACCCTGCGGGCGCTCCTGATGGCCCCAGCCGACCGGCCGGCGATCTATGCCGGCAAGCTGCTCGGGCTGGTCGCGTTGATGGGGGCCATTGAGGTGGTGGTCGTCCCGCTGGTCGGCCTGCTCTTCCAGGCGCCGATTTTCGCGCAGCCGCTGCTGCTCGCCGCCCTTCTGGCGGCGGGCACGGTCGGGTTCGCCGCGGTCGGCACCCTGTTCGCCGCCATGCTCGTCCGCGCGCGGAGCCGCGATGTGCTCCTGCCGATTCTGCTCTACCCGATCACCGTCCCGGTCCTGATCGCGGGCGTGCGCGGGACGGCCGCCCTCTTCCAGCCGGAGGCGGACGCGGCGATGGCGCGGCTGTGGCTGACGATGCTCGTGTTTTTCGACGCCGTGTTCCTGACGCTGGCGCTGTGGACCTTCGAGCCGGTCATGACGGACTGACGAGGAGCCGCCGATGTCGACCCGCCTGTTCGGCCTCTCGCTCGTGGCCGCCGCGGTCATGTTCGCCGCGGCGCCGCTCTGGATCGCTGCCGCCCCGTACGAAGCGACCATGGGGCTGGTGCAGAAGATCTTCTATTTCCACGTGCCGGCGGCCATGGCCATGTTCGTCTCGGCACTGGTGTGTGGGCTCGCGAGCGCTTGGTTTCTGTTCGGCCGCCGCGCCCGCGCCGACCGCGTGGCCCTGGCCGCCGCCGAGCTCGCCGTGCTCTTCGGGCTGATCGTGCTCGTCACCGGTCCGCTCTGGGCGCGCAAGGCCTGGGGCGTCTGGTGGCAATGGGACGCTCGCCTGACCTCAACGCTCGTCTTGTGGATGATTTTTCTCGCCTACCTCCTCCTGCGGCGCTACGGCGGCCCGGGAGCCGAGCGCCTCGCGGCGGGGGTGGCGCTCTTCGGCATGGCGAACGTGCCGTTCGTCTACTGGTCGGTCAATCTGTGGCGGACGATCCATCCGACGACCCGGGTCGTCATGACCCTGGCGCCGGGGATGCGCGGCGCCTTCTGGTGGTCGGCCGTCGCCTTTCTGCTGCTGTACGCGCTGGTGCTCGCGGTGCGGGTGCGTCTCGAAGATGCCCGCGCGCGCCTCGAGACGCTGTATCTCGAGCTGGACGAGTGAGGGAAGGAGGATCGATGCGCGGAGCGTCGTGGCTCGCGTTCGTGCTGGTGGCCGGACTCCTCGCGACGGGCAGGCCCGTCGCCGCCGACGCCGCGGCCGGGCCCCAGCCGCCGCGGGCGCAGGAGGAGTTCGTGCCGGTGGAGCAGTTGCCGCCGAGCGACGCCCTGCCGGCGGCGCCGCTGCTCGTCGCCGCCTACGCGTTCGCCTGGCTGGCGGTGTTCGGCTACCTGTGGGCCGTGTGGCGGCGGCTCGGCAAGCTCGAACGCGAGATCGCCGACGTGGCCCGGCGTCTCGACGGCGGCGGGCGGAGGGACTGAATGGGCGAGATGACCGCTGCCCACTTCATCTACATTCCCGCGGTCCTCCTGGTCGGGATCGTGATCGGCTGGATCCTGGCCTCGCGCGCCGCGCGCGACCAGTTCGCGGCGGAGCTGCGGCGTCGCGAGGAGCACGCGCGCCGGCAGGCCCGGGCGCCCGAGCCTGACGCCTGAAGGCGGCCCGGACGACCGCGGCCCGGGTTTGACTCGGTGGAGGCAGCCCTCCAGGAGCTCGGCGCTTCGACTCAGCGGCCGGCGGCGAGGCGGTGCGCGAGCAGCGGGGGAAGGCCCGCCGCCAGAATGGCCGCCTGCGCCTCTTCGACCGGATACGCGGTACGCCGCAGCTCGACACGCGCGCTGTCCTCGTCCAAGATCGCGAAGGCGGCCCGCGGGTCGCCGTCCCGGGGTTGCCCCACCGACCCGGGATTGATCAAATAGCGGCGGTCCGGCGCCAGGGCCACCGTCAGACCGCCGTCCCGGCTCGGGACGTGCACCGACAGGCGGGCGTTTCCGTAATCGAAGACCACCGCCAGATGCGTGTGGCCGAAGAGGCAGACCGGCGCCCGGGCCGCCGCGAAGGCGTCGAGGGCGTCGGTCGCATCGACGACGTAGGCGTCCTCGTGGACGGGCGAGCCGTGGCAAATCTCGACGACCCCCGACACCCGGCGCGGGCCCGCGGGAAGCGCACACAGGTAGGCGCGGTTCTCCGGCGTCAACGCGGCGGCCGTCCACGCGGCGGCCTCGCGCGCCAGGGGCGTGAAATCCTCGGCGGACTCGAGGCCGCACGCGACCTTGTCGTGGTTCCCCCGCACGATCGCGAGCGGGTCGAGCGCCCGCACGCGTTCGACGACGAAGTTCGGGTCCGCCCCGTAGCCGACGAGGTCCCCCAGGACGAGCAGGCGGTCGTAGTCGGACGGGGGGACGGCCTCGAGGACGGCTTCGAGCGCCTGCCGGTTGCCGTGGACGTCGCTCAGGATCAAGTAACGCATCGATCCAGCCATTCGACCACGCGGTCGACCAGCTCGCCGATGGGCGCGCGGCCGGCGTCGAGGCGCAGGTCCGCTTCTTCGTAGGCCACCCGGCGCACGAGGAACAGGCGCTCGAGCTGGGCGCGGTCGGCGGCGAGGGGCCGGCGGCCATCCGTGGGCAGGCGCGCCAGCAGCTCCTCGAACGGCACGTCGACCCAGATCGAGACGCCGTCCTGTTTGATGAGGGCCCGATTCTCGGGGTCCATGAAGGTGCCGCCGCCGGTGGCCACCACGGCGTAGCGCAGCGGGACGACGAGCCGCAGGACGGCCTTCTCGACGCCGCGGAAGTACGGTTCGCCGTGGCGCGCGAAGATGTCCGCGATCGCCATGCCCTCGCGCGCCTCGATGAGCTCATCGATGTCCTCGACCCGCCAGCCGAGCCGCGCTCCCAGGGCGCGGGCGAGGCTCGATTTGCCCGCGGCCATGAAGCCGACCAGATAGATCTTGTCCGCCCTCACGCGTACAGCGCCTCGAGCACGGCGAAAAACCCGGGATAGGACACCTCGACGGCCTCGGCGCCCTCGATCGCGGACGCGGTTTCGGCGCCGAGGGCGGCGACGGCGAAGGCCATGGCGAGCCGGTGGTCGCCCGCCGCGTCGGCCCGGCCGCCGCGCAACCGGCGGTCACCCGCGATCTCGAAACCGTCAGCCAGCTCGTCCGCCCCGGCGCCGAGCGCGCGCAGGCCGGCGACCAGGGCGCTGATGCGGTCGCTCTCCTTGATGCGCAACTCGCCGGCCCCGGTCACCCGGAGACCGCCGCCGTGCGTGGCGAGCGCCGCCAGCGCCGGGAGCTCGTCGATGAGCCCCGGCACCTCCGCCGGGAGAATCTCGATCGGTCGCAGCTCCTGGTGGCGCACCCGCACCGTTCCGATCGGCTCGCCGGCCTCCTCCCCGGTCACGGCTACGTCGACCCGCGCTCCCGCGCGCCGCAGGACGTCGAGCAGCGCCGTGCGCGTCGGGTTCAGACCGACGTCGACCACCTCGATGTCGGAGCCGGGCAGTCCGGCCGCGGCCACGAACCAGAACGCCGCCGACGAGAAGTCACCTGGGACGCGGGCGGTCAGGGGGCGCAGGGGCTGGCCTCCCTCCAGGCTGACCGTGCGTCCCGTGACCCGGACGGTGGCCCCGAACGCCTCGATGGCGCGCTCCGTATGATCCCGCGTGGGCGCGGGTTCCTCCACCTCCGTTCGTCCCTCGGCGTGCAACCCCGCCAACAGGATGGCGCTTTTGACCTGGGCGCTCGGGACCGCCGGCCGCCAGGCAATGCCCCGGAGCGCGCCGCCGTGCACCGTCAGGGGCGGGTGCCCCTCGTGGGACGCAATGCGCGCGCCCATGCACACGAGGGGGTCGATGACCCGCCGCATCGGCCGCCGGCGAAGGGACGCGTCGCCCGTGATCGTGCTCGAGAACGGGTGCGCGGCAAGGACGCCCGCCAGCAGCCGCAGGGTCGTGCCCGAGTTCGCCGCGTCGAGCACATCGTCTGGAGGTGCGAGGCCCCGCAGGCCGCGGCCGGCGATCTCCACGAGTCGGCCGTTCGCCGGCGTCCAGGTCTCGAGGATGTCCACGCCGAGGCGCCGGAGACACGCGAGCGTGGCGGAGGCGTCGGCCCCGGGAGCGAACCCGGCGAAGCGCGAGCGGCCCGCGCCGAGCGCCGCGAGCAGCCCGTAGCGGTGCGAAATGGACTTGTCGCCCGGCACGCGCACGCGGCCAGCGAGACGCCGGGCCGGCTGGACGATCGCGGCGGTGAGCGACGGCATCGGAGGCACTATAACATTGAGAGCAGGCACCCGGGCGTTGAAGCGCCGCCCCGGGGTGTGCTATTGAGACGCCTGCGCCCATGCGGATGAACGGCGAGGTGGTACGCCTCGAAATCCAGAGCAGCTTCGACATGCTCGACCTGGTGCAGGTCGTCTCCGACCGCATGGGACGGCTCGCCGGGCTCGACGACGACAGCATCCACTGGATCGGGGTGGCGGTGCGGGAGTCGGTCATCAACGCCATCAAGCATGGCAACCGCGAGGACCCGGTCAAGCAGGTGACCGTCGAGTTCGCCCTGGAGCCGCCCGCCACGCCCACGGCGCTCGTGGTGCGCGTGGTCGACCAGGGCGAGGGCTTCGACCCGGCGACCGTGGGCAGTCCGCTCGAACCCGAGAATCTGTTGAAGTCCACGGGCCGCGGCCTCTTCTTCATGCGCAGCTTCATGGACGAGGTGGTCCTGACCCGCACGCCGGCCGGCGGTATGGAAGTCCGGATGGTCAAGAAGCTCGCCTAGCCGCCCCACCCTCATGACGCGCTCCCGGCCCGATCCGTCGACCCCGCCAGACCCGCGCTTCCTCGCCACGGCCGTCGAGGTCGTGGTCCGCGCCGGGGAGCTGCAGATGGCGCACTTCGGGAAAGCCTTCAGGGTCGACAAGAAGGGCGCCGTCGACCTGGTGACGGAAGTCGACCTCGCGGTGGAGCGGATGGGCCGGGCGATCATCGCGGAACGATTTCCCGGCCATCGGGTGCTCGCCGAGGAGACGGCGCGCGAGGAAGGCGGGGCGGGCTCGCCCTACTGCTGGATCTTCGACCCGCTCGACGGGACGACGAACTTCACCCACGGGCTGCCGATTTTCTGTGCGTCGCTGGCCCTGGAGTTCGAAGGCACCGTGCTGGTCGGGGCCGTGTACGATGCGACCCGGCGCGAGCTCTTCACGGCCGAACGGGGACAGGGCGCGCGCCTGAACGGCGCGCCGATCGCCGTCTCGGAGGCGAGCGCTCTGATCGACGCGCTGCTCTGCACGGGATTTCCCTACAACATCCACGAGACCGCCGACGAGGTGCTGGGACTGTTCGGCGCCTTCGTCCGCCGCGCGCGGGCCGTCCGCCGGCTGGGGTCGGCGGCGCTCGACCTCTGCTACGTGGCGGCGGGCCGGCTCGACGGCTTCTGGGAGCAGCGGTTGCACCCGTGGGACACCGCCGCCGCCGCGCTGCTCGTGGAGGAGGCCGGCGGGCGCGTCACGACGTTCGCCGGCGAGCCGTTCGCCCCGCGGCACGGGACCGCGGTCGCCTCGAACGGCCGCATCCACGACGAGATGCTCGCGACCATCCGGGCGTTCGAGGCGGGACAAGGGTGAGCGCGGCGCTGCGGCGCGGCCCCCGCCGGGCGGCGTTCGCCGCCGCGGACGAAGCTGATATCTCGCAAGGACAGAGCGAGCGGGTGGCGCCGCGCCTGTCGGGGAATTTCCCCGGGCGGACGGACGAGAGCGCTGGCATCGTTCATGCTCCGCCTCCTCCCGGCGGTCGCCCACGCGGACGCCGACCGCACGCGCGGCGCCGTCTCGTCCGTGGCACGGCGCAGCAGCCGTGGCGGCGCCGGCAGGGACCGCCGGGTGCGGCGCGACGGCCCGGCGGCGCGGGGCGCCTGGCGGGCGGAGGCGCTGAAGGGCGAATCGGGCACACCGGCCGTGGCCGGCGCGACAGGCAGGGGGTGCGGCATGTGGCGCAAGCTGGTGCAGATCGTGGGCGCAACGGCGGTCGCGGGGATGATGGTGCCTGCCCCCGCGCGGGCCCAGGGCGGGCAGGCCGTGAGTCTGAGCCTGGGCTACTTCGCGCTGCGCGCCGAGGACGCGCGCGTCCCTGACGATGTGCTCACTCAGAATCGGAGCTTCCTGCTGTTCCAGTTGAAGGACTTCAACGGGGTGTCGCTGGGCGGCGACTGGCTGGTCCCAGTAGGGGAGTGGCTGGAGGTGGGCGCGGGCGTCGGCTTCCACCGGCGGGCCGTGCCGAGCGTGTACGCCGACTATGTGGACGCCGACGGTACCGAGGTCGCTCAGGAGCTGAAGCTGCGCGTCGTGCCCGTGACGGCCACGGTACGCTTTCTGCCGTTCGGGCACCGGACGGGGGTACAGCCGTATGTCGGCGCCGGGGTGGGCCTCTATAGCTGGCGCTACGCGGAGACGGGGGAATTCATCGACTTCCGCGACTTCAGCATCTTCCGCGCGTCGTACGTGGACAGCGGAAGCGTGCCGGGGTCGATCGTCCTCGGCGGGATCCGGTTCCCCGTCGGCCGGACCCTCGCGGCGGGCGTCGAGCTGCAGTATCAGGGGGCGCGCGCGGATCTCGACCCGGCGCAGGACTTCGCGGGCACGAAGGTGGATCTGTCCGGGTGGGCGACGCACTTCACGGTGTTGATCCGCTTCTGATCGGACCGCGCCGCCGGCGGCCGCGGTGCCCGGGCGCCCGCGGCGCGGCGCGCGTCGGCTCACCGGGTGACGTACAGGGTCACGCGCGGGAACGCGAAGTTCCCGGCCACATCGTCGATCACTGTAGCCTGGCAGGTGTAGAGACCGGGCTTCAGGGTGTGTGGGGGGATCGCGATCTCGATCGGCACCGCCCCGCGTTGGGGGGCCGAGAGTTGGCGGGCCTCCACGAGGGGGCTCTGATACACGCGCCGCGTTCCGCGGTAGCAGGCCACGCTCGACAGGACGCGGGGTGACCCGTTGGAGGCCGACCCCGAAGCGGTCCCGGCCGGCGTTTCGCGCTGCGGGTCGTAGACTTCGTAGTAGAACGTCAGGGGCTGGCCGGCCGGGACCACGCGCGCCACGTTCGCCACCAGCTCTTCGCCGCCGCGCACGAGCGGGCCGGCGGCGCGCCGGCGGGCGGGGACGCGCTGCGTGGAGAGGAGCAGCGAGCTGAGGCGCGGTGCCTGCTGGGTGACGTCGGGCACCACTAGCGTCGAGTCGAGAGAGCCGACGGTTCCGTCCCGGTCCTCGCGGACCACGACCTTCAGGCGGTAGACCCCAGGGGGGAGTTCGAAGCTCGTTTCGTACTGGACGTTCTTGCGCCGGACATTCTGGGACGGGTCCACCTCGAGCCGCACGGTATCCCGGATCCAGGCGACCGGCTGCTGCCGCGCGTTCCGCACGACGCCGAACACGTCGAGCGTGGCCCGCTTTCGTGTCGCCGAGGTCGAAAACGGCACCTGGGAGCCGGGGACGATGAGCCAGAGCGGGACGAAGTAGCGGTGCTCGCCGACGCGGAAGTACCCGGCGGCGGCGTGCACGGGCAAGTCGGTCGGGGGCAGGTCCGACAGCAGGAATTCCTGGAGCTGGAGCTCGCGGTCGTCCCGGCCGCTGTGGGCGAAATCGCGCGGGGCGAAGTACCCGGGACGATACTCGAGCCGCGCTTCTTTGAGGTCGGGGCGGGTCAGGACCACGCGGATCCGGCGATACCGGCCGTCGCGCGCCGGATTCGTGCTGCTGTAGCCGAGCAGGTAGTAGGCGGTGGTGTCCTCGACGACCCGCGCGAAGACGTCGCTGAAGTCGTTGGCGTCGAAGAAGGCCCGGCCGCCGGTGTCCTCCGCGAGGGTGGTGAGCGCGTCCTGCGCCGCGGCGAACCGGTCGCGCGCGCTCATCAGGGCGCGCCCGGAGAACGCCCCGACCCCCCGCGCGCTCGCCTGGCTCGCCTCGCCGCCCGGCACGACCGCCTGCAAGCCGCGCGTGTCGGCCGCGTAGAGCGACACGTTGGCGCGCACCGCGCGGTCGATGACCGAGCGCAGCGCCGCCTGGTTGTCGAGCCCCGAGGAGCTCAGGCCGCTGCTGAAGTAGATGACCGATTTTTTCTGCTCGATGCCGCCCAGCACGTCCGCCAGCCGCCGCAACGCGTCGAGGCGCCGGTCGACGTTGAACACGAGAAACTCGCTCTCGTCGGGCACGAACGCGTTGCCGGTTTCCGGCAGGGTCTCGGGGTCGCCGGCCGCGGCCTCGAAGGCCCCGCCTTCGACCGGGTTCAAGCGGTCGAGCGCCGCGAGCAGGTCCTCGGGATCGGACGTGAAGTCCTGCACCACCTCGAGCGACGTCCCGAGCGCCACGACTGCCAGGGTGTCGGCCGGCGTGAGGCGGCGCGTCACGTAGTCGCGGGCCGAGTCGACGGCGCGGACGACCTCCTCAGGCTGCATCGAGCTCAGGTCGAAGAACAACACGATGAGGCGCCGGTCCTTGA
>CAYZKQ010000042.1:0-20655 GCA_964478975.1 uncultured Vicinamibacterales bacterium | reverse complement strand
GGCGTGCTGTCAAGCAGTGGAACGCTGCTCCTGGGCCGCGAGCGCCCCGCCCGGGCCGAGCCGCGGCGCGTACCGGCCGCCGAGCGCCGCCCCCGCCGCCAGCCCGCCCATGAACGCGGCGAGCACCGTGCTGACGGCGGCGGTTTCGTGACCGAAGTGTAGAGTCAGGAGGCGGACCCAGACGACTTCATAGAGGAGGCCGGCGGCTCCCGACAGCGCGTAGGCGACCGCGACGGCGCGGCGTGGGGCCATGGGGGGAGTCTACTCCACCGGGCGCACCACGCCGCGCCCCCGCCGTCAGAAGTCCCACCGGATCCCGAGCCGGACGACCCGGGGGTCGAGCAGCGCGATGATCTCCTTGTAGCGCACCGTCGTGATGCGGAAGTTGGTCACGACGTCGGAGTTGCTCGCGTTGAAGATGTCGATCATGCCCGTGAGCCGGCCGCCGCGCTTGAGCGCGAACGACTTGTCGACCCGGATGTCGAAGATCCCGACGTTCGGCGCCCGCTGTGCGTTGACCGGCTCGACGCGCACCGTTTCACTCCCGGCGTTCGGGAGCGAGACGCTGATCGTCCGGCCCCAGTTGCGTCCGCTCTGTAGCTTGTACGACGCGCTGACGCCGATGTCGTACGGGAAGACGTAGCGCCCGATCAGCTTGTAGTTCCAGAGGGTGCTGCGCTCGCGCCCGAAGAGCCGCTGATTCGGCCGCCACAGATACGCCTTGCCGATCCCGACCGAATCGAGGGCGCTGCTCGTCGAGGTCACCCCGTGGAACTGATCCAGCCACGTGTAGCCGAACGCCGTCAGGGCCATCCAGCGCCCCTGGAAGCGCCGGTTGAGGGCCAGCTCGATCGTGTTGTAGTCGGACGTGTATTTCGGATCGGTCGGGTTCGTGAATACGCGGTCCGACCCGATGCCTGCCTGCCGGTCATAGAGGGTGAGCTGGCGATCGTCTCCGGTCCCGGTCACACCATCGGGCCCCGGGTCCGTGACGGTCCGCTGAATCGTGTACGCTCCCACCCGCAGCAAGTCGACTTCCGCCCAGTCGTTCCGGATGTTCTTGTACACGTACGACACCCGCGCCGAGAGCCCCTCGAGCAGCTCCTGCTCGAAGTGTCCGGAGAGCTCCTGACTGTACGGGCGCTTGATGTTTCGGTCGATCCGGACAAAACCCGCGCCCCCGAGGGTCTGGAGGAACGCGCCGAGCTCCTGCGGCCCGTCGAGCAGGCGGTTGCCGTTCAGGTCGTTGAACCGGTACCGAAGCTGCGCCGTGCCGACGGGGTTCTCCTGGGCCGCCAGCGTGTCGGGCGCGGAGTTGAAGTAGAAGTGTCCGAAGTAGCCCTTGACCACCGACTTGTTGTTCCCGCGGATGTCCCAGGCGAAGCCGATGCGCGGGCCCGCGGTGACCGTCTCCGACACGACCTGGCCCGTGATCGTCTTCTTCGAGAGGAAGTCGACGATGCGCGGGTCGGTGGCGGCCGCCAGCGCCGGGACGCCCTCGGGCTCGATCGTCTGGTCCGGGTAGAAGTCCTTGTAGTAGTCGACCCGCACGCCCCAGTTGATCGTGACCTCCGGAAGGGCGCGCCACGTATCCTGCACGTAGACCGCGTGGGCGGTGACCCGGTTGTCGCCGTCGTTCGGCGTGTTGTAGATGTCGATCTCGCTCGGCACGCCGTTGCGGTCCCGGTAGAACACATTGAACGGCTGGTCGCGGAAGAACAGGCGCTTCTCCCAGCGGCCCTCGGCGCCGACCTTGAAATCGTGGTCGCCCGCCCAGCCCCGCTTGAAGTAGCTGAGCGACACGTTGTACTGGGGCTTGTAGCGCCGCTGCTTCTGGTAGAAGTTGCTCGCCCCGCCGTCGAAATACTGGCCCGTCGTCACCTCGATCCGGCCCGGTTGCAGGGTCCCGCTGTAGACGCCGCCCTCGGGGGTCGGGCGCAGCGGGAAGTAGTTGCGCCAGTCTCCGACGATGACGTCCAGAAACGCCCGGTCGCTCAGGACGCTCGTCCACTCGCCCTTGTACGGGTAGTTCTCGGAGGACTGGTAGTAGGCCGCCGAGACGGGGACCAGCGTGGACAGACCGCGAAGCGGCTGGAGTTTGGTCCGCCGGTTCCAGTAGGCGATGAGCTGATTGGCCCGGCTGAGCTGATAGGTCCCCTTGATCGTGAAGTTCGGCAGCTTCGACTGCGCGAGCTCGCCGGGCATGCCCGTGATGTACTTGAACTGGTTGTTGAGACGATACGACGTGAAGAACCACGCCTTGCCGCGGTAGATCGGCCCGCCGAGGGTCCCGTTCAGGTCGTACTGGGTGTCGGTCTGGTTGCCCCGCGCCACGCCGCCCGGCGGCGCCACGAAGCCCTTCTTGACCCCGCCCGTGACTTTCAGAGCGTCCGGCACGTTGTTCGAGATCGTCGCGTCGCCCTCCCAGTCGCTGTACCACTGGCCGCTGAACCGGTCTCCGCCGGACTTGACCGTGATGTTCAATGACGCGCCGGGCGTATCCTGGTCCGCCCCGGCGCCGGCCGCGCCAAGCTGGAACTCCTCGAACGACCCGAAGTCGAAGTAGCCCGCGTTGGCGTCGGTCCCCTCGGTCGTGTTGATCCCTTCGATGCGGGTCGTCCGCTGCTGGCTGATCCCGTACGTCACGTACCCGGTCTGCGTCCCCGTATGAGAGCCGCCCACGTCGTACCCCGTCATCTGGAACCCGGGCGCCTGCGACATCGCCGCCCAGATGTCCCGCGCGTTCGGGATCTCGGTGAGGAGCTCCTTGGTGAAGTTCGTCCCCACGCGCGTGGTCGACGTATCGACGACCGGCGACTCGCCCGAAACCGTCACGGTTTCTTCGAGCGTCGCCAGCTCGAGCTGAACGTCGACCGTGAGGGTCGCGTTGATGACCACTCGAATGCCTTCGCGCTTGAGCGTCTTGAACCCCGCTAGCTCGTACGTGAGTGTATAGACGCCGGCCGGCAGCGCGATCAGGCGGTAGCTGCCGTCCTGGTCGGTCACGACGACTTGCGGCTGGATGAGGGCCGGGCTCGTCGCCGTGACGGTCACGCCGGGGAGCACGGCCCCGGTGTTGTCCTTGACGACGCCGTTGATGCGGCCCCGGAATTCCTGGCCGGCCGCTGGTACGGCCAGCGCCAGGGCGAGCAGCACGACACTGACCACCGAGCGCACGCATGCACGCATACACATCCTCCCTGCCTGTCGGCGAAGCTGCCCGCGCCCCTCGGGTGGACCGAGCCACCCGCGGGCCAGCGGTGTGAGGATTCTATCACCGACCGCCTTTGAGGGAGCCCCGATCCCAGCGGGGCGCGTTCGGGCTCGGGCGCCATGCGGAGTGGCTCGGGTGCCCCCGCCTTGACACCGCGGCGAACCGCGTCGGATAGTCTCCAGGTTCAGGAGGATGGGGCCGTATGCGACTCGCGAAGCGCACGCTCGTGACGCTCGTCGCCGTTGCCGCCCTGGTCGCCGCCCTCGCCGCGGGCCGGGGCGAGCCCCAAACCGGGCCCCGGCTGCCGGACCCCGCCGAGACGTACGGTTTTGCCCCGGGGACCGACCGGAAGCTGGCTGACTACGCGCAGATCACGGCGTATTTCAGGCGCCTCGCGGCGGCCACGCCGCGCGTGCGCCTCTACACGATCGGCCGCACCAGCGAAGGGCGGGAGATGTTCCTCAGCGTGATCTCGTCCGAAGCGAACCTGGCGCGGCTCGACCGTTACCGCGACATCGCGCGCCAGCTCGCCGACGGCCGCGGGTTGACCGACGCCACAGCCCGGGCCCTCGCCCGCGAGGGACGGGTCATTGTGTGGGTCGACATGGGGCTGCACGCGACCGAAGTGGCGGCCGCGCAGGTCTCGGTCGAGGTGGCGCGGGCCGTGGCCGGCGATGAGTCCGACGAGATGCGGCGCATCCGCGACCAGGTGATCCTGGTGCTCGTGCCGGTGATGAACCCGGACGGGCTCGACATCGTGACGGCGTGGTATCGCGCGAACGTGGGGACGCCGTTCGAGACGAGTCCGCTGCCGATCCTGTACCAGAAGTACGCGGGTCACGACAACAACCGCGACTGGTACATGCAGAATCTCGTCGAGACGCGGAACATCACGCGGCAACTGTACTGGGAGTGGTTTCCGCAGATCCTCTACAACCACCACCAGTCGGGGCTCACCTCGCCGCGGATCTGGGCGCCGCCGATGGACGACCCGGTCAACCCGAACATGCACCCGCTCGTCCACCGCGGGATTTCGCTGCTCGGCGTGGCCATCATGCAGCGCCTCGAGCAAGAGGGCAAGATCGGGGCGCAAGGCTACTCGACCTACTCGAACTGGTGGAACGGCGGAATGCGGTCGACGCCGTGCTTCCACAACATCGTGGGCATCTTGACCGAGACGGCGAGCGGGCGCTACGCGACGCCGGTTGAGATCGCGCGGGACGACCTGCCCAGGACCCTACGCAGCGGCGAGAACGCCATGGAGCCGTCGACCTGGAACCCCAGCCCGTGGAAGGGTGGGACGTGGCGCTTGCGGGACCAGATGGATTACATGTTCACGGCCACGCTGGCCGTCCTGCGCCTGGCGGCCGAGTTCCGCGAGGACTGGCTCTACAACCGCTACCAGATGGCCCGCGACCAGGTCGCCGCGGGGCGCCGCGGGGACCCGTTCGCCTACGTCATCCCCGTCGCGCAGCACGACTGGCCGACGGCGGTGAAGCTGGCGGAGACGCTCGATCGCGGGGCGGTGGAAGTCTTCCGTGCCACCAGCGCCTTCACCGCCGACGGGCGGTCGTATCCGGCTGGCACCCTGGTCATCCCGATGGCGCAGCCGCACCGCGGCTACGCGAAGGACCTGTTGGAGCCGCAGCGCCATCCCGACCGCCGGCAGGGTCCGGGCGGGCCGCCGAAGCCCCCGTACGACATCGCGGGCTGGACGCTGTCGTATCAGATGGGGGTGCGCGCCGAGGCGATCCGCGCCCCCTTCGACGCCGCGCTCGAGCGCGTGACGGATTTTCCCGCCCTCGTGCGGCGGGAGCCGCCGGCGGCGCCTGCCACGCTCGTTCTCGACCGGCGTCTCAACAACGCGGTCACCGCGGTCATGCGCTTGCTCAAACGCGGCGTCGCCGTGTCGATGACCCGCGCGGCGTTCCTCGCCGAGGGGCCGGGCGTCGCGGAGGCGGCGCGGGACCTGGCCGACCTCGGCGTGCTCGACAGCGGGTCGAGTCGGCCGAGTGAGACGCCGCGGCGACTGCGGACCCCCCGCGTCGGCGTCTACCGCTCCTACGTCGCGTCGATGGACGAAGGGTGGACGCGGTTCGTGCTCGAGACGTTCGAAATTCCGTACACCCGCCTGGCGAACGCCGACATCAAGCAGGGCGGGCTGCGCGGGAAGGTCGATGTCGTGATCCTGCCGTCGCAGTCCGCCCGAGCCATCGCCGAGGGCCACGCCCCGGGCACCATGCCCGCGGAGTACGTCGGGGGCCTCGGGAGCGACGGCGCGGCGGCGCTCAAGGCGTTCGTCGAGGAGGGCGGCACGCTCGTGGCGCTCGACCAGGCGACGGACTTCGTCGTCCTGGGGTTCGGGCTCCCGGTGCGCAACAGCCTGGAGGGGGTGCGGCCGACCGAGTTCTACTGTCCCGGGTCGCTGCTTCGATTGACGATCGATCCGTCGGCGGCCCTGACCGCGGGACTCCCCGCCGAGCAGGCGGCGTTTTTCGACGAAGGGCGTGCGTTCGTCGTCGAGGGGGCGCCGGCGGGTGCCGTGCGCGTGCTCGCCCGGTACGCGGCGCGGGACGTGCTGCTGTCGGGGTGGATCAACGGCGCCGAGCGCATCGCCGGCCAGGCCGCCGCCGTCGAGGTGGCCGTCGGGCGGGGGCGGGTCGTCCTCATCGGGTTCGGCGCGCTCTTCCGCGGCCAGCCGCACGGGACGTTCAAGTTCGTGTTCAATCCGATTCTCGAAAGCGCAGCCGGGGGGTGAAGCGCGTCGGCGCACGCGCGCCCGAGCGCGGCTGCAGAAAGGCACCCACGAAGATGCGGACGAGCGGTGGTGGACGGAGGCGGAGGGTCGGCTGGCGAGGTCTGTGGGCGGTCAGCGCGCTGGTCGTCGTGCCGCTGGTCGCCCAGGGACAGGAACAGGCTGCGGAGATCGGCGAGCGATTGCTGGCCGACCCCACCGTGAAAGCGGCTCTGGCGGCGGCGGAGCGGAACGAGCCGCAGATCCTCGAGGAGCAGGTGCGGCTCTGCGAGATTCCGGCGCCCCCGTTCAAGGAACAGGCCCGCGCCGAGGCGTACCGCCGGGCCTTCGAGGCGCTCGGGCTCGAGCGGGTGCGGATCGATGCCGAGGGGAACGTGCTCGGCGAGCGCCCGGGGACGGGCGGCGGGCCGCACCTCGTCTTCAGCGCCCACCTCGACACGGTGTTTCCCGAAGGCACCGACGTGCGGGTTCGCCGCGAGGGGCACGTCTTCCGCGGGCCTGGCATCGGCGACGACTGCCGCGGCCTCGCCGTCGTGCTGGGCGTCATCCGCGCCATGCGCGACGCCGGCGTCCGGACGCCGGGCACCATCACGTTCGTCGGCACCGTCGGCGAGGAGGGGCTCGGCGACCTGCGCGGCGTCAAGCGCCTGTTCAACGAGACGCTCAAGGGACGGATCGACCGGTTCGTCTCGGTCGACGGGACCGGATGGGGGATCACGCACATTGCGGTGGGCAGCCACCGCTACCGCGTGACCTTCAAAGGGCCAGGCGGGCACAGCTACGGCGCCTTCGGCCTCGTCAATCCCATCCACGCGCTGGGGCGCGCGATCGGGGCGATCGCGGACATCGAAGTGCCCGCGACGCCGAAGACCACCTTCAACGTGGGCAGGGTCGGGGGAGGCACCTCGGTCAACTCTATCGCCTTCGAGGCGTGGATGGAGATCGACATGCGGTCAGCCGACCCGGCGGCGCTCGACGCAGTCGGTGCGCGCGTCCAGGAGGCGATCGACCGCGCCCTGGCCGCCGAAAATGCGCGATGGAAAAGGGGCCAGCTCACCGTGGACCGCCAGCTCGTCGGCCGCCGCCCCGCGGGACGCATGCCGGAGGCGTCGCCGATCGTGCAGGCGGCGGTCTCGGTGACCAGAGCACTCGGGCTTCCGGTGAGCCTGGACGAGGGGTCGACCGATTCGAACATTCCGATGAGCCTCGGGATCCCGGCGGTCACGATCGACGGCGGTGGGCGCGGCAGCGGGGCGCACTCGCTCGGCGAGACGTTCGACGCGACCGACTCGTGGAAGGGGACGCAGCGGGCGTTGCTTCTGGCGATCGCACTCGCGCAAAAGTAGGCAACTGTGCGATAACGCCCGGCGTCCCGCCGGCCGAAACGCCCCGGGGAGCTGACAGGGGCCGGCGGCGGGGCAGCCCGCGGGGCCAGGACCAGGCGAGACAGGCGCAAGTTCGTGCGCAGGTCGGCGGCAACCGCTTGCGGGGGTGGCGGCTTGTTGCTACACTCCCGCCGAGCATGCCGGCTCGAGGCGGACCTCGGGCTGCGGGGAGGACACGTCGGGATGCGCAGCGTCGGCAGCGCGCGGCGAGTCGGGTTGGGTGACTGGCGGTGGGTCACGGCGTCGCTGGCCCTGGTGCTCGCGGGCCTTCCCGCCGCGCCCCCCCTCGAGGCGGGGGAGACGGGTCTCCAGAGGCGGGCCCAGGCCTCGCGCACCGCGCGGGACCTGGCGACGCCGCGGTACAAAGTGGACGAGCGCGGCCTGCTCGTGCCCGCCGTCCGCGCCGAAGCCGCCATCGTGTTCAGCCCGGAGACCGGCCAGATCCTGTACGGCGAGCGGGCCCAGGAGCCGCGGTCGATCGCGAGCATCACGAAGCTCATGACGGCGCTCGTGTTCCTCGAAGACGAGCCCGACCTCGACCAGCTCGTCACGGTGACCCGCGCCGATGTCCGGCGCGCCTCGACCACCTACCTGCGAGCCAACGAGCGGGTGAGCGTCCGGGACTTGTTGCACCTCGCCCTGATCGCCTCGGACAACGCCGCGGCCCGGGTCCTGGCGCGCATTTCCCACGGCGGGACCGAAGCCTTCGTCGCGCGGATGAACGAGAAGGCGCGCGAACTCGGCCTCGCCCAGACGAGTTTCGCGGATCCCTCGGGCCTCGACCCGCGCAACGTCTCGTCGGCCTACGACCTGTCCCGCCTCATCGCCTACGCCGCTGCCGACGAGCGGCTGGCGGGCATCATGGAGAAGACCGAGTATCGGGTTCGCACGAGCCGCCGGCAGGTCGCGATTCACAACACGAACAAGCTCGTCGGCGAGCTGCCCCTCGTCGGAAAGACGGGGTTCATCCGTGCCGCCGGCTACTGTCTCGCCGCCCTGGTCCGTTTGCCTCAGGGCCCCTCGATCGCCGTGGTCGTGCTGGGCGCCCAGTCGAACCTGGCGCGGTTCTGGGAGACCCGCCACCTGGTCGACTGGGTCGTCACCCAGGCCCGGAGCCTTCTCGGCTCGTCCGGCGGGCCGTTCTAGCCGGTACCCACCTCGGCGCCTGTCCGGAGAGCGGGCCATCGCGGCTCGCGCTGGTTCCCCCGCCGCCCCCGCTCGGGCGCGGCGCTGCGCCCGGGACGTCCGCCGGTCAAGCCCGATAGCCGCGGCCGATCGCCGCCGCGTCGAGGGGGAGCGTCGCGATGACGTCGACCTCGAGGAGGAAGGGCCGCGGCGCGTGTCGCGCGTCGAACGCCTTGAGATAGCGCCGGCACGGCTCGCACGCCGTGATCCGGTAGACCCTGTCGGGGCTCGCGAACGAGGTGATCGCGGCGCGGTCGTGGTTCCCGCAGAACGGGCACGCGACCGGGTGGAAGCGCCACCGGGATGTACAGCGGCCGCAGACGAGGAACCGCTCCGCGGCCGGCGTGATGACGGCGAACTCCGGCTCGCCGCCGCACAGCGGGCAGCACCCCCGGGCCCAGGGGGAGAAGTCGAGATGCGCCGAGGCCTCGGCGCATCGCACCAGAAACGGCCGCATCGCGAGCTGGGCGACCGGCTCGAGCCCGGCGAGTTCCGGCGCCAGGCCGGGCGCGCCCGGGTCGACGCCGGTGGCGAACCAGTCCCGCACCAGCGTCTCGAGCGCCGGGTCGCCGCGCGCCAGCGCGTCGGCGCGGCGGAAGGAGGCCTCGTCCAGGGCCTCGTGGCGATACATCAGGTCCGCGGCCGTCCGGAACAGATACCTGAGGTCCGTCCAGCTCACGGGCACGTCGCTGAACCGGAGGAGGGGCCGCCCGCCGGCGAGCTGGCGCCGGACCCCCTCGGCGTCGAACTGGAGCGGCGGGAGGGGCAGTCGGGCCCGGACCCGCCGCTCGACCTGCAGCCACTCGATCTGGAGGTCGACGGCGGAGGCCAGCTCCGGGTGCGCCAGCCGGAGGCGCTTCAGTTCCGCGAGACTGGAGGGTTCGGACCCTCTCGGAGCCGGGGCATGTGGGCGCGGCACGGAGGCATTGTGCCCGAAATGTCAGAACCGGTAAACGACCCCCAGACGGAAACGGCGGGGCGGCACGAGGCCCTGCGGGACCAGATACGCGCTGCCCGACCGTGTGGTCCGGCTCGTCACAGCCGTGTTGTTCAAGACGTTGAAGCCTTCGAGCGTCACGCCGAGCCGCCGGCCGCCGCCGAGGCGGAAGGCTTTCTCGAGCTTCAGGTCCAGCCGCGGTTGGGCGTCGTACCGCTGGCTGCCGCGCGGCTCGACGAACAGATCCTTCCGGCCCTGCGGGAGTCGCACGCGCATGACGCGCGTGAACGTGTCGCCGCTCGTGTAGAAGAAGGCGCCTGACAATTGGAGATCCCACGGACCCTGGTACACCCCGAGGATCTTGGCGAGGTGGGTGTTGTCGCGCGTGAGCCGCCCGGTGCGGAACGGCTGGAACCGCGGGTCCTGGTTCGGGTCGTTGTACTCGGCGGTGTTGCCGAACTGGCCCGTGTTGTCGATGTTCCCCGTGATCGTCGAGATCACCCACGACGCCTGCATCTGCCACCGATGGGTGAGCCGCCTGGTGAGGCTCAGGTCCACGCCGCGGTACCGCCGGAACGCCCCGGCCGGGTTCTGGATGACGTACTGGTTGTCCAGCGGGTCGTTCGTCTGCCGGTAGGTCGTGAGCACGACCGGCGTCTCGTCGCCGGTCCCGAAGATCCCGTCCGGGCCTACGTCGGCCTCCGGGCGCGTCACGAACTCGCCGTTCACGAGCACATCGTCGATGAACTGGTCGTTGTCCCGCAGGATGCCCGTCACGCTCACGGCCCAGCCAGGGACGAGCTCGTGTTCCAGGCTGAGGGTCGCCTGTTTGAGGCGCGGGTGCTTGATCTCCCCGGCGAGCGTGCGGTTCGTCCCCGGCGCCGTGAGGTACGGTTCGCTGATGAGGGTGAGGGCCGCGTCGATATAGGCGCCGTAGAACGGCGCGATCTGCGGGTCGAGCAGGTCGTAGAAGGTCGACTTCGCGCCGTCGAAGTACCAGCCGTAGTGGCCCTTGAGCGCCGTCTTGCCGCGGCCGCCCAGGTCGTAGGCGAACCCCAGCCGCGGCGCGACACCGTGCGACGAAAACACGTGCCGGTCCAGGTGCCTGTTGAAGCCGCGGTAGTGGTCCCAGCGCACGCCCGGGTTGATGGTGAGCCTGTTCGTGACGCTCCAGGAATCCTGCGCGAACGCCGTCACCCGCGTGTTGATGTTGTCCTTGACGTAGCCGTCCCACAGGACCGCGTAATACGGCACCCCGGCGTCGGCGAGCACGTATCCGCCGACCGTCCCCACGCCGGGCACGTCGAACCGGCCCGGGTAGCCGAGCGCGCTCGTGACGTAGCTCCGCTCGAATTCGGCGCCGAACTTCAGGTTGTGGGACCCGGCGTACCCCGCCGCGTACCGGGTGAGGGTCGCGTTCGCCTGATGGCGCACGCGGTCCGCCCGGTAATAGTAGGTCGAGTTCACGGCGTAGAAGTCGTGCGTGACGTCGTACCAGCCCGGCGTGTCGTACCCGTTGTACGGCTTCAGGTCGTAATAGCCCCAGAAGCCCGAGTACTTCACGTCGAACACGGAGGTCCCCGACAGCACCCTGGTGTAATTCGCGTTCCACGCGACTTCCGGCGAGTCCTGGTGCAGCGTCGCGATCGGGGCGACCCGGGCCTCCTGGCCGCGCCCGTCGACCGTGTACCGGTCCGTCTCGAAGAAGCCGGTGAGCTGGTCGCGGGCGGAGCGCTTCAGCGTCGGTTTGAACAGGAAGCGCGGCGAGCGCTCGATGCGCGCCGGCGGCCCCTTCGCACTCACCTGCGCCGCCGTGTACCCTTCGGGCACGGCCGGCGGATAGCCGGCCGCGGCCTCCTTCGGGCGGTAGTACTGGAAACTCGTGAAGAACCAGAACCTGTCCCGCCTGAACGGCCCGCCCGCCTGCACGGTCGTATCGGTCACATAGTCGGTGCGTCCCGACTTGAGCGACGGGTTCGCCTCGAGAATGGCGGGGGTCGTGTTGGTGCCCGTCAGGGCGTCGTTCTGAAACAGCGTCTCGAACAACCCGCTGAACCGGTTGCTCCCCGAGCGGAACAGGCTGTTCGACGCCACCCCGGTGAACCCGCCGTACTCGGCCGGCGCCCCGAGGCCGATCACCTGAACTTCCTGGATCCAGTTGTAGTTGGCGAACACCCAGATGGTTCCGCCTTCCGGGTCGCTCACGTCGACACCGTCGATCAAGTAGGCGTTCGAGGATGAACCACCGCTGCCGTAGGACGTGTAGGTGTTCGGGTTGACCCCCGGGGCGAGCAGCATGGCCGCGGGGCCGAAGCGGCTCGTGAACGGCACCGTCTCGAGGATCTCGAGCGGCAAGTTCTTCTGCGCAGCCGAGGACTTGACGTCGACGATGGGAGATTCGCCCCTGACCGTGACGGTTTCCTCGACCCCGCCGATCTCCAGGGTCACGTCCACCGTGATAATCTGGCCGAGCTGCAGCCGGACGTTCTCCCGGGTGACGGGCTTGAACCCCGCGAGCTCGACGCGGAGGGCGTACCGGCCGGGTGGAAGCGCGGGAAAACGATACACCCCATGGGCGTCGGTCGCGGTCGACCGCGAACCCCCGAGCAGCGCCGGACCGACCACCGTCACGGTCACACCCGGCAGCACGCTCCCGCTGGCGTCGGTGACGGTGCCCGTGAGCGTGGCGGTCTGGCCGATCTGGGGACTGGCCGACGCCGGCCCCAGGAGGACGGCCCAGGCGAGCGAGACCGCAGCGAGCCGCTGCATCGCGGACATCCTACTGCCGGCCGGTGGGAAACACCAGAAGGAGACCGGGTGGGGGTGGCGCCGCGCGGGGGTCTGGCCCCCGGGTCGGATCCGCCGCGCGGTCCCGGCGGGGGAGTGGTGAGAGCTCTGGAGGCAGGACAGACGTGACGCGCGCGCGGCGTCGATGGCGGTGGTGGCTGTGGGCCCCGGGCCTGGCGGTCGCCGGGATCCTGGGGGTCGCCGCCTGGTGGCGCCCGGCGGCGAGCCGGACGGGCGTCGAGCTGGGCCGCGCCGCCGCTGGCGTCCGGCCGCAAGACCTGAACATCGTGATGGTCACGCTCGACACGACGCGAGCGGACCGGCTCGGCTGCTACGGGTATCCCGACGCGGGGACGCCGAACGTGGATCGCCTGGCGGCGCAGGGGGTCGTCTTCGAAACGGCCGTGACCGCGACGCCCCTGACGCTTCCAGCGCACGCGACGATCTTCACGGGAACGCGGCCGCCGGTGCACGGCGTGCGCGACAACGGCGGGTATGTGCTGGACCCGTCGCGGGTCACGCTGGCCGAGGTCCTGCGCGGCGCCGGCTGGCGGACCGCCGCGTTCGTCGGCGCGTATGTGCTCGACGCTAAGTGGGGCCTCGACCAGGGCTTCGAGGTGTACGTCGACGACTTCGCGATTTCGCGCTACCGCACGCTCTCGCTCGGCGCCGTCGCGCGGCGGGCCGGGGCGGTCGTGGACGCGGCGCTCCCGTGGCTCGAGGCGCACGCCGGGGTCAGGTTCTTCGCGTGGCTGCACTTCTATGATCCCCACTCGCCCTACGACCCGCCCGAGCCCTTCAAGACGCGCTTCGCCCGGCGGCCGTATCAGGGCGAGATCGCGTACGCCGACGCCCAGCTCGGCCGCCTCCTGGAGTGGCTCGAGCGGCGCGGCCTCGAGGACCGGACGCTCGTCGTGGTGATGGGCGACCACGGCGAGAGTCTGATGGAACACGGGGAAGGGACGCACGGCTTGTTCGTCTACGAGGCGACGCTCCGCGTCCCGTTGATCGTCCGGGCGCCCTTCGGGCGGACGCGGGGCCGGCGCGTGTCGTCCCTCGTGCGCAGCGAGGACGTCGTGCCGACCGTGCTCGACCTCGTGGGGCTCGCGCCGCCCACCGGGGTCCAGGGGCGGAGTCTCGTGCCGCTGATGACCGGCGCCGCGCGCGACCTCGACCTGGAGGCGTACAGCGAGTCCCTGTACGCGCGCAACCACTTCGGGTGGAGCGAGCTGCGGGCCCTGCGCGCGGGCCGCTACAAGTACATCGAGGCGCCGCGGCCCGAGCTCTACGACCTCGCCCGCGACCCCGGAGAGGTGCGGAATCTCTTCGCGGCGCGGCGCGATCTGGCGAACCGCCTGGCCGCGGCACTGGCGCGTCTCGGGGCGGAGCGGCCGGGCGAGCCGGGCGGCGCCGCCACGGCGGCCCGCGCGGTCGACCCGGAGACGCGGGAGCGCCTCGCGGCGCTCGGTTACATCGGTTCGTTCGTGGAACGCGCCCCGCGCGCCGAAAGCGTGCGGCCGGACCCGAAAGACAAGATCGACATTTTCAACCTCATCGTGGCGGCGCAGGAAAGCGGCGAGCGGGAGACGGCGGCGGACAAGATCGCCAGGCTCGAGCGCGTGGTGGCCCTCGACCCGGACATCGTCGATGCCTGGGTCATGCTCGGCAACGAATTCGTCAAGCAAGGGGAGATCCGGACGGCCATCGCCCGGTACCAGCGCGCCCTCGCGCTCAACCCGGATTCGGATCTGGCCCTCGTCAACCTGGCCAACGCGTATCGCCGGCTCGGCGACCACCGGGCGGCGATCCTCGGCTACGAGCGATACTTGGCGCGCGACCCGCGCAACGCGTACATCCAGTATCAGCTCGGCGAACTGTACTTCGACCTCGGCGCGCTCGACCGCGCCGAACGGGCGTTTCGCGCGGCGCTCGCGCTGGACGACCGGGTGGCGGCGGCGCGCAACGCGCTGGGCGTCGTGGCCCTCGCGCGTGGCGACCTCGAGGCGGCCGAGCGGGAGATCCGGGCGGCCCTGGCGCAGCAGCCCGACGTGCGCCTGGCGCACTTCAACCTGGCCCTGCTCGCGGAGGCCCGGGGCGACCCGGAAACCGCGATTCGCGAGTACCAGGCCGAAATCGACCTCCACGCGACGAGTTACAAGGCAGCGTTCAATCTGGCGCGCCTCTACGAGCGACTGGGCCGGCCCGCCGATCAAGAACGCGCCTACCGCCTCGCCCTCGAGATGAATCCGGCGTTCGCGGAAGGGTACCTCTATCTCGCGAAGCTGTACCTCGACCGTGGAGAGCGGTACGACGAAGCGGTGGCGCTCGCCCGCCGCGGGCTCGCCCTCGGCCCGAGCCGGGAGTTCGCTCCGCTCGGCCACTACGTGCTCGCCGATCTGTTCAATCGTCTGGGGCGGCCGGAGGACGCGCGCCGCGAGCTCGAGGCCGGCCGCGCGTTGGAGGCGCGCGCGGGGAAGGCGCGGGCGGGGGGCGGACCCGAGCGCTAGCTCCGAGCGCGCGAGCCGTCGCGGTCGTGGGCGGGCGATCGAGCCGCGGCGCCTGCGGCGGCGGGCGCACGGGCGCGCGGAGAGCGGGTGGCGGCGGGGATGCTAGAATGGTGCGATCGTGCCGCGACCGACACGCCCGCAGACGCGTCCCCGCACCCGCTCCTTGTCGATTCTCCTCGTCTCGCCGGAGGTCGCGCCGTTCTCGAAGACCGGCGGCCTCGCCGACGCGACGAGCGGGCTCGCGCGGGCGCTGGCGCGCGCGGGCCACGACGTGACCCTCGTGACGCCGCGGTACCGCAGCGTCACGGTCGAGGGGACGCCGTCGCTCGTCGTCCGCGCCGACCTCGGCGGCGCCGCCCGCGAGGTCCCGCTGCGCGAAGTGTCGTGGGACGAGCGGGTGCAGGTGCTCTTCGTGGACTATCCGCCGTTCTACGACCGCGACGGACTGTACGGGGAGGGCACCCGGGATTACCCGGACAACGCCGTGCGGTTCGCCCTGCTCGCGCGCGCGGCCGTCGAGGTGGCGCGCCGGAGGCGGCCGTCGGTCGTGCACGCCCACGAGTGGCAGACGGGCCTCGTGCCCGTCTATCTGCGCGAGGCGGCGGGCGGGAGCCCCGGACCGCGTCCCCCGGTCGTCTTCACGATCCACAACCTCGCGTATCAGGGATTGTTCCCGGCCAGCGTGCTGCCGGAGCTGGGCGTGCCGTGGGAGCTCTTCACGCCGGACGGGCTGGAGTACTGGGGCCAGGTGAGCTTGCTCAAAGCCGGGATCGTCTTCAGCGACTGGCTCACGACGGTCAGCCCGCGCTACGCCCAGGAGATCGTGACGCCGCAATACGGCTTCGGCTTCGACGGCATCCTCGCGGCCCGCCGCGACCGCCTCGTCGGCGTGCTGAACGGGATCGACGAGGACGTCTGGGACCCCGCGCGCGATCCGCTTCTCCCGGCGCACTATTCGGCGTCGGACCTTTCCGGCAAGCGGCGGTGCAAGGCCGCCTTGCTCGAAGCCTTCCGGCTGCCCGCGAGCGGCGACGCGTTGCAGCGTCCCCTCATCGGAATGGTGTCGAGGCTGGTCGATCAGAAGGGGTTCGACCTCGTGGCGGAGGCCTCCGAAGAGCTGCCGCGCCTGGAAGCCACCTGGGTGCTGCTCGGTTCCGGCGAGGCGAAGTACGAAGCGCTGTGGCGGCGGCTCGCGGCCAGGTTTCCGGACCGCATCGGCGTCCACCTCGGCTTCGACGAGCGCCTCGCCCACCTCGTCGAAGCGGGGTCGGACCTGTTCCTGATGCCGTCGCGGTTCGAGCCCTGCGGGCTCAATCAACTGTACAGCCTCCGCTACGGCACCGTGCCCATCGTCCGGGCGACGGGCGGCCTCGCCGACACGGTCGTGGATGTCGACGAGCGCACGGGTCGGGGGACGGGCTTCATCTTCGAGGCCTACACCCCGGAAGCCATGTTCGGGGCGATCGAGCGGGCGCTGCGGGTCTACCAGGACCCGAAGAAATGGGCGCGCATTGTGCGGGCCGGCATGCGCCGGCGGTCCTCGTGGGACGAGTCCGCCCGGGCGTATGTCACGGTCTACCGGCGGGCGATGCGCGGCGTCCGGATGTCGCCGGGGCGCGGCGCGCCGGCGTCCGGTCCGGCCGCGCGCGGCTCGGCCGCCCGGGTCGAGGCGGCGAAGGCGGGGACGCTGCCGCCCTGAAGGTCGGCGCGCCGCGGCCAGGGGGTTTTTCTGGGAAGGAGTGGACCGAGATGGCGTCGGAGAAGGTCAGGATTTTCACGGACGAGAATTTCGAGGAGGCCGTTCTGAAGGCGGCGTCTCCCGTGCTGGTGGATTTCTGGGCCGAGTGGTGCGGCCCCTGTCTGCGGATGGCGCCGACCATCGACGCGCTCGCGGCGGAGTACGACGGGCGCGTGATCGTCGGCAAGCTCAACGTCGACGAGAGCCCGAACACGCCGGGGCGGTACGGCATTCGAGGGATTCCGACGCTGCTCCTGTTCAACCGCGGCGAGGTCGTCGATCAGATCGTCGGCGCGGTCGACAAGAGCGTGGTGAAGAAGGCGCTGGACCGCGTCGTGGGGTGAGTCGGCGATGGGCGAGACCGTGCGGGACGTCATCGTGCTCGGGTCGGGCCCCGCGGGGCTCACGGCGGCCCTGTACGCCGCCCGTGCCGACCTGCACCCGCTCGTGATCGAGGGCCTCGAGGCGGGCGGGCAGCTCATGCTCACGACGCTCGTGGAGAACTACCCGGGGTTCCGCGACGGCATCATGGGGCCGGACTTGATGGGCGAGATGCGCGCCCAGGCGGAGCGGTTCGGCGCGGAATTCGTGCGCGCCCAGGCGTCCGCTGTCGACCTTCGGGAACGTCCGTTTACGGTCACGGCGGAGGGCACCGACTATCGGTGCCGCGCCCTGATCATCGCGACCGGGGCGTCGGCCCGCCTCCTCGGCCTGCCCGCCGAGCGCGCGCTCATGGGCCGCGGGGTGTCGACCTGCGCGACGTGCGACGGCTACTTCTTCCGCGACCGGCCGATCGCCGTCGTGGGCGGCGGCGATTCGGCGATGGAAGAAGCGATCTTCCTGACGAAGTTCGCCTCCCAGGTCACCGTCATCCACCGCCGGGACGCCTTGCGGGCCTCGAAGATCATGCAGCAAAAGGCCTTCGCCAACCCCAAGATCCGCTTTGAGTGGAACAGCGAGGTCGTCGACATCAAGGACCCGGCGCAAGGACGCGTTACCGCCGCGGTGGTGCGCAACCGGGTGACCGGCGAGACCAGAGAGCTGCCGGTCGAGGGGGTGTTCGTCGCGATCGGCCACACGCCCAACACCAGCCTCTTCGCCGGCCAGCTCGAGATGGATCGCGACGGCTACGTCGTGACGCGGAACGGGTCGAAGACGAGCGTGCCCGGCGTGTTCGCGTGCGGCGACGTGCAGGATCGCGTCTATCGCCAGGCCATCACGGCGGCGGGTTCGGGCTGCATGGCCGCGATCGACGCCGAGCGCTATCTCGAGAGCCTGTAGTCAGTCGATCCACCCGCCGCCCACGACGGCGTCCCCGTCGTAGAAGACGACCGCCTGGCCCGGCGCGATGGCCGACTGGGGTTCGTCGAACTCCACCGCCACGCGGCCGGGGGCAAGGACCTCAAGGCGCGCCGGCGCGGCCCGGTGCCGGTAGCGGATCTGAGCGGTCACCCGCTGCGCGCCCCCGCCCGGCTCGCCCAGCACCCAGTTGACGCCCGACGCCGTGCAGCGCCGCCGCGCGAGGGCCGCGCGCGGCCCCACCGTGACGGTGGCGGTCGCCGCGTCGATGCCCACGACATACAGGGGGATGCCGGCCGCCAGCCCGAGGCCCTTCCGCTGCCCGACCGTGAAGTGATGCACCCCAGGGTGCCGGCCCACGACGCGGCCCGCCGGGTCGGTCACGACGCCTGCTGGCGGGGCCTGCGGCAGGTGGCGCTCCACGAACGCCGCGTGCTCGCCCGGCGGGACGAAGCAGATCTCGCGGCTGTCCGGCTTGTCGGCCACGGGCAACCCGAGGCGCCGCGCGTGGTCGCGGACCGCCGCCTTCGTCAGGGTGCCGACGGGGAACATCGCGGCGGCGAGCTGAGCCTGGGTGAGCGTGAACAGGAAGTACGACTGGTCGCGGCTGGCGTCCGCGCCGCGGCGCAGGACGTAACTCCCCCGGCCGCCGTCGTAGTCGAGCCGCGCGTAGTGGCCCGTCGCGACCCGGTCGGCGCCGAAGGCCCGGGCCAGGTCGAGCAGCCGCGCGAACTTCAACCGCCCGTTGCAGTGCACGCACGGGATGGGGGTGCGCCCCGCGGCGTACTCCCGCACGAAATTCGACACCACCTGCTCCTGGAAGGCCGCCTCGAAATTGACCGTGTAGTGCGGGATGCCCAGCGCGGCCGCCACCCGCCGGGCGTCGTGCAGGTCCTCGAGGGCGCAGCACGAGCCGAAGGCGCGCTCGCCGTCGCGCCGCTCGCTCTGGTCGTAGAGCTGCATGGACACCCCGACGACCTCGTGCCCCGCCTCCACCAGGAGGGCGGCGGCGACCGACGAATCCACGCCGCCGGACATGGCTACCACGATGCGCATCAGGACCGCCGGGCGCCCGCCAGGGCGCGCAACTTCTCGACGACCGCCGGCAAACGCTCGAGCAGGTAGTCGACCTCCTCGGCGGTATTGCCGGCGCCCAGGCTGAAGCGGATCGAGTTCTGGGTGCGGTGGGCGGGCAGGCCCATGGCCCGCAGCACGTGGGATGGCTCGAGCGTGCCGGACGAGCACGCCGAGCCCGTCGACACCGCCACGCCCTCGAGGTCCAGCGCGATCAGGAGCGACTCGGCCTCGACCCCGTCGAAGCTGATGTTCGTCGTGTTGGGCACGCGCGGCTCGCGGGCGCCGTTGACCGCCGTCCCCGGCACGCGTGCGAGGACGCCGCGCTCGAGGCGGTCGCGCAGCGCCGCCAGGCGCGGCCCCTCCGTCTCGATCTTCGAGGCCGCGAGCGCGGCCGCCGTCCCGAGCCCGACGATCCCCGGCACGTTCTCCGTCCCCGCGCGCCGGTTCCGCTCCTGGCGGCCCCCGGTCGCCTGGGCGACCAGCCTGAGCCCGCGCCGGATCCAGAGCGCCCCGACCCCCTTCGGCCCTCCGAACTTGTGCCCCGAGAGCGACAGCAGGTCCACCCCGAGGGCCTTGACGCTCACGGGAATCTTGCCCACCGCCTGGACCGCGTCCGTGTGGAACAGGGTGCCCCGCGCGTGGGCCATGGCGGCCAGCGTCGCGACGGGCTGGATCGTCCCGATCTCGTTGTTCGCCAGCATGACCGACACCAGCGCCGTCTGGTCGGTCAACACCTCGCCGAGCGCGTCGGGCGACACGATGCCGCTCGCATCCACCGGCAGGAGCGTCGTCTGCCACCCCCGCCGCGCGAGCGCCTTCAAGGTGTTCAGCACCGCCTCGTGCTCGATCGCGCTCGCGACCAGGTGCCGGCGGCCCGTCGCCTCGAGCGCCTCGGCGACTCCCCGGATCGCCAGGTTGTCGGCCTCGGTGCCGCCGCTCGTGAAAACCACCTCCGAGGGCTCCCCGTCCACCAGCGCCGCGACGGCCGCCCGGGCCTCGTCGACGAGCGCCTTCGCGCGCTGGCCGAACACGTGGATGCTCGACGGGTTGCCGAACTCCTCGCGCAGCACCCGGTGCATCGCGTCGACCACCTGCGGGTCGACCGGACTGGTCGCGTTGTGATCGAAATAGATCCGCACGGCTGCCTCGTTCCCCGCGATCATAGCATCCGGCGCTAAGTCGCAGCAATCAAAGGACTAGACTTTGCCGGAAGGGCTCCCGTATACTGAGCGAAATCTGCCGGTGCGGAGGGCACCGCGGTTCCCCAGCCGCCCGAGAGGGGAGGAGAGCCAGCCATGTGGAAGCGCGACGATGCGGTCAGGCCCGTGACACCGTCGGGACCGGCGCCGGCGGGACCGGCGGCCGAGGGGCCCGCCACGCCGCCTCGGGCCGCCGAGCCGAGGCGGACGGGGGAGCGCGAAACGGTGAACATCGGGCAGTCGGTTGTGATCAAAGGCGAGTTGAGCGGGAGCGAGGACCTGACCATCGACGGACAGGTCGAGGGGCGGATCGATCTGCGAGAGAACGTCCTGACGATCGGCCCGCACGGCCGGATCAAGGCCGAGCTGTTCGCCAAGGCCGTGGTGGTGTTGGGCCAGGTCACCGGCAATGTGACGGCGACCGAGAAGGTGGACATCCGCGAGCAGGGCTCGGTCGACGGCGACATCGTGGCGCCGCGCGTGGCGATCGCCGACGGCGCCCACTTCCGCGGGAGCATCGACATGCAGCGGGCGGGCGCGCCGGGCCGAAGCTGCGTTAGCCATCGGCCGAG
>CAYZKQ010000041.1:0-20717 GCA_964478975.1 uncultured Vicinamibacterales bacterium | reverse complement strand
CCATAGCCCGGGGATCGAATACCGGCTCGGCGGCGAGCGGCCTGGCGAGACGCCCGGCCGGGGCGCCACCCGGGCCGGCCGGCGGGCGGCGGGCCTCCCGAGTGCATTACAATCGCCGAGGTGACGAAGGGCTGCGTCTACATCGTGGGCGCCGGACCGGGCGACCCCGCGCTCATCAGCGTGCGCGGGCTGCGCTGCCTGGAAGCCGCCGACGTCGTCGTCTACGACCACCGGGTGCACGGGCGGCTGTTGCGCCTGGCGCGGCCCGACGCCGAGCTCATCGACGTCGGGCCGGCGGCGCCGCGACCGGGGCAGCAGGACGCCATCAGCCTGCTCCTCGCCGAGAAGGCGCGGGAGGCGAAGGCGGTCGTGCGCCTGAAGTGGGGCGATCCCTTCGTGTTCGACACGGGCGGCAAGGAAGCGCTCTTCCTGCACGAGCAGGGTATTCCCTTCGAGGTGGTGCCCGGCATCCCGGTGGCGCTCGGGGCGGCGACCTATGCGGGCGTGCCCCTCACCTACCCCGGCGGCGGGGACGTCGTGACGTTCGTGCGCGGCCACGAAGGCGAAACGGAGGCGCCGCCGGACGTCGACTGGCGCCACCTCGCGGCGGCGTCGGGCACGATCGCGGTCTATGTCGGGGCGCGCCAGCTCGCTGAGACGACCGAGCACCTGCGCCGGCACGGCCGCGCGCCCGACGAACCGGTGGTGCTCATCGCGGACGGGACGACGCCGGAGCAGGTGACGGTCGAAGGCACGCTCGGGGACATCGCGCGCCGGGCCAAGGGGGCGGGCGTCCGGTTTCCCGCCATTCTCGTGGTCGGGGCGGTCGCGGGGTTGCGGGCGCACCTCCGGTGGTACGACGAGCGGCCGCTGTTCGGGCGGCGCATCCTGGTGACGCGGTCGCGGGAACAGGCCGACGAGCTCATCGAGCGCCTCGAGGCGCTCGGGGCCAACCCGATTCTCGCGCCGACGATTCGCATCGAACCCCCGGCGGATCCCGAGCCGCTCGCGCGGGCGTGCGCGGAAGCGGACCGGTTCGACTGGATCGTGTTCACGAGCGCGAACGGGGCGGACGCGTTCATGACGCGCCTGCTCGCCGGCCCCGCCGACGTGCGCGTCCTGAAAGGCGTCCGGCTGTGCGCGATCGGGCCGGGGACGGCGAGCCGGCTCGAGCGGTTCGCGATCAAGGTCGACCTGGTGCCGACCGAGCACCGGGCGGAGGCGGTGGTCCACGCGCTCGCCGCGCAGGGCGACCTCCGCGGCCGGCGGATCTTGCTCCCGAGAGCGGATATGGCGCGCGAGGTCCTGCCGGAGGAGCTGCGCCGCGCGGGTGCCGAGGTGGTCGAGGTCGTGGCGTACCGCACGGTCCTCGAGAGCCTCGAGCCCGGCCGGGAGCCCGACATTTACCGGATGCTGCTCGAGCGGCAGATCGACGCGGTCACCTTCACGAGCGCGTCCACGGTCCGCAACTTCGTGAGCATCTTCGGGGCGGACACGGCGCCCGACCTGCTGCAGGCGACGGTGGTGGCGTGCATCGGGCCGGTGACCGCCGAGGCGGCGCAACAGCTCCGGATCCGCACCGATGTGATGCCGCCGACCTACACGATTCCCGCGCTCGTCGACGCGCTCGTCGAGCATTTTCGAAAGCACCAGCCATGAGGATCCAGCACACGGTCGCCTCGCCGCCGGCCGCCTCCACCGAGCACGCCCCGGCGGCGCTCCCCCTGACCCATCGCCCGCGGCGGCTGCGCCGCTCCGCGGGCCTGCGCGCCCTCGTGCGGGAGACGCGGCTCTCGCTTGAGATGTTGCTCTATCCGCTGTTCGTCTGCCCGGGCTCGGGCGTGCGGCGGGAGGTGCCGTCGATGCCCGGCGTCTTCCAGCTCTCGGTGGACGAAGCCGTCCGGGAGGCGGCGGGCGCGTTCGCCGACGGCGTGCCGGGCGTGCTGCTGTTCGGGCTGCCGGAGCACAAAGACGCGGTCGGGTCGGCGGCGTACGACCCGAACGCGCCGGTCCAAGCGGCCGTGCGGGCGATCAAGGCGGCGACGCCCGAGCTCGTCGTGGTGACGGACGTGTGCCTGTGCGAGTACACCTCGCACGGGCACTGCGGCATCGTGGCGGGCGACAAGATTCTGAACGACCCGACGGTCGAGCAGCTCGTGCGGGCGGCGCTGTCGCACGCCGAGGCCGGCGCCGACGTGGTGGCGCCGTCGGACATGATGGACGGGCGGGTCGGGGCGATCCGGCGCGCCCTCGACGCCCAGGGGTTCACCGACGTCGCCATCATGTCCTACGCGGCGAAGTACTGCTCGGCGTTCTATGGCCCCTTCCGGGACGCGGCGCAGTCGGCGCCCGCGTTCGGCGACCGGCGCACGCACCAGATGGATCCGGCCAACGTCGAGGAAGCGCTCCGCGAGGTCCGGCTCGACATCGACGAAGGCGCCGACATCGTGATGGTCAAGCCGGCGCTCACGTATCTCGACGTCATCCGGCGCGTCAAGGACGAGTTCGGCTATCCGACCGCCGCCTATCACGTCAGCGGCGAGTACGCGATGCTCAAGGCCGCGGCGCGCCACGGGTGGGTGGACGAGCCGCGCGCCATGATGGAAGTCCTGACGGCCATCCGGCGCGCCGGGGCCGACATCATCATCACGTACTACGCGCGCGAGGTTGCGCGGCGCCTCACCGGCCGGCCCTCGTCTCTTGGTGCGTAGGGCGTCCGCTGCTCGCCCCTACGCCCGCGCTCGGATCGTCTCCAATCCGTGGCCGGCGGGTCCTCGCTCGCGCCGGCGCAGGAGGGCCGAGAAGAGGAGCCCGGCGAACCCCAACGTGGAGAACATCCACATGCCCAGCGCGTAGCCCGCGGGATTGGCCGCGCTCGCGCCCGCCTGGTCGTTCGCCCACCCGACGAGCAGGTTGAACCCGGCCAAGCCGACGTTCTGGATCATCGTCATGAGCCCGTAGGCCGTGCCCAGTCGCCCCGATTCCACGACGTAGGTGACCGACGGCCACATCACGGCCGGGATGAGGGAAAACGCGACACCCATCATGGCCATCGGGACGTAGAGCGTGACGGACGTGTGGGCCATCATGAGGTAGACGGGGACGAGCAGCGCCGACCCGAACATCATGAAGAGCGACCGGTGCCCCACGCGGTCGACCAGCAGGCCGAAGAGCGGCGTACCGATCATCGCGAACAGGGTCAGGAGGCTCGACAGGAAGCCGCCGAGCTCGCGCGAGGTGCCGTGCGCCTCCATGAAGAACTTCACGGCGAAGGTCTGGAAGGGGAAGATCGCCGAATAGAAGGTCACGCAGAGGCCCACGATGAGCCAGTAAGATGCGCCGAAGCGCGCGATGTCGGCGAGCACGACTTTGTCGGTCCGGCCGCGCTCGAGGGGATAGCGCCGCTCGACGCGCGCTTCGAGAAGCCAGTACAGGAAGGCACCCGCGAGTGAAGCCGCCGCGAACAGGGCGGCGATGACGAGCGGCGTCTGCCACGACCGGTAGGCGCCGCCCGCCCAGGTCGGCGAATTCAGGGCGGCGAGCGAGCCGAACCGTGCGAGCGTCAGGTTGAGCCCGAAGGCGAAGCCGAGCTCGCGGCCCTTGAACCACCGGGCGATGGCCGTCGTGACGGCGACGATGAGCGACTCGGCGCCGAGGCCGAACAGCAGCCGACCCGCCGCCATCACGCCCAGCGTGCCAGACGAGGCGGTGAGGACCGCGCCCACGAAGCACACCGCGGCGAAGGCGAGCGTCGCCCGGCCGGTCCCGACCCGGTCGATCACAATCCCGCCGACCAGCACCATCGCGATGTTCGGGACGCTGTAGATCGCCTGCAGCAACCCGATGCTGGCGTCAGAGAAGCCGAGCTGGGCCTTGAGGACGTCGGCGAGCGGGCTGATGCAGTCGTAAACGTAGTAGTTGCCGAACATCGCCAGGCTCACGAACAGCAGGACCCACCAGGCGTACCGTTTCGGCGGAGCGGTCTGCGCCGCAGCATCGGGAACGGTGGTCACGGTCACCTCGTGCAGCGCGATTCTACCAGGCTTCGGCCGGTGCCGCGCTCGACCGTGGACGCCGCCGCGCGCGCCTGCGGTAGCATGGGGCGGGAGGGGCGCGAGTCGACATGTCTCGAGCGCTCGACATCCCGCCCGATGCCGCCGGGGTGCAGCATCCGCCGGCGGGCGAAGGGGCGCGGATTGTCAGTCTGGTCCCCAGCCTCACCGAGCTGCTGTGCGCCCTGGGCCTCGCCGAGGCGCTCGTGGGCCGGACGCGGTTCTGCATCCACCCGCGGGCGGTGGTGCGCCGCATCCCGGTCATGGGGGGGACCAAGGACGTCGACCTCGACCGGGTGCGCGCCGCGGCCCCCACGCACGTGGTCGTGAACGTGGACGAGAACCGCCGGGAGCACGTCGACGCGCTGGCCCGCTTCGTGCCCCACGTCATCGTCACGCACCCCTGCCGCCCCGAGGACAACCTCGAGCTGTTCCGGCTGCTCGGCGGCATCTTCGGGCGCACCCGTGAGGCGGAGGCGCTGGCCGGGGAGTTCCTGGCGGCGCGCGAGGCGTTGCGCCGGTCGGCGCAGGCGCGGCCCCGCGAGCGCGTGCTCTATCTCATCTGGAAAGACCCCTGGATGACCGTCTCGCGCGCGACCTACGTGTCCACTGTGCTTGCGGCGGCCGGGTGGGACACGGTACCGGACGACAGCCCCGTGCGGTATCCGGTCGTCACGCCGGAGGCGGCGAGGCGGGCGCGCCCCGACCGCGTCCTGCTGTCGACCGAGCCCTATCGGTTCACGACGCGACACCTGCCCGAGGCGGAGGTGTGGTTCGGCGCTCCCGCCTCTCTGGTCGACGGTGAGCTTGTCTCCTGGTACGGCAGCCGCGCGGCCGCCGGGTTGCGCTATCTCGCGCGCTTGCGCGGCACGCCGGGGGCGGGGTGAACCCGGGCGGCCCGCGGTCGTGGTATGGTGCGGAGCATGTCGTCCGAGTCGAGAAGCGAGCGTGACCTCCTGACCGCCGGGCCGCGATCGCGGCGGCTGTTCGCGCGGGCGCGGCGCGTGCTCGTGGGCGGCGTCGACAGCCCCGTGCGCGCGTTCGCCGCCGTGGGCGGGACCCCGCCGTTCATCGCCCGCGGGCGCGGCGCGCGCCTCGTGGACGTCGACGGCCGCACCTACATCGACTACGTGATGTCGTGGGGCCCGCTCATCCACGGCCACGCGCCGCCCGGTCTCGTCCGGCGCCTGGCGGCCGCCGCGGCGCGGGGCACGAGTTTCGGCGCCCCGATCGAACTCGAACTCCGGCTCGCCGAGCGCGTGCGCGCCCTGATGCCGTCGATCGAGCGGATCCGCTTCGTCAACTCCGGCACGGAAGCGACCATGAGCGCGATCCGCGTCGCCCGGGCGGCCACCGGGCGCGACCTCGTGGTCAAGTTCGAGGGGTGCTACCACGGACACGCCGACCCTTTTCTGGTCGAGGCGGGTTCGGGGGCGCTCACCCTGGGCGCGCCGACTAGCCCCGGCGTGCCCGCAGCGACGGCGGCGGGCACGCTCGTGGCGCGCTACAACGACCTCGACTCGGTCGCCGCGCTCTGCGAGGCGCACCGCGGCGCCATCGCCGCGGTGGTGGTGGAACCGATCGCGGGCAACATGGGGGTGGTGCCGCCGGCCGACGGCTTTCTGCGCGGGCTGCGCGAGCTGTGCGACGCGCACGGCATCGTCCTGATCTTCGACGAGGTGATCACGGGCTTCCGCGTCGCGCCGGGCGGCGCGCAGGGGCTGTTCGGCATCCGCCCGGACCTCACGTGTCTCGGCAAGATCATCGGCGGAGGACTGCCGGTCGGCGCCTACGGCGGCCGCGCGGACCTGATGGACCTGGTGGCACCGAGCGGCCGCGTCTACCAGGCCGGCACGCTCGCCGGCAATCCGCTCGCGATGGCCGCCGGGCTCTGGACCCTCGAGCGGCTCACCCCGCGGCTCTATCGGCGCCTGGCGGCGCTCGGGACCAGGCTCGCCGACGGGCTGGCCCGCGCCGCCCGCGAGGCCGGCGTGGCGCTGCAGGTCAACGCGGCCGGCGGCGTCCTGACGCCGTTCTTCACGGCCGAGGCCGTGCGCGACTACCGCACCGCACGGACGGCCGACACGGCCGCCTACGCCCGCTGGTTCCGCGGCCTCCTGGCCCGCGGCGTCTATCCGCCGCCGTCGCAGTTCGAAGGGTGGTTCCTCTCGGCCGCCCACACCGACCGTGACATCGCCCGCACGGTCGAGGCGGCGGCCGAGGCGTTCCGGGCCCTGGGACGCTGAGGCGCCACCGGGTCAGCCGACGATGAGCTCGGTGTCCAGGCGGATGCGGAGGACGGTGCCTGCGGGCACCTCCACGTCGCTGCCCGGCGTCGCGGCGACCATGCCGCCGCCGCCGAGGATCGCGCCGATCGCCGCACCCTTGCCGCCGCCGAGGATGGCGCCCACGATGGCCCCCGCCGCGGCGGCGCCGCCGATCTTCGCCGCCTCTTCTTTCGTGCTCGCCTCGACCTTCTCCGTCACGGTCGCCTTCATCGTGTAGGTCCGCCCGCGGATCGTGATGCGGTCGAAGCCGAGCGTCAAGCTGCCCTTCCGGTCGCCGCGCGTGGCCTTGTCGACCGCTTTCACCACGCCGCGCACGACCGAGCCGGCCGGAATGACGACGCGGCCGGCCTGCACCAGGTCGTGGACGGTGGTGGCTTCGAAGCGGTCCTCGACCGCCGCCGTGGCCGAGCTGAGCGTCGCCTGCATCCTGACATCGAGGAGCGTGCCGACGGGAACGGCGACCCCCGCCGTGGGCGCCGGCGGCAGACTGGCGGCGCGGGCGCGCGCCCGCCAGTCGTCAATGCGGTCGCGGAGCGAGGTGTACTCGCTGCGCGGGACGTTGCCTTCCTTCGCCGCCTTCACTTTGAGGTAGGTCACTTCGTCGGCGAGCTGGCCGAGCTCCTTGTCCAGGGCCGCCGCCCGGCCGGTGTCTCGCTCCCGAAGCTGAGCCAGGTCGCGGCGCGCGTCGGCCAGTGCCAGCTCGAGCCGGTCGAGGTCGGCTTTGGTCACCGTGGCCTGGCCGGCCACCCGAGGGGCCGCGCCCACCAACATCGTCCCGGCGAGCACCAGTGTCGTCAACCGCCGATTCACCCGCATGAGGCCTCCTCTCTCGACTCCCTGTTCGTCTTCTTCGGACCGGTCGGTGCTCCGCTGCGCATGAATGACTCGATGCACGGCGCGCTTGGCCGGCGGGTCCGTGCGCGCCGGCGCGGCAACGCTCGGACCGGCCGGCGGTTGCGTCCGCACCGGACGGGAGCGGACCGCGGGACACCGACCACGATGATATGATGGGTGCATCATCCATGCCAGTCGCCGCGAGATTTCATCGGACGATCCCCGTCAAGGTCGGCCCCCTCCAGATCGGCGGCGGCGCGCCTGTGGCCGTGCAGGCCATGACCCTGACGGACACGGCCGACGCGGCGGCGACGGCGCGGCAGTCTCTCGAGCTGGTCGAGGCCGGCGCCGAGTTGGTGCGGGTGACGGTCAACACCCCCGAGGCGGCGGCGGCGGTGCCGGAGATCAAACGCCGGCTCGTGGACGCCGGGTGCCGCGCGCCGCTCGTCGGCGACTTCCACTACAACGGCCACCTGCTGCTCGTGCGGTTCCCGGCGTGCGCCGAGGCGCTCGACAAGTACCGCATCAACCCGGGCAACGTCGGGACGGGTCGCCGGCGCGACGAGAATTTCCATACGATCTGCCGCGTCGCCGTGGACCACGGCAAGCCCATCCGCATCGGCGTCAACGCCGGCTCCCTCAATCAGGAGCTGGTGATGGCGAAGATGCAAGAGAACACGGACCGCGATCTGGGCAAATCGTCCGAAGAGATCATCGACGAGTGCCTCGTCCTTTCCGCGCTCGAATCGACCGAGCTCGCCCTGGACGCAGGGGTCCGCCGCGACCAGATCATCCTCTCCTGCAAGACGTCGCGGCCGACGCACCTCATCGCGGTCTATCGCGAGCTGGCGCGCCGGACGAACCAGCCGCTCCACCTGGGCCTGACGGAAGCCGGCATGGGGATGAAGGGGCTCGTCTGGTCGGCGGCGGCCATGGGCGTCTTGCTGCACGAAGGCATCGGCGACACGATCCGCGTCTCGCTCACGCCGCGGCCGGGTGGGGACCGCCGCGAGGAAGTCTACGCGGCGTGCGAGCTGCTCCAGGCGCTGGGGCTGCGCTCGTTCGCGCCGAGCGTCACGGCGTGTCCGGGCTGCGGCCGCACGACGAGCACGACGTTTCAGGAACTCGCCGAGCGCGTCCAGGCGCACGTGCGCGCGAAGATGCCGGAGTGGAAGGCGCACTACGACGGCGTCGAGCAGCTCACCTTGGCCGTCATGGGGTGCGTCGTGAACGGCCCCGGCGAATCGAAGGCGGCCAACATCGGGATCAGCCTGCCGGGCACCGGCGAGGCTCCGCACTGCCCGGTCTACATCGACGGCCGGCACGCCACGACCCTCAGCGGCAGCTACGAGGAGCTGGCCGCCGCCTTCACCCGGCTCGTCGACGAGTACGTCGCGCGCCGGTACGCCAGGAAGCAGCCGTAGCGGCGCCGGGTCCAACGGGCCCGCCGGCGTCAGGACAACCGAACGCGCCGTCCCGCGAGGTCCGTTCGAACGGCGCGGGTCACCGCGACCGCGGTCGCCAGGGGCAGGATCCCCGAGGTGACGGTCCAGGCGACCGCGACATCCGCCGGTCCGAGCACCAGCACCCCACGCCGGCCGCCTCACCGCCAGAACTTCAGGTTCCGGAGCCACTCGATGCGCGCCAGGTCGTTGTAGATGACCGTCGCCATCAGCATCAAGAGCACGACCAAGCCGGCGAGCAAGAGCCGCTCCTTGACGCGCACACTGAAGTCCCGCCGCGCGAGACCCTCGACCGCCAGGATGGCGATGTGGCCGCCGTCGAGGACGGGGATCGGCAAGAGGTTGAGGAGGCCGAGGTTCAGGCTGATCATCGCCATCAGGTTGAACAGGGCGAGCCAGCCGGCCGCGGCGGCGCCGCCCGACAACTCCGCGATGGCCACCGGCCCGAGGAACTGGCGCACCGAGGTCTCCCGGGTGAACAGCCCGGCGAGCGTGCGGCCGATGAGCTTCGTCCACTCCCAGTTGCGGGCGACGCTCATCCCGATGGCCTGAAGCAGGGTCGGCTCGATCGTGCGCAGCTCGAAGGGGCTGAGGGTCGCCCCGATGCGCGGCGCGCCATCGATCCACTCCGGCGTCACGACGGCGTCGAAGGTCGTCTCGCCCCGACGGATCCGCAGCGTGAGGGGCCGCTGCTCGTGGGCCTTGATGAGCTCGATCAGCGCGCTTTGCGAGATGTCGGCCCGGCTGCCGGCCGCAAGCACCACGTCGCCCGAACGCAGCCCGGCGCGCTCGGCGGGGCTGCCGGGCGAGACACTCAAGATCTGCGGGTGCATGACGGGGAGGGCGCCCAGGTCGCCGACCTCGTACTTGGTCTGGGTATCGGGGGTGACCGTCACGGCCAGCTCTCGGCCGGCGCGCTCGACCACGAGGTCGACCGGGCGGCCGCCCTTGGGCACGATCGCCATGAACAGCTCGTTCCACGTGTTCACGACGGTGCCGCCGACGCGGCGGATGCGGTCACCGGGCCTCAGCCCCGCGCGGGCCGCCGCGCTGCCCTCGACCACGCGGCCGACGACGGGCGGCGCCTGCTCGTAGGCCGGCACGTCGGCGCCCTGGTAGAGCACGGCGGTCAGGACCACGACCGCGAGCAGCAGATTCATGGCGGGCCCCGCCACGAGGATCTGGAACCGCTGCCACTTGGTCTTCGACAAGAACTCGTCGGGCCGGCCCGTCCGCGCCTCGTCCGCATGCTCGCCCGCCATCTTGACGTAGCCGCCGAGCGGGATCGCGCTGATGCAGTACTCGGTGTCGCCGCGGCGGACCCGGAGGATCTTGGGCCCGAACCCGAGGGAGAAGGTCAGGACGCGGACGCCGAGGCGGCGCGCCATCAGGAAGTGCCCGAGCTCGTGCACGAAGATCAGGACGCCGAGGACGAAGAGGAACGCCAGCAGGTTCGTCACGCCGACCTCGCTCCGCCGGAGACCCTCGATTCTAACCCGGCCACCAGCGCGGCCGAATACGCCCGGGCCCAGCCGTCGATCGCCCGCACGGCCGCCAGGGTGTCGGGGGTCGGACCCGGCGACGCCTCGCACGCATCCATGGCGCGCGCGATGACTTCCGGGATGCGCGCGAAGGGCAGGCGCCGCTCGAGGAACGCCTCGACCGCGACCTCGTTGGCGGCGTTGAGCACCACCGGCAGCGCCCCGTGGCCCCGGAGCGCGCGGAACGCGAGCCCGAGGCACGGAAAGCGGTCGAGGTCCGGCCGCTCGAACTCGAGCCGGCCGAGGTCGGCCAGATCGAGCGACGGCACCGGTGGATCCCAGCGGTCCGGATACGAGAACGCGTACTGGATCGGCAGGCGCATGTCGGTCACGCCGAGCTGCGCGATGACCGAGCCGTCGCGGAGCTCCACGAGGGAGTGGACGATCGACTGCGGGTGGACCAGCACGTCGATCCGGTCGGGCGGCATATCGAAAAGCCAGTGCGCCTCGATCACCTCGAGCCCCTTGTTCATCAAGGTCGCCGAATCGATCGTGATCTTCGGCCCCATCGACCAGGTCGGGTGGCGGAGGGCCTCTTCCGCCGACACGCGGTCGAACTCCGCGGCCGGGCGGTCGCGGAAGGGTCCGCCCGACGCCGTGAGAATCAGGCGCCGCACGTCCTCCGAGCGGCGGCCGTGCAGGCACTGGTGGATCGCGTTGTGCTCGCTGTCGACCGGCAAGATCGGCACCCCGCGCCGGCGCGCGGCGTCCATCACGACGCGACCCGCCATCACGAGCACCTCTTTGTTCGCCAGGGCGATGGCCTTGCCGGCCTCGATGGCCGCCACCACGGCATCGAGCGCCGCCGTCCCCGCGGAGGCGCACAACACCATGTCGACCTCGGGGTGGGTCGCGACCGCGCGCAGGCCCTCCGGCCCGACGCCGGCGACGTCCGGGGCGACGCCGTCGAACCTGGCCAGCGCCGCGCGCGTGCCGGCGAGCGCGGCCTCCGACGCCATCGCGATGACCCGCGGCCGGTGGCGCACCACCTGCTCCGCGAAGCGCGCGACATTCTCGCCGGCCGCCAGCCCGACGACGCGCAGCCGGTCGGGATACGCGTCGACGACGGCCAGCGCACTGCGACCGATCGACCCGGTCGACCCGAGAATCGCGAGACGTTTCATCGGTCCGATCCCACCCCCGCCGCGGCCCGCCGCGGGGCTCGAGCACCGCAGCTAGCCGAGCAGCGCGCGGACAAACACGTAGTAGGCCGGGGCGGCGAACAGCCAGCTATCGAGCCGGTCGAGCACGCCGCCGTGCCCGGGGATGAGGCCCGAGGTGTCCTTGACCTCCGCGCTCCGCTTGAGCAGCGACTCGAACAGATCGCCGATCAACCCGAACAAGGCCACCGCGACCCCGAGCGCGACGAGCCAGCCGTCGCCGGCCGGCGCCAGCCAGCGCCGCCCGAGCCCGAGCGTCACGAGGGGCGCGGCCACGAGCCCGGCCACCGCCCCCTCGATCGTCTTGTTCGGGCTGAGCGCGGGCGCGAGGGGCCGTCGCCCCAACCCCTTACCTCCATAGTACTGCGCCGTATCGCTCGCCATGACCGCGAGCATGAAGAGGAGGGCCGCCTCGCGCCCGTGGAGCGTCCGGACGGCGACCAGGGCGCCGAGCGGGAGGCCCAGGTAGAGCGGCGCCAGGAGGGCCGCCGCCACGCCCTGCAGCGTGGCCGGCCCCACGCGCCCGGCTCCGACCGCCAGCGCCGCCACCGCCACGAGAGCGGCGAGCAGGATGATCTCTGTGGGCGCGCCCCAGCCCCCGAACGCGGCGCAGCACGCCATCGAGGCCACGCCTGGCACCGCCCGGGGGAACCCCGCGCCGAGGCGCGCCGCCAGCGCGGCGTACTCCAGGAACGCCGCGAGGAGCGCCACCTCCGCGAGGACGAGGGTGGCGAGCGGCGGCAGCCACCAGACCGTGCCCAGCACGACCGGCAGGAGCGCCGCCGCGCTCAGGACGCGGACCATCCCCGCCCGGCCGCGCCCCGCCCGCCGTCGTCAGGTCCCGACGGCCGCCGGCTGGCGGATGCCCCCGTACCGACGTTCCCGCTTCTGATACGCAACGATGGCCTCGAGCAGGTGCCGCCGGCGGAAATCGGGCCACAGCGTCTCGGTGACCCAGATCTCGGCGTACGCGATCTGCCACAGCAGAAAGTTGCTGACGCGCATCTCCCCGCTCGTGCGGATGAGCAGGTCCGGATCCGGCTGGCCGCTCGTGTAGAGCAGCTCGCCGAAGCGCCGCTCGTCGAGGTCGCTCGGCTTGAGCCCCTCGGCGATGGCGCGCCGCGCCGCATCGACGATTTCCGCGCGGCCCCCGTAGTTGAGCGCGATGTTGAAGCGCATGCCGGTCGCCTGCGCCGTCCGCTCCTCGGCGAGGCGCAGCTCGCTCCGGACATCGGGCGCCAGCTCCTCGGCCCGGCCGATCACCTGGAACCGAATATTGTTGGCGACCAGCGTGTCGAGCTCAAGCCGGAGGTACCGCTTGAGGAGCCCCATCAGGGTGGCCACCTCGCTCGCCGGCCGCTTCCAGTTCTCGACCGAAAACGCATAGAGTGTCAGGACCCGGATTCCCAGCCGCGCCGTCGTCTCCACGACGTCGCGCACGGCGTCGATGCCCGCCCGGTGGCCTTCCACACGCGGCAGATGGCGCCGCGCCGCCCACCGCCCGTTGCCGTCCATGATGATCGCGATGTGCTCGGGCAGCTTCGTGAAGTCGATTTGCCGGGCCAGCGCTTCGTCCGGGGAACCGGGCGGCGTGACGGCGAGAATTTCCGGAAGGCCCATGCGCAGTCAGGTGTCCAAAAACTAAGCCGTGATGATACAGAGCCTTAGGAGCCGAGCGCAAGCCTCACTATAGATGACTTTGCCTCATAAAGTAAAGACGGCGCGCCCGTCAGGCGTACTCCACGCGCACCAGAAACAGCCCCTTCGCGGGGGCGGTCGGGCCGGCTTGTCCCCGGTCGCCGGACGCGAGGGCGCGTTCGAGATCGGCCGGCCCGCGCCGCCCCAGCCCGACCTCGACGAGGGTGCCCACGATGGTCCGGGCCATGTGGCGCAGAAAGCCGTCGGCCTCGATCTCGAGCGCCACGAGCGCCCCGTCCTCGTCATCCATGCGCGTCAGGTCGAGGCGGTACACGGTGCGCTCGGTCGTCTTGACCGGCGTGCCCACCGACCGGAAGGCCGCGAAGTCGTGGCGGCCGACCAGAACCGAGGCCGCCTCGACCATCGCGCGGTCGTCGAGCGCCTCGGCGAGGTGCCAGACGTACCGGTGCTCGAAGGGCGACACCCACGGACCCAGTCGGAGGTAGTAGCGGTAGGTCTTCCGGCGGGCGGCGAAGCGCGCGTGAAAGCCCGGCGGCGCCTCGCTCGCCGCACGCACGCGGACGTCCGGGGGCAACCTGGCGTTGAGGGCGCGCTGCACCACGGACGGGTCGATCGGGCGGTGGAGCTCGACGTGGGCGACCTGCCCCAGGGCGTGCACGCCGGCGTCCGTGCGCCCTGCCGCGACCACCGAAACCGGCCGGCCGGCGAGCGGGGCGAGGGCGGCTTCGACCACGCCCTGGACGGAGCGGCCGGCCGCCTGGCGCTGCCAGCCGGTGTAGTCCGTGCCGTCGTAGGCGAGGACGAGTTTGAGGACGGGCACGTGCGTGTCAGGCTCGCGAGCCGGGTTTGACGAGGGGACGTCCCTCCGCGCAGAGGGGGCAGGCGGCCGGCTCGTAGGTGGCGATCGGGTAGCGCACCAGGGCGGTGAGGGGCACCTCGACGGCCGGCGGCGCCGTGCTCCGGTCGACGATCGCCGCGGCGCCGACCACGACGGCGCCCGCCGCCCGCGCGACCTCCACGGTCTCCTGGGTCGACCCGCCGGTGGTCACGACGTCCTCGACGATGAGCGTTCGCTCGCCGGGGGCGAGGCTGAAGCCCCGGCGGAGCGCCAGCCGGCCGTCCTGGCGCTCCGCGAAGATGGCGCGCGCGCCGAGCGCGCGCGCCACTTCGTGGCCGATCACGATGCCGCCCAGCGCCGGCGAGAGCACGACCGACGCGCGGACGTCGCCGAGCGCCGCGGCCAGCGCAGCACCGAGCGCGGCGGCGTGCGGGGGATACTGGAGCACGAGGGCGCACTGGAGATAGCCGCCGCTGTGCAAGCCCGACGAGAGGCGGAAGTGGCCCTCGAGCAGGGCGCCGCAGCGCCGGAACAGGTCGAGGATCGCGTCCGGCGTCATGACATCTTGTTCAGCCGCAGGTTCGTCTCGAACAGCTTGAGGATCCGCTTGTACTCGTCGGCCCAGCTCGCGGCCTCGGTGAACCCGTGGTTCTCCACGGGATAGATCGCCAGCTCCCAGTTCTCTTTCCGCAGCTCGATGAGGCGCTGCACCAGGCGCACGGAATCCTGGAAGTGCACGTTCGTGTCCACGACGCCGTGGCAGATGAGCAGCGCGCCCTTGAGCCCCTCGGCGAAGTAGATCGGCGAGCTGCGCCGGTAGGCTTCCGGGTCGTCCTGCGGCTGGTTCAGGATGTTCGACGTGTAGCCGTGGTTGTAGTGGGCCCAGTCGGTCACGGGGCGCAGCGCGGCCCCGGCGGCGAAGACGTCCGGGGTAGTGAACATCGCCATCAGGGTCAGGAACCCGCCGTAGCTGCCGCCGTAGACGCCCAGGCGCTTCGGGTGCACCTTCTCGGCGGCCACGAGAAACTTCGCCGCGTCGACGATGTCCTCGAGGTCCTTGCCGCCCATGTGGCGGTAGATGGCGGTGCGCCAGTCGCGGCCGTAGCCGGCGCTCGCCCGGTAGTCGACGTCGAGCACGACGTAGCCGCGCGCGGCGAGGAGGTTGTGGAACATGTACTCGCGGTAGTAGCTCGCCCAGTAGCGGTGCGCGTTCTGGGCGTAGCCGGCGCCGTGGATGAAGATGACGCCGGGCCGGGCCGGGTCGCGTCTGGCCCCGATCATCTCCGGCGTGAACAGCCGCGCGTAGACGTCCGCCCCGTCCCGCGCCCTGAAGGTGATCACCTTCGGGTCGATCCACGGAAACGACCGCCACTCCTCGGTGGGCGTCGTGGTCACCTGCACCATCTCCGCCCCCGGGGCGTTTGTCATCAGGTACACCTCCGGCGGCCGGTTGCTGTACGAGTAGACGTCGCCGATCATCGACCCGTCCGGCGACACGACCGGCGCGTGGCCGCCCGGGCGCATCGTCAGGCGCGTGCGGGGCCCGCCGTCGACCGGCAGCGCGAACAGGTGGCGCTCGCCGGGGTGGACCTCCGTGGAGACGAGGTAGAACGTGCGGCCGTCGGGGCTCAGCTCGGCCGCGGTAATCTCCCAGCGCCCCGAGGTCAACTGCCGGGGCTGGGGCGGCGTCGCCGCGACGTCGAGCGTGTAGAGATGCATCCAGCCGTCTTTCTCCGAGAGGAACCAGATCCGGCGGTCGTCCGGGAGGAACTCGACGACCCCCCGCCCGCCGAACCCGCCGCGGGCCTCGCGCACCCAGGCGTCGTCGTGGAGGTGGTCGAGCACCTCGGCCGCGCCGGTGTCCGGGTCGAGGCGCACGATCCAGCGGTCCTTGTTGTCCCTGGCCCGGGCGTAGCCGACCGTGTACCGGCCGTCGCTCGAGACCACGGGCAGGCTCCAGTTGACCTCGCGGCGCGACTCGACCGCCTGCAGCGTGCGCCCCTCCGGCGCCGGCCCGCCGGCGGGTCTCCGCGGCGCCGCGGTCCCGGCGAAGCTGGCGTCGGCCCACACGCTTTTCTTGGTCTCGAGGTTCAGGATGGCGAGGCGCAGGCGGTTCTGGGCGTCGCCGACGAACGAGCGCGTCTGGCGGTCCTCGGTGTAGGCCGACTCGGTGACGTACGCCGGCACGACCGCCGTCTTCGCGCCGCGGGCGCGCTCGGTCACGAGCACGAACACGTGCACGCCGTCGGGCGAGAGCATCAGGTCGGTGGCCGTCTGGCCCTCCGCGAGCTCGAGGCGCGGCAAGCGCTCCGCGGCTTGCCGCTGCTCGTCCCGCTCGCGGCGCTCGACCTGCCGGCGGATGTAGTCGATGAGCTTGGCTTCCTCGGCTTTGACGTACTGCTGGCTCTCGGTCAGGCGCGGCTCCGCCTCGCGCGGCCGCACGTCGGTCAACTGGACGACGAGCTGGTCGCCCGCGCCGTCGACCGGCACGATGAAGAGGTTCCCGTCACGGACGAACGTGACGTGCGTGTCCTGGCGCGCCCAGCGCGGGCTCGCCTCCCGCGCGGTCGTGCGCGTGATCTGCCGGCGCCGCCCGGCGACCGCATCGACCATCACGATGTCGCCGTCGTCGACGAACAGGACCCGGCGGCGGGCCCGGTCCCACTCGCCGCCCGCGGGCGGCACCCGCTTGCGCTCCTCATCGGAGAGCTTGCGCGGCGGCCCGCCGTCGCGGCCGACGGCGTAGGTCGAGGCTTCCTCCTCGCCGGGCTTGCGCCACTCGAAATAGAGGACGCTCGAATCCCCCGACCAGCGGAGGTCGCTCGGGGGGTAGCCCACCAGGTCCGGTCCGCGCATGATGTTGTCGACCGTGAGGGCGAAGCGCGGGGGCGCCGCCGCGCGCGGCGCCTGACCCGGCCCGGACTGACCGGCCGTCAGGGCCCCCGCACCCAGGACAAGCAGTGGAAGGATCAGGGAGAGCTGTCTCATGGCGTTCGTCCCCTGCCTGGCGCGCAGAACCCAGCCGGCGCCCGCCGGCGCCGGACTGCCGCATCGTCGGGGCGATCGACCGCGCGTCGCCGCCGCGCGCCAGGCTGAGCTGAAGCGTGTCGGTCGATCGCGCACCGGCCGGGCGTGGTCTCGGCCGGACTAGTATACTCGGCGGATGAAACCGGTTCGGGCGCCGCTGCGTCTACTCTGCTGACCGCGCTTCGGCGCGGCCCCTCGGTGTCATCGGAGACGACCCATGGCCATCCCTCGATTCGTCTTCGCGGTTCTCTCGTGTGCGTGCGTCGCCGCGGCGGAGGTCGCCGCGCAAGCGCCGGCTCGACCGCTGATCCAGGCGGCGGCGCGAGCCTCGAGCAGCCTGCTCGATCGCCCGGCCGGACAGGCGGCGGGTGCCGGCGGACCGGTGCTACGCCTGACCGTGGACGAGGCGGTCGCGATGGCGCTCGAGGCGAACCTGAGCCTGCAGGCCGAGCGCCTCGCGCCGCAGATCCAGGACGCCCAGGTCGCGCAGGCCCGGGCGGTCTGGACCCCGACCCTGACCACGCAGTTCTCGCGGGCCGACAACGCGAGTCCGCCGGACAGCTTCCTGGCCGGGGCGGCGCCGACGATCACGGACCTCTCGGTCACGAGCGCGACGAGCTTGAGCCAACAGCTCCCCTGGTACGGCGGGCGCTACGACCTGCGCTGGAGCGCGTCGCGGGGCGAGACGACGGCGTTCACGAGCTTCAACCCGCGGCTGCGGTCGCAGCTCGTCTTCCAGTACATCCAGCCCCTCGTGCGGGACTTCCGCATCGACGCCGGGCGCCGGCAGGTCTGGACGAGCCAGAACCTCAGGGCGATCGCGGACCTCGGGTTGCGCCAGGCGGTCGCGGCGACCACGCGGAGCGTGCGCAACGCCTACTGGGACCTGGTGGCGGCCATCGCCGCCCACCGCGTGGCGCAGCAATCCCTCGATCTGGCGCGCGAGGCGCTCCGCAACAACCGGACCCGGGTCGAGGTCGGCACCATGGCTCCGATCGACATCGTCGAGGCCGAGGCCGAGGTCGCCCGGAACGAAGAGGCCGTGATCGTGGCGGAGCAGAACATCCGCCGCGCGCAGGACGTGCTGCGCACGCTCGTCCTGAGCCCGGACCGCGCGGACTTCTGGACCGTGACGTTCGAGCCCGCCGAGCAGCCGGAGCTCAAGGCGCAGCCGGTCGACGTGGAGGCCGCCGTGCGCCGGGCGCTCGCCGAGCGGACCGACATCCTTGCGGCGAAGAAGAACTTGGACAACGCCCGGGTGAGCGTGAGCTTCTACCGCAACCAGCGCCTGCCCAGCGTCGACGTGGCCCTGACCTACAGCGCCGTCGGCCTGGGCGGCACCGAGTTCAAGTACGACTTCAGCGGCGGCTTCCCGCCGCCGATCGTCGGGAAGGCGCAGCGGGGCTTCGGGTCGGTGCTCGGCGACGTCCTGACCAGCGACTACGCGAGCTGGTCGGTCGCCTTCGTCGTCGGCTACCCGATCGGCACGAGCACCGCGGAGGCGGCGCTCGCGGCCGCGCGGTTGCAGCAGGCGCAGCAGGAGACCGCCCTGCGCAACCTCGAGTTGCAGGTCGCGGCGTCGGTGCGCGACGTGGCGCGCCAGGTCGAGACGAACCTGAAGCGGGTGGAGGTGACGCAGAAGGCGCGCGAGCTGGCGGAGCGCCGCCTCGAGGCGGAGCAGAAAAAGTTCGCCGTGGGCCTGAGCGACACGTTCCGCGTCCTCCAGGCCCAACGCGACCTGTCGGTCGCGCGGAACGCCGAGCTGCGCGCCGTCATCGATTACAACAAGTCCCTCGTCGACCTCGAGACGATCCAGCAGGCGCCCCTCGGGGGGCGGTAGCGGCCGCGCCGCCGTCTTCCCGCTCCAGGAAGCCCCCCGGGACCGGCCCGGCCCCGCGCGCGGCCCGGCGGGACGCGGCCGACCCCTGGCGGGCCGCCCCGGCCGCGAGTACACTCGCGCAGGTGCCGAACCTGTCGGTGACGGTCATCACGCGCAACGAGGCCGCCCACCTCGCCGCCGCCCTCGACTCGGTCCGCTGGGCCGACGAGATCGTCGTCGTGGACGCCGAGAGCACCGACGAAACCGTCGCGATCGCCCGCCGCTACACGGACCGCGTGGTCGTCCGGTCGTGGCCGGGCTATGCCGAGCAGAAGAACTACGCCGCTGCCCTCGCCCGGCACGACTGGATCCTCTCACTGGACGCCGACGAGCGCGTGACACCGGCGCTGGCGCGGGAAATCCAGGCGCTCCTCGGCTCCGACCCGCCCTGCCGCGGCTACCGGATCCCGCGGGTCACGTGGTACCTCGGGCGCTGGATCCGGTCGACCGACTGGTACCCGGACTATCAGCTCCGCCTCTACGACCGGCGCGCGGGCCGCTGGCAGGCGCGGCGGGTGCACGAGTCGGTCCGCGTCGAGGGCCGCACGGGCCGGTTGCGCCACGAACTGCTCCACTACCCGTATCGCGACGTGGCCCACCACGTCCAGACGATCGACCGCTACACCACCCTGGCGGCCGAAGACCTGCGTGCGGCGGGCCGGCGGGTGGGGCTGCTGGGGCTCGCCCTCCACCCGCCCCTCGCGTTCTTGCGCAACTACGTCTGGCGCGGTGGGTTCCGGGACGGCGTGCCAGGCTTCCTGGTGTCAGCGCTCGGCGCCTATTACGTGTTGCTGAAGCTGGCCAAACGGTGGGCGCTCGACCACGCGGGCGAGCCGCCCGCGGACGGGCCTTCCGGCTCGGACCCGTGATCTTTTCGCTCCACATCGACACGGCGCGGACGTGGCGGGGCGGCCAGAACCAGGTCCTCCTGACGGTGCTCGGCCTCCGCGAGCTGGGGCATCGCGCCGCGCTCGTGGCCCACGCGGCTGGAGAACTGCGGGCGCGGGCCCGGGAAGGACTGGAGCTCATCCCGCTGGCGCCGCGATCCGAGATGGACCTGCGCGCGGCCTGGCAGCTTGCGCGAGCGCTGCGCCAGTTGCGGCCCGACATTCTCCACGCCCACGACCCCCACGCGGTCGCCCTCGCGGCGCTGGCCCTCTCGATGGCCGGGGTCGAGCCGCGCCCGCCCCTGGTCGCCTCCCGCCGCGTCGACTTCCACCTGCGCGGGCACGCGTTCTCCCGCTGGAAGTACCGGCAGGTGGACCGCTTCCTCTGCGCCTCACGCGCGATCGAGCGGATGCTCGTCCACGACGGCATCGAGCCCGAGCGCGTCGTCACGGTCTACGAAGGGATCGACCTCGCCCACATCGACGCGGCGCCGGCCGCGAACCTGCACGCGGAGCTCTGGCTCCCCCACCAGGCCCCCCTCGTCGGCAACGTAGCCGCGCTCGTCCCGCACAAAGGCCACCGCTACTTGATCGACGCGGCGGCGCGTGTCGTCCAGCGCGTGCCCGACGCGCGCTTCGTGATCGCCGGCGAAGGCGAGCTGCGCGAGGCGCTCGCGCGCCAAATCCGCGAGCGCCGGCTCGAGCGGCACGTCCTGCTCGCCGGCTTCCGCCGCGACGTGCTGGGCGTCCACAAGGCGTTCGACCTCTTCGTCATGAGCTCGGTCACCGAAGGGCTGGGCACGTCGATCCTCGACGCGATGGCGTGCGGCAAGGCCGTCGTGGCCACCACCGCCGGCGGCATCCCGGAGGTCGTGGTCGACGGGGTCACCGGCCGGCTCGTGCCGCCGCGGGACGATGCGGCCCTGGCCGAGCAGATCGTGGCGCTGCTGCGGGACCCCGAGCGGCGCGCCCGGTTCGGCGCCGCCGGCCGCCGGCGCGTCGAGGAGGTCTTCAGCGCGGACCGGATGGTCCGGGAAACCCTCGCGGTCTACGAGGCGCTCCTCCGAACCCGCGACGCGCCCGGTCCTG
>CAYZKQ010000040.1:1757-20957 GCA_964478975.1 uncultured Vicinamibacterales bacterium | reverse complement strand
AGCCGCCGACTGGCGGGCCGCAGGCCGCCGCCGAACCCCTGGCGGCGCCGCCGGCCGGGGTGCCCTCCCGCCCCGCCGCGGATGAAGGGTCGGTCAGGCGCGTCCTGATCCGGGCCACGCTGCCGCGTCCCGAGGGCCAACCGGTGAGCCGTCCGATCCCGGAGTTCACGATGCGGCAGCCGGGCGTCCGGCCGGCGCGCGCGGCGGGTCACGGACGACACGGGTTGCGGAGCGGGCAGGCGCATCTGCGGGCGCAGGGGCCGGGCCACGGCGGCGCCGGCTCCAACCCACCCCCCGGCCGGGCCCACGCCCGGCCCCACCCCGGGGGCGGCGCGCGCGGCAAGAAGTCGTCCCGCTGAGCCGTCCGGGGTCTCGCCTGATGCGCGTCGCTCCGACACGACGGACACTGCGAGGTTCACCATGCGCATGGCATCGCTCGTGCTCGTGATCGTCGGGATCGCTCTCTCCAGCTTCGCGTCGGCGGAGACCATCAAGTTCGTGCCCCGTGCGGGTGTGCCCACCTTCGCCGTGCGCGAACCGATCCTCCGCCTCAAACCCGGTGACATCGTCGAGACCCGGACGTTCTCGGAGCCGGGCGATTACTACGAGCGCGCGGGCGGGCGGTGGCCCGGCGAGGTCGGCCCGTTCTACATCGAGGGCGCGACGCCCGAGGACACGCTGGTCGTTCGGATCTTGCGGCTGCGCCCGAACCGGGAGACGGCGGTGTCTCAGATCAACCCTGGTGGGATCAGCGCGGTGGCGGCGGATGCCCGGACCCGGATGCTGAACGACCCGCTGCCGCCCCGGCGCTACGTCTGGCGGCTGGATCTCGAGCGGAACGTGGGGGTGCTCGACCTGCCGGCGTCGAAAGCGAAGCGGGTCGAGCTGCCCTTGCGGCCGATGCTGGGCCGCGTTGCGGTGGCGCCGGCAGGCGGGGAGGCGTTCGGCGGGCTGTGGCCGGGCAACTTCGGGGGCAACATGGACGCCGCCGACGTGGGCGAGGGCGCCACCGTGTATCTCCCCATCTTCCACGACGGGGCGCTCTTCTATTTCGGCGACGGGCACGCCTTGCAGGGCGACGGCGAGATCTGCGGCTCCGGCCTCGAGACCACGATGGACGTGACCTTCCAGTTCGACCTCGTCAAAGGGCGGAAGATCGCGTGGCCGCGGATCGAGGATGCAGACGACCTGATGGTGGCGGCGAGCGCCCGGCCGCTGGTCGATGCCTTCCGCATTGCGCAGGTCGAGCTCATCGAGTGGCTCGTCGCGGACTACGGCTTCGACAAGATGGATGCGTACCAGGTCGTCTCCCAGGGCGGCCACACGCGCATCGCGAACGTCGTGGATCCGCTCTACACCGTGGTGGCGAAGTTTCCGAAGCGGTTCTTGCGGTAAGCGGGACGCGGGCCTCGGGGGGAAATCGAGAAGAGGAGATCGAATCGAGAAGAGGGGGAGATGGTGGCGGATGAAGGGAGCCCCGGCACGGGGGTGCCGGGGCTGCGCGGGAAATTCGGTCTGGTGGTCGGGGTGGCGAACCGGCGGTCGATCTGTTGGGCGATCGCGCAGGCGGCCGCCGAGGCCGGGGCGCGGCTCGCCCTGACCTATCAGGGGGAGCGGCTGGAGGAGAATGTCCGCGAGCTGGCGGCGGGCCTTGACCGGCCGCTGGTGCTGCCCTGCGATGTCACGGGCGACGAGCAGATCGCCGCGGTGTACGAGGCGATCGGACGCGAGTTCGGCGGGCTCGACTTTCTCGTCCACGGCGCGGCGTTCGCGCCGCGGGAGGCGCTCGACGGCCGCTTCGTGGACACCTCGCGGGAGGGCTTCCGCCAGGCGCTCGACGTGAGCGCCTATTCGCTCGTGGCGTTGACGCGGGGGGCGGTGCCGCTCATGACCGCGCGCGGGGGCGGCAGTGTCCTGACCCTGACCTACCTGGGCAGCGAGCGCGTCTTTCCCAACTACAACGTGATGGGGGTCGCCAAGGCGGCGCTCGAAGCGAGCGTGCGGTATCTGGCGGCGGACTTGGGCCCGAGCGGCATCCGCGTGAATGCGATCTCGGCGGGGCCGATCCGCACCCTGGCGGCGTCGGGCATCGCGGGCTTCACGAACGTGCTGCAGGTCTATCGCGACCGGGCGCCGCTGCGGCGGACCGTCGAGGCGGGCGAAGTGGCCGACGCCGCGGTCTTTCTGCTGAGCGACGCGGCGCGCGCCGTGACCGGCGCGATTCTCTTCGTCGACGCGGGTTTCCACGCGACCGGGATGTGAGCCGGCCGGCGGGCCGCGCCGCTCACCCCTCGGTCCGGATGCGGTGCCGCGGGACGCCGGCGCGCGCGAGCCGGTCGGCGACGCTCCGCACGAACCCGCGCGGCCCGCAGACGAAGCACAGCACGCGGCGGCCGTCGAGCAGCGCCCGCAACCGGTCGAGCGTGAGGCGCCCGCGCTCGCCCCGCCAGGTGCGCGGCGCGGCGCGTGTGGCGGTCAGGACCAGGCGGATCCGCCCCCGGCGCGCCAGGCGCTGCAGTTCGTCGAGGTAGGCGAAGTGGCGCGGCGTCCGGGCGCTGTAGACCACCGTGACGCGGCCGCGGTACCCCGTGTCCAGCGCGTGCTGCAGAATCGCCCGGAGCGGCGCGATCCCGGTGCCGCCGGCCACCAGAAAGAGGTGCGGCGCCGTCAACCGCGCCGGCGCGGCGAGCGCTCCGACCGGTCCGCACGCCTCGACGAGGGCGCCGCGGCGCAGCCCCGACAGCGGGCCGCCGAGCCGCCCTCCCGCCTTGGTCTTGAGCAAGAACTCCAGGTAGCCCCGCGCGCGGGCCTGCGCGGGCGCGATCGCGATCGAGTAGGGCTTGCGCGCCTCACCTCCCGGCCGGCCGAGCCACACCGACTGCCCGGCACGGTAGGGGAACGCCGCGCCGTCGAGACTCAAGCGCACCAGGCGGGCCGACGGCGTGGCGCTCGTGACGCGCTGCACGCGTAACACCAGGGTCATGGCGACCACGGATCATTCTAGCGGGGAGGCCCGGGTTCGGACGCGCGCGCGGGGCCGCAGGCGAGGCGGCGGGCGCGTCGGTCGCTACAGCACGCCGATCGCGGCGCGCTGCAGCTCGGTGTCCGAGAGGTCGGCGAGCGAGGCGTACAGGTCGGCTTCGTCGAACGGCTCCGGCGCGCGGGTCGCGGCGCGCTTGCGGGCGGCCTTGTTCTGGTACATGCGGTTGTCCGCGGTGGCGAGGAGGGTTTCGTAGACTTCGCCGTCCTGGGGGAAGACGGCGGCCCCGACGCTCATCCCGAGCGTGATCGGCTTGCCGGGCCGCGCTTCGAAATAGACGGCCTCGAGCGCCTCCTGCAACTCCCGCTTCTTGCGCTCGGCCTCGTCCGCGCCGCAGCCCGACAGCACGAGGATGAACTCGTCGCCCGCGTAGCGGACGCAGATGTCGTAGGGCCGGATGGCCGCTTTGAGCAGCCGCGCCACTTCGCAGAGCGCCCGGTCGCCGACGTGGTGCCCGTGGTTGTCGTTGATCTCCTTGAAGTTGTCCAGGTCCATCACGAGCAGGGAGACCTCGGACTTCAGGCGCTCGGCGCGGGCCAGCTCCCGCGTCAGGTGCATGAAAAGGAAGCGCGTGTTGGGCAGCCCCGTCAGCGGGTCGGTGAGCGAATCTTCCTTGGTCTGCTCGTAGACGATCGAGTTCTTGATGACGGCGGCGGCCTGCTCGCAGACCCGGTCGAGCAGCCGCCGGTGGTCGTCGCGGTAGAACGAGGGCTCGACGTGATAGACGGCCAGCGCGCCGATGAACGTCTCCCGGTGCACCAGGGGGCAGACGAGCGCCGACTGGAGGCTCGTCCCGCGCCCCGCCAACCCGGCCGCCTCGAAGTCGGCGCTCGGCCGCGCGTTGACGAGCGGCCGGCGGTTGCGCGCCACCCACCCGGTCAGCCCCTCGCCGTTGCGGACGACGACCTGCTGGACCAGCTCGGCGTCGGTCCCGGTGGCGAACCGGCACCGCAGCGTTTCGGTCTCCTCGTCGTAGAGGAACAGCGCACAGGCGGAAAACGGCACCAGGTTGGTGAGCTTCGCCGAGATGATCGCCATCGTGTCGGCGACCCCCAGGCTCGTCCCCATCGCCTGCGCGATCTCGTAAAGCGCGTAGATTTCCCGGTGCGCCAGGGCGATGTCGTCGAAGATGCTCGTTTTCGACGGCTCCGGCGTCAAGCCGGTGGCCGGCTGCTGGCCTTCGCGGGCCGGCGCGGCCTCGACCGCCAGGCGACGCACGTGCTGCTCCTCGATCCGCCGCGCTTCCGCGTCGAGCTGCGGCAGCAGCTCGATGAACTTGTCCACGACGCGCTTGTCGAGCCCCTTGCCGGCCTCCTGCTGCAGCAGCGCGACGGCCGCCTCCTGGCTCATGGCCTTGTGGTAGGGCCGCTCGGTCATGAGCGCGTCGAAGTAATCCACCACCGCCAGGATGCGGGCGCCGAGGGGGATCTCCTCGCCCTTGAGCCCCGCCGGATAGCCCTTCCCATCCCACCGCTCGTGGTGGCAGAGGATGAGGGGCGCGACCGGATAGGGGAACGGCACGGCGCTGATGATCTCGGCGCCGACCTTCGGGTGCGCCCGGATCTTCTGGAACTCTTCGGGCGTGAGGGGCCCCGGCTTCGAGAGAATGTGCTCGGGCACGGCGAGCTTGCCGACGTCGTGGAGGAGCGCAGCCGTCTTGACCCCCTGGATCTCCTTTTCCGACATGCCCAGGGCCTCGGCGAGCGCCGCCGCGTAGAGCTGGACGCGCCGGATGTGCGTCTGCGACGTCTGGTCTTTCGCGTCGATCGCGAGCGCCAGCGCCTCGATGGTCGCCAGGTGCAACTCGGCCATCTCCCGCACGTGGCGCTGCTCGTCCTCGATGCGGCCCAGATAGACCTTGTAGGTGCGGTAGGTCAGGTAGACCGGGGCGGCCGCCAGCGGGACCGCGAACCACAGCCCCGAGACGTTGACCGCGAAGACGGCGAGCGCCGCCACGAGCGCCCCCACGAAGTAGCTCGGCGCGCTCCACAGGAAATTCTCGTTCCACACGCGCCAGAGCGGCTGCCGCGTCGAGAGGGCGATGGCCGCGGCAATCGTGACGGTGTTGAGCAGGAAGTAGGTCGTGGCCGCCCCCACCAGCGGCCGCGGCAGCGTCGCCAAAAGCGTCCCGAACGCCGCAGTGGCGTCCAGATTCGTCCCGCCCAGCCAGTAATAGACGTGGCCGGCCGCCTGCACCGTGACCACCAGACACGCCATGCTGAACAGCGTCCGGTGCAGCGGGTTGCGCTCCGTGATCCGGAACGTGCACTGGCTCCAGGCGCTCACTGCCGCCACGAGCATGGTGGCATGGGGCCCGAGGAGCAGGAGCGAGGCGAAGTCGACCGCATATGACACCGACATGGTCGACCCGCTCCGGGCCAGCGGGAGCTTCACCTTGAAGACCGAAGTCAGCGACGACAAGCCCAGGAGGAGCAGGAACAGCCAGGGGTGCTCCAGGCCACGGTAGGGAAAGAAGAAAACGAGAAGGAGCGCCCCGAGCCCCGTGATCCCAGCCACGTACACCCGGGCCACGGCGGGCAGATCCCTCATGCCATGCTCCACACGGCTTTCCGGCGCAGGCCCATCCTACTTGCTCCGCTTCTTGCTCGAGCTGCCGCCGGTCGTCGTGGGGCTGGTCGGGGTCCACACCACGTTGTCGCTCGGCACGAGCGAGCCCCACACGATGTTGTCGGCGCCGCCGGAGGTGCCCCACACGATGTTGTCGACGATCCCCGAGGAGCCCCACACGATGTTGTCGCCGGGCTCCGCCGTGCCCCAGACGATGTTGTCGCAGCCCTCGGCGTCGCACGCGCTGCCCCAGACGATGTTCTCGCAGTCGGCGCCGCCGCACTCGGTCCCCCAGACGATGTTCTCGTCGGTGCCCGAGCCCCAGACGATGTTCTCGCCGTCCACGCTCGTGCCCCAGACGATGTTGTCCGCCCCCGGGTCGCTCGTGCCCCACACGATGTTGTCGCACGCGCTGTCGCGGCAGAGCGACCCCCAGACGATGTTTTCGCCGTCCGGGGTGAGAGCGCTGCCCCAGACGATGTTCTCGCCCCAGGCGTTCGCCGCCGGCAAGATCGTGCCGCCGCCGATGCGGTGGTTGCCCCAGATGAGGTGGCGGCTCCACGTGGCGGCGTCCGCCTCGGCCTCGGCGGTCTCCGGCTTGCCGGCGAACAGCTCGGCGAGATGGACCGCCCCCCGGGCGTTGAGGAAGCCGGCGCCCTGCACGAGCGCGTTGTAGGCCGGATTGACCTCCGCGGTGTACTGGAGGATGGCCTTGACGGCGTTGGGCGTGAGGGCCGGATTCGCCTCCAGCATGAGGGCGACCGTCCCGGCGACCACCGGCGCGGCCATGCTCGTCCCGGCGAGCGCCATGTAAGGCTTGTACCAGGTCAGGACCGTGCCCGACAGCAGCCACTGGGGATACGCGGCATAGAGCGCGGCACTCGGATCGGTCAGGGACTCGATGCCCACACCGGGCGCGACCAGGTCCGGCTTGGCGAGGTAGTCGAGGTGCGTGGGTCCCCGCGAGCTGAAGCCCGCCACCACGTCGTCGGCGCGGTCGGCGGTGCCCATGTGGCTGGAGGCGCCCACCGTAATGACCCACGGGGCGTTGCCCGGCGCCGTGATGCCCCCGTACTGCGGCGCCCCCGACGCGTTGCGCCCGAGGTTGCCCGCCGCCGTCACGACCACCAGCCCCGCTTCGACCGCCCGCTTGGCCGCGAGCGTCAGCGGGTCGGTCCAGTACGACTCGTACACGCCCGCCGCGACCGAGAGGTTCAGCACCCGGATGTTGTAGGCGGCGCGGTTCGCGATGGCGTAATCGATCGCGGCGATGACGTTGCTCAGGTACCCGCGGCCGGCGCCGTCGAGGACCTTCAGGACGACCAGATGCGCGTTCGGCGCGATGCCCATCCGCGCGCCGCTCGAATCGTAGCCATTGCCCGCGATGATGCCGGCCACGTGCGAGCCGTGACCGAAATCGTCGTAGGGCCCCGAATAGCCGTTGACGAAATCCACGAACCGGACGACGCGGGACCCGCTGGGCCCCAGCAGGTCGTCGTGCCACGACGACACGCCCGAGTCCACGATCGCGACCCCGATCCCAGCGCCCGTGTACCCCAGCGACTGCCGGACCCACGACGCCTTGACCGTCGCGCCCGTCCGCTCCATGGTCGCCACGACCGGCCGATCGTGAACGACCCGGACGACCTCCGGGTGGGCCGCCAGCGACGCGAGGCGGCAGTCAGGGACCTCCGCGGACTGGGCGCCCAGCGAGACGAACCGCCGGCCCGGGGTGCCGCCGAGCGCGGCGATGGTGGAGTCCAGCGCCCGGCCGTCACGGGTCAGGACGAGGACCCGGGAAGAGCCGGGACAGGTGGCCGCCCGCGCCTGAAGGACCGAATCGAGCTTGGCCGCCGCCTGGCCCGAGCCGGCGGCCCACGCGGGGATAGCCACGAGCACGCCGGCCGCGAGAACCAGGAAGCGTCGCATCATCGAGTCCTGAAGAGGATTTCGAAAGTGGAAAGCGCCGCGAAGCCGTGTGCAACGCGGGTGCCGCTCGGTGGCGGGCGCAGGTACCAGGCCTTATGTGTCCTCAGGTCAACGGGTTGGAAGGTCGCGTGCTGGAGCGGGCCGTGCGAGTCGCGATTCCAGGAGCGTGCAGGCGTGTTTTTCTTCGAGACACGAAAGGGCCGTCGTGCGGGCTAAGCACCTTATTTTCAAGGCGCTAGAAAGTCCAAACGCATGTCTTCTTGCAGAACACGCGGGCCGGGCGCAAAACGCGCCGATTTTCGGCCGTTCCGCCCTACTCGGCGCTCTGGAGCTTCCGTCGTGTCCTGTTTCGGATCGGACGGGTCGAGCTGGGTTCCAGCCCGTACTCCTCGATCTTCCGATACAGGGTGCCGCGGCTGATCTCGAGGATGCTGGCCGCCTGCTTCTTGTTCCAGTGGACGCTCTCGAGCACCCGCAAGATGTGGGCGCGCTCGGCCTCGCGCAACGACGGGAGGCGCTCGCTCGAGTCTTCGGCGGGGGCCTCGGTCGCGTGGAGGAACTCGATGTCGGCGGCGCGAATGATGCGGTCCGCAGACGAGAGGGCGGCCCGCGACACGGTGCTTTCGAGCTCGCGGATGTTGCCGGGCCAGTGGTAGTGGACCAGCAGGTCGAGGGCTTCCTTGGAAAAGATCTTGCCGTCGAGCGGCAGCCCGCTGCTCGCGCAGTACCGCGCGAGGAACCGCTGCGCCAGGATCGGGATGTCCGCCTGCCGTTCTTTCAGCGACGGGAGGCGGATCGAGAACGCGTTGACGCGGTAGTAGAGGTCCTCGCGGAACCGGCCGTCGCGCACGAACTGGTCGAGGGGCCGGTTGGTCGCCGAGATCAGGCGGAAGTTCACCTCGATGGACTGGTTGCCCCCCAGGCGCTCGAACCGGCGCTCTTCCAGCACGCGGAGGAGCTTGGCCTGCGCCATGATCGAAAGGTCGCCGATCTCGTCGAGGAAGAGCGTGCCGTTGTTGGCCATTTCGAGCCGGCCCGGCTTGCGCTCGTTCGCCCCCGTGAACGCGCCGCGTTCGTACCCGAAGATCTCCGACTCGAACAACGTGTCGGGCAGCGCCGCGCAGTTGACCGCCTGGAAGCGGTTGGCCGCCCGCCGGCTGAGCTCGTGGATCATCCGCGCCACGACTTCCTTGCCCGACCCGGTGGGACCCAGGATGAGAACCGAAATGTCCGACTTGGCGGCCGTGCGGATCCACTCGAAGATGATCAGCATCTTCTCGTCCCGGCCGATCATCTCGCGGAACCGCTGGACGGCCGGCGAGCGGTCCTCGTGGCTGACCGTGGCGCGGCGCTCGACGAAAGCGTCGAGCAGCGCCCGGACGGCGTCGTTCTCCGGCCGCCGGAAGGCGTAGCGGGCCGGCAGCCCCTCGAGCCGCTGGACGACCCCGAAAGCCACGAGCTCGCGCAGGCAGTTCTCGATGTCGAGGCGCATCCGCCCGAAGGTCTGCATCAAGGCCTCGATGTCGAAGGACTCCTCCGGGCGGGCGTGCAAGAAGCGCAGCAACCCGGCGCGGAGAGGCGACTGCACGAGCGACTGGAAGCGGGCTTCCAGCTCGCTCGGCTCCGCACGGCGTGACGCAGAAGCGCGGTCCACGGGTCTCCCGCTCGCGAGGCTCGGCCGGGGGACGGCAGTCCCGGACCGGGCCCGTACATTATGCGCCCCGGCGCCGATGTCAAGGCAAAGATGTTAAGCTAGCGTCGGCGCCGACCAGGAGGATTCGACGTGCCCCATCGTGCCCCGGGCGCGCCCGTGACACCGGCCTCACGGTACCTGACCGGGCAGCCCATCCGATATTATCGGCCGCAGGGAAGCGCGGCTATCCGCGAGCTCGTCGACACGGGGTTCCAGGCCTTCAACGCGGCCCGGCTGGCCGAAGCCTGCCGGATCTTCACGGAGAAAATGCTGGACCCGGCCCACGACACCACAATCGGCCTGACCATGGCCGGGGCGCTCACGCCGGCCGGCCTGGGCGGGTGCGTCATCGAGCTGATGGACCGCGGCCTGGTCGACTTCATCATCAGCACGGGTGCCAACCTCTACCACGACCTGCACTACGCCCTCAACTTCACCCTCCACCGCGGTTCCCCGTTTCTCGACGACGTGGCGCTGCACGCAGAGGGCGTGATCCGGATCTACGACATCCTCTTTCCCGCCACGGTCCTGCTGGAAACCGACGCCTACCTGCGGGAATTTCTGGTCCGCCGGCGCCTGGACGGCCCGATGTCCAGCGCGGAGTTTCACTACCAGCTCGGCTGCGACCTCCTCGAGCGCTTCCCGGGGGCCGAGGATCGCTCCGTCGTGGCGCGGGCGGCAGCGGCCGGCGTGCCCATCTACACGCCGTCGCCAGGCGACAGCTCCATCGGGATGAACGTCGCCTACCACGAGCTGCTCCGCGGCGGCACCCTCATGATCGACCCGAACCGCGACGTCAACGAGGTGAGCGCCATCATTCTGGCGGCCAAGAAGAACGGCTGTCTGGTGCTCGGCGGCGGCTCGCCGAAGAACTTCTACCTCCAGGGGCAGCCGATGCTCTGGGAGGTCTACGGGATCCCGAAGGGCGGCAACGACTTCTTCATCCAGTTCACGACCGACCAGGTGGTCTGGGGCGGCCTCTCGGGGGCCACCCCGTCGGAGGCGGTGAGCTGGGGCAAGATCAACCCCGGCGTCCTGCCGGATACGGTCGTGGCCTACTGCGACACGACCGTGGCGCTGCCGCTCTTTTGCGAGTACGTCCTCGCGTCGGAGCGGAACCGGCGCCCGCGGCGCGAGCTGGTGCACCGGCGCGAGGTGCTGGTGGACGAGCTGAAGCGGCGCGCCCGCGCGGCGGAACGCGAGGCCGGGTGAGGGGGGATGGGCACGCTCGCCACCGAACTGGGACGCTATGCGGAGAGGCGCGCCCAGGGGCCGCGCATCTACGCGGACGCGAACGTGCCCGCCAGCGCGGTCAGGTTCATGCGCGCGCGCCTCGGCTGGGATGTCCTCTACGTCCTCGAGCACGACGAGCTCCGGCGCGCCCGCGATCGCGTGCATTTCGAGCTGGCCCGCCGGCTGTGCCGGACGCTCTTGACGCTCGACCGCGACTTCGCCGACGATGCCCGCTTCCCGCCGGAGCAGAGCGGCGGGGTCATCGTGTGCGCGGCGCCGGACGAGCGCGCCCTCGAGCGGGTGCTCCGGGCGATCGACCGCTCCATCTTCCGCAGCGCCGCGGCCGGGCGCGCGCTGCCCCTCGAGGGCCGCAAGGACTTCTGGCACCCGGGCCGCGCGCCGGCCCGAGCCGCGCCGGGCAAGGAGGCACGATCGTGACCATCGGGATCGCCGTCGGCCTGACCCGCGTGCGCGCCCTCGCGGTCGACCCCGAGGGCCGGGTCACCCATCGCGTCGAGGCGACCGTGCCCGCCGAGAAGGTCGCCGCCGCCGTCCGCGACGCCGTGCGCCGCGTGGGTGACGGACCCGGTACACCCGTCGGCATCGCGTGCGCCGACCCGCGGTCGGCCGAGGCCGGCGCCATCGTAGACGCCCTGGGCGCCGACTATCGGGTACCCGCCCCACCGGCCAGCCTCGGGACCGCCGCCGCCATCGCGGAGGCCTGGTGCGGGGCCGCCCGGGGCGTCCGGGACCTGGCGTGTTTGGTCGTCGGCGAGGACGTTTCGGCGGGACTCCTGGTCGACGGCCAGCCCTGGGTCGGGGCGCACGGTCTGGCCGGGTCGGCGGCGTGGCTGGCACTCAACCCGGTCGAGCGCCTCGACTACCGGCAGCACGGCTGCCTGGACGCCGAGATCTCCTGGCGCGGCATCGCGCGCCGCCTCGCCTGGCGCGTCGAGGCGGGCGACTTTTCCCGCGTCGTCGAGCGCGCCGGCGGCCTCGAGGCCGTCACGGCCGAGCACGTCTTCGACGGCGCGCGCGCCGGCGACGGGGTGGCGATTTCGGTCGTCCGCGACACCGCGCGGTACGTGGGGATGGCGATCGCCAACCTCTGCGCCCTCTTCGACCCGGAGCTCGTCATCCTGGGCGGCGCCCTCGCCGCGGCGCAGGACCTCATCCTCGAGCCGGTCCGCCTCGAGTGCCAGCGGCGCCTGCCGCCCGCGCTGCAGGCCCACCTGCGCCTCGAGCCGTCCAGCCTGGGCGAGTCCGCCCCGGCGCTCGGCGCCGCGCGCCTGGCGGCGACCGCCCGGCCATGATCGCGCTGGCGGGCGCCGCGGTGATCCTGCCCGACCGCGTGCTGGACGACGCGACCGTGGTCATCGACGCCGGGCGCATCGTCGAAGTGCGCGAGCTCACCGGGCGGGGGAGGCCGGCCGCCGCCGAGTCCCTCCACGGGTGCTACCTGGTGCCGGGCTTCATCGACCTCCACGTGCACGGCGTCGCCGGCGTGGACGCGCTGGGAGGCGAGGCGGCCGTGGCGCAGATGGCCCGCGCGCTCCCGCCGTTCGGGGTGACCGCCTTCTGCCCGACCAGCGTCGCGTGCGACCCGGCCCGCCTCGCGCGGTTTCTCGCCGCCGTCGGACGCGTCCGGACCGCGGGGGTGGAGGGAGGCGCGCGCGTGTTGCCGGCGCACCTCGAAAGTAACTTCCTCAACCCGGAGTGGGCCGGGGCCCAGCCGATTCGCTGCTTGCGCCGGCCGCCGGGGTCGGCGAGGCGGGATCCGTCCGCCGGGCCCGAGGAGTTCACCGCGGACGAGATCCTCGCCGTCATGGAAGCCGCCGCCCCCGACATCGGCATCGTGACGCTCGCGCCGGAGCTCGACGGCGCCCTCGACCTCGTGCGCCGCCTGACCGGGCGCGGCCACCGGGTGTCGATGGGCCATTCGGGCGCCACCTACGACCAGGCGCTCGCGGCCGTCGCTGCGGGTGCGCGTCACGCCACCCACCTGTTCAACCGCATGGCGCCGCTGTCGCATCGCGAGCCGGGCCTCGCCGGCGCGGCCCTGCGCGCCGAGGAGGTCACCGTGGAGCTGGTGTGCGACGGGTACCACGTCCACCCCGCCGTCGCCCACGTGGTGGTCGCGGCCAAGTCGCCCGCCCGCGTCGCCGCCATCACGGACGGCACCGCCGGGTCCGGGCTGCCTCGGGGCGCGCGCACCACCCTCGGCGACCAGCCCATCACGGTCGGCTCCACGGCGCTCTACGACGACGGGACGATGGCCGGCAGCGTCACGACGATGGATCGCGCGTTCGCGTGGCTGGTGGGAGCGGTCGGCCTCTCGCTCGTCGAGGCCGCACGGCTGTGCGCCACGACACCCGCCCAGGCGCTCGGACTCCACGGCCACGGCGTCATCGCGGCCGGGGCCGTCGCGGACCTGGTCGTCCTCGACGCCCGCCTGCGGGTGCGCGAAACCTGGGTCGGCGGCGTCCGCGTGTTCGAGCGCCGGACCGGTGCTTGAGCCCTCCGTGGAACCTCGACCCCCGCGGGTCGTCTATACCGGTGACCGGAGGTCCCCCGTGGTCCGGCGGCGTCCCATCCTCTTCGTTCTCCTGCTGCTCGCCGTCTCGGGTGGCGTCGCGTGCGGCGTCGGGCTGGAGCACCAGGGCTACAGCGCCCGCGTCGAGCGCCGCTTCGAGGTCACGGGGACACCGGAGGTCCGCCTGGCGACGTTCGACGGGTCGATCGACGTGCGGGCGTGGGAGCGGGGCGAGGTCCTCGTCGAGGTGGACAAGCGCGGGCCGACCCGGGAGGCCGTCGACGCGATCGAGGTCGTCGCTGAGCAAGCCGGCCGGCGCGTCCACGTCGAGGCGCGGCGGCCGGCGCGGAGCGAGTCGAGCCTGGGCCTCGGGTTCCGACTCCCGACGAGCGCGCGGATCGTGGCGACCGTCCCGCGGCGGGCGGACGTGTTCGTCCGCACCGGGGATGGAGCGATCCGCATCGCGGACGTCGAGGGCCGTGTCGAACTGCGCAGCGGCGACGGGAGCGTGCGCGGGCACAACCTGGCGGGGCGGAGCGTCGTGGATACCGGCGACGGATCGGTCAGTCTCGACGATGTCGCCGGGACGGTCGAGGTGCGGACGGGCGACGGGGGCGTGACCGTCGGCGGGCGACTCGAGGTCGTGCGCATCGAGACCCGCGACGGATCGGTGTCGGTGCGGGTCGCCCCGGGGAGCGTCATGGCCGGCGACTGGGAGGTCACGACCGGCGACGGGGGCATCGTCGTGTATCTCCCGGAAGGGTTCGGCGCCGAACTGGACGCCCGGACCCAGGACGGCCGCGTCACCGCCGACCCGGGCCTGACAGTCGCGAAAGAGCGCTCCGTGCGCGGGGGGCTCAGCGGGCGACTCGGGCCCGGCGGCCGGACGCTCCGCCTGAGGACGCGCGACGGCAGCATCCACCTGCGCATCTGGTAGGGCTCGGTCGCGGCGCTTCGGGTGGAGGAGGGGCCGAGGCCCGAGGGGTCAGGCGGCCGGCGGCGGCGCGGCGTAGCGCGTCGGGTCCGCGACGCCGGCGGCGGCGAAGGCGTCGCGGCGCTCGCGGCACTTGCTGCAGCGGCCGCAATGGACCTCGCCCGCCGGGTTCATGCACGAGAGCGTCAGCTCGAGGGGCACGCCGAGGGCGACCCCGAGGCGGACAACGTCGGCTTTGTGCAGGCCCGCGAAAGGGGCCACGACCGCCAGCTCGTGGTCGAGTCCGACCGAGAGCGCCCGGGCCATGGCCGCGAAGAACGCGGGCGAGGCGTCGGGGAACGGGTTGCCGGCGAGCGGCCCGATCGCGATGCGGCCAATGCGGCGGCGCGCGCAAAAAACCGCGGCTTTCGCCAGCAGCACGATGTTGCGCCCGTCGAGGTACACGTCCTCGTCCGGGGTGTCGTAAGCGGGCGGCTCGCCGCGAAACGCCCAGTGCGACGCCGGGAGCACGTCGCGCATGTCCACGTCGAGGCCGACGAGCGGGCGAACCCCGCGCTGGAACACGGGCGCGGCCAGCAGCCGATCCAGCGCGCGCCGCTCGGCCGCCTCCCAGGCGAACCCGGACGTGACGTAGACGGGCTGGACCGGGCCCGCCTGGACCTCGTACGCGACGAGCACGGCGCTGTCGAGGCCGCCCGAGAGCAGCACCGCCGTTTCTTGACCCGGTGCAGACGCCTCGTCTACCATCGGCGGAGACCAGCCTTCCCGAACCCGCGATGTATCGCGTCACGAAACGGATCGACTTCTGCTACGGCCACCGGCTGCTCGACTACGACGGTGTCTGCAAGCACCCCCACGGGCACAACGCCGTCGCCGAAATCGAGGTCCGCACCGAGCGGCTTGACGCCCGCAACATGGTCGCCGACTTCGGCGACATCAAGCGCCTCGTCAAAGGGTGGATCGACCGGGAGCTCGATCACAAGATGATTCTGCGCCGGGACGACCCGCTCGTGGCTCCCCTCCAGGCGCTGGGCGAGCCCGTGTACCTCCTCGAGAGCAACCCCACCGTCGAGCGGATCGCCAAGCTGATTTTCGATCAGGGCCGCGCCCTCGGGCTCGACGTGGTGGCCGTCCGGGTCTGGGAGACGCCGACCTCGTACGCGAGCTACGGCGAAGAGCCCTGAGCGGCGCGCCGGGCGCGGAACGGGCGCTCGTACGAGCCGTACAGGAAAAGCCCGGCCGAAACCATCCCGCCCGACACGCGCGCGGGAAACGCCAGGCCCAGCACCACCTGCGTCGGCCCCCGATTCCACCCACCCCGCAGGCCGGGCGACAGCGCGAGGTGCCGCTCCCGCGCGGTCCGGAACGGCGCCACCACCTGTTCCTCCCACACGAAAAGCGTCTCGAGCAGCAGGTGCCACATCGGTCGGGCCCGCCAGATGACGCTGGCGGCGGCGTGGGCGTCGACGAAGTCGGTTTCGGCGTGGGGGCCGGTCCCGAGCGCCAGGTCGGCGCCCGGGTGCCAGGTCCAGCCGGCGTTCGCGTGCACGTAGACGTGCCCGACCTGCTTGCTGACCGGCAGGTTCACCTGCCAGTCGAGCGCGCCGTGGGCGAGACCGTGCTCGTCGTGGCCGGCCGGGACGATCAGGCTCACGCGCGGCGCGAAGGCGGGGCGGCGGGGAGTTTCCGCCAGGACTTGGCGGCGGTAGGTCAGGAGCGCGTCGCCGAAGCCCGTCGCGCGGGGCGTACCGGTCATCACGACGGTGTAGGAGAGCTGGTCGAGCTGGGAGCCGAGCGGCCACTCCTGGGTGAACGCCAGCTCCCACGCGCCTTCGTGCCGCACGAACGTGAAGAGGGTCTGCACGACCCCGGGTTCCTGGTTGAAGGCCTCTTCGACGAGAAACGAATTGTCGAGGATCGCGAACGGCGCCGCAGCCCGCGAGGCCGGAGGCGGCGGCTGCTGCGCCCAGGCGGCGGTCCAGCCGGCCAGGCTCAACAGCACGAGGGCCGCCCGGACGAGGAGCTTGGCGGCAGCGCGCGTCCCGAGGGTCAGGCGGCAGTCGCCGCTCGTCCGGACGCGGACGGCGTCGGCGGCCGCGTCCCGCGCTTCGACCTCGAGCGTGCGCCCGGGTTTCAGGTCGTGGCGCTCGAGGAAGTGCAGAAACGCGGCGTCCTGGTCGAGCACGCGCGTCACGACCACGGGCGTGCCCAGCGGGCACGTCAGGAGCGTCGCGTCTTCCCGCGCGACCACGGACCCGTCCGCGTCCGGAATCGGGTCGCCGTGCGGGTCGACGTCGGGCCGGCCGAGCATCTCGTCGATCCGGGCGATGAGGCGGTCGGAAACGGCGTGCTCGAGCTGCTCGGCTTCCACGTGGACTTCGGTCCAGCTCATGCCCAGCACCTGGACGAGAAACAGCTCGATGAGGCGATGCCGCCGGAGCACGAGGGCCGCCAGCTTCTCGCCCGCCGGCGTCAGGCGCACGCCGCTGTACGGCTCGTAGCGCACCAGACCGGATTCGGCCAGGGCCTTCACCATCGCGGTCGCCGTCCCGGGGACGACGCCGAGGGCGGCGGCGAGCTGGCCCATGGGGACGAGGGCCTCCGGGTCCGGCAGTCGTTGTTGGGCGAGGTAGAGGGTCTTGAGGTAGTTCTCGACAGTTTGCGACGCCATGGTGCTCCCGGGCCGCTTGACTTTTGGAAGTATACAATCTTACACTTTGGATAGTCAAAATCCCATGGGCCTGCGGTTCTCCCGGCGCCGGCTCCTCGCCGGCTTCGGCTCGCTCGGGCTCGGCGGCCTCGCCCTCTCGGGTGCCGCCCGGCGTCTCGGCCGGTCCCTGACGCCGGAGTCGGCCGTCCCGGCGGGCGCTCCCGCCGGTCACGATCCGCATTCGGGTCACGTCATGGGACCGGTGGGTCGGGTTTCCACCGAGGCGTTCGACCCGTCGGTGTTTCTCCGGGCGTGGAACTTTTCGCATCTGCCTCCGGACGAGCGGGCGCGGTTCTACCGCGAGACGGTGCGGCCCGATGGTTCGCGGGTGCGGGAATACGAGTTCTTCGCCGCGGACCGCGAGATCGAGGTCGCGCCGGGGGTGTTCTTCCCGGCGTGGACGTACAACGGGCAGGTTCCCGGTCCGACGATTCGGGCGACGGAGGGCGACCGGGTCCGCGTGCGGTTCACGAATCTCGGGACGCATCCGCACACCATCCACTTCCACGGGTGGCATCCGTCTGAGATGGACGGCGCGCTGCCGGCCCAGCAGGTGATGCCCGGCGAGACGTTCCTCTACGAGTTTGACGCCGAGCCGTTCGGCCTGCACCTCTATCATTGCCACACGGTTCCGCTGAAGCGGCACATCCACAAGGGGCTCTACGGGGTGTTCATCGTGGATCCGCGCGGCGGGCGCCCGCCGGCCGACGAGCTCGTGATGGTGATGAACGCGTTCGACACGAACTTCGACGGCGAAAACGAGGTGTACGCCGTCAACACGGTCGCGAGTCACTACATGCACGAGCCGATCCGCGTGCGGGTGGGCGAGCTCGTGCGGATTTACCTCGTGAACCTCACCGAGTTCGACCCAATCAACAGCCTGCACCTCCACGCCGTGTTCTTCGACGCCTACCGGACGGGCACGCGGCTGTCGTCGCCCGAGACGACCGACACGCTCATGCTCTGCCAGGGCGAGCGCGCCGTGCTCGAGCTGCGCTTCCGGTATCCGGGCGACTACATGTTCCACGCCCACCAGAGCGAGTTCGCCGAGCTCGGCTGGATGGGCCTGTTCCGCGCGGAGGACGTCCGCCGTGAGACGTGAAGCGCGGGCTGCCGCCGCGGGCTGGTTCGACCGCCCCCTCGGGCGGGCCGGGCTGGCGGGTCTGCCGCTGGTGCTGGTGGCGGGCCTCGTGGCGTGGATCGTGCGCGCCGGCCCTCCGGGACTCGGCGGGCGCGCGGGGGTGCCGCCGGTCGAGCGGCTGGTCTTCGAGCGCGTGACCCTCGGGCCCGAGGGCATCGTGGCGGCGGTCGTGAACGACGGGCCGGACCCCGTCACGGTCGCGCAGGTGATGGTGGACGAAGCCTACTGGGCCTTCGAGGCCCGGCCCGGCCGGACGCTGGGGCGCCTCGGGCGCGCGACCCTGGCGATTCCGTATCCCTGGGTGCTCGGCGAAGCGCACGTTGTCCGCGTCGTGACGGCGACCGGCGCGACCTTCGACCACGAGATTCCGGTCGCGGCGCCGACGCCCCGGCCGGACGCGCGCTTCTTCGCGTCGTTCGCTTTGGTCGGGGTGTACGTCGGCGTCCTGCCGGTCGCACTCGGGCTGCTCTGGTATCCGCTGGTGGCGCGGCTCGGCTCCCGCGGGCTGGACTTCGTGCTCGCCCTGACGGTGGGGCTGCTGCTCTTCCTGTTCGTGGACGCGACCCACGAAGGCCTTGAGGCGGCCGAAGCGGCGGCCGCTTCTTACCAGGCGGCCGCCCTCTTCGTCTTCGCCGGCGCCGGGGCGTACCTGGCGCTCGAGCGTCTCGGCGCGTGGTTGCGCGAGCGCCGGGCGGACCCGCAGGGCGCGGCCCGAGGGTGGATGCTCGCCCTGCTGGTCGCCGTCGGGATCGGGCTGCACAACTTTGCGGAGGGGCTGGCCATCGGGTCCGCGTACGCCCTCGGCGCGGTCGCCCTCGGGGCGATGCTGGTCGTGGGCTTCACGCTGCACAACACCACCGAGGGGCTGGCCATCGTGGCCCCCCTCGCCCGCGCGCGGCCCAGCATCGGCGCGCTCGCGGGGCTGGGGGCGATCGCCGGGGTTCCCACGATCGGCGGGGCGTGGCTCGGCGGGCTCGCTTACGCGCCGGTGGTGGCGGTAGCATGTCTCGGGCTCGGGGCCGGCGCGGTCGCGCAGGTCGCGGCGCAGATCTTGCGCCAAATGGCGGGCGGCCGCCCTCCGGGCGAGAGCCTGGCGGCCGGGCCGGTGGCGGGCGGCCTCGCGGTCGGGGTCGCAATCATGTACCTGACGGGCCTGCTCGTCGGCTGACGCGCGCGGCCGCCGAAGGCCTGCGGCGCCGGTCCCGACCGCGGACTGGTCCCTGCAGAACATGCGCCTGACCACGCGACCCCCCGCCCTGCACAGCGGACCGCCGGGCCGCCTCACGGACGCCCTGGCGACGCCGGCGGCCAAGCGGCGATACGTCCGCTGGCTCTTCCACACGATCGCGGATCGCTACGACTTCATCACGGTCGCCCTCTCCTACGGCCAGGATCGGCGCTGGAAGCGGCGGCTGGTGG
>CAYZKQ010000040.1:0-1747 GCA_964478975.1 uncultured Vicinamibacterales bacterium | reverse complement strand
CGGAGCCCGGCACGCGCGCCCTGGACCTGGCCTGCGGGACGGGCGACCTCGCGTTCGAGCTGGCGCGCCGCGGCGCGTCGGTCGTCGGGCTCGACCTCGTCCCGCGAATGATCGAGCTGGCGCGCGCCCGGGCGGCCCGCCTGGCCGGCCTGCCCGTCGTCCCGGACTTTCTGGTCGGCGACATGCTCGCGCTGCCGTTCCCCGACGCGTCGTTCGACCTGGTCGTGACGGGCTACGGGTTGCGGAGCGCGCCGCGGCTCGAGGCGGCCCTCGGCGAGATCCTGCGCGTCCTGACGCCGGGGGGGCGCGTGTGGGCGCTCGACTTCGACCGGCCGGCGAACCGGGTCGTCCGGGCAGTGTACCTCGGGTATCTCACGGTCGCGGGCACGCTCCTGGGCCTCGTCCTCCACGGGCGCGGCGAGACGTATCGCTACATCCCCGCCACGATTCGACGGTATGTCGGGGCTGCGGGTGTCGTCGAGCGCATGGCGGCCCTCGGTTTCGAGCAGGCGCGGCGCATCCCTGTGTTCGGCGGCTTGATGGCGATCACGGCGGGCCGCCGTCCGCCGGCGTGCCGCCCGCCTTGCCCCCGCGGAACGTAGGGGGGGCCCTCAGGTCCGCCGGGGACCGCGCTCGCGAAGCGCACGAGCGGCCTCTTGGGTGCCGGCCGGCGGCCGGGTCGAGCCGCGAGCCGGGGCTGAAACCTCAGACCTCTGTACGGTGCACCACGGCGGAGCGCACCGGACGCCGCCTGCGTATTAGGATCGCGTTATGGAGTTCGACCTGGCCCATTGGTCCGGGGAAGGCGCCTTCACCCGAACTCTCCTCGATGCTCTCGGGCGAATCGAGGAAATCGCCCTCGTGCGGGTCGAAGACGCGCCGTCGAGCCGGGCCGAGGCCGGATACAACTTCATCAGCAACGAGATCTTCCTCGTGTTTCGGACCAGACGCCGCGCCGAGCGGGTGCGGTGGCTCGGCGTGCTGCCGGGGCGGCGCATGGTCTCGGAACGGGCGGCCACGCTGGCGACGGTGGAAGCCACGCTCTCGTCGCTCGACGAGATCGGCCCGCCGGATTACGCAGACGAGGGCATGCTCCAGTACTTGCGCGCGGAGCGCATCATGCCGCCGTACCAGCGGAAGGGGTACAAGCAGGTCGAGCTGGTGCGGATCTACGAGGCGGGGGCCAGGCCGGCCGCGGGGTGACGGGCCGCCGGCTAATGCCTGGGCCGTTCCGAGCCGACATGTGAACCGGGGTTCTACGGTGGCACTGGTCGACTCGTTGCTCGACGCGATCGTCCGCCTCGACGGCGACGCCCTCGTCATGCACGTCGGCGAGAAGCCGTTCGTCGTCACGTCGGCGGCGCTCGATGCGTACCGGGGACCGCTCGCCTGGGGGCAGGTCGAGCTGGCCAGCCGGCGCTTGACGGCGGAGGCGGTGGCGGCGATGGTCGGGCAGTTGCTGCCGCCCGATGAACGCGCGGCGCTCAACGAATACGGGGCCGTCCAGTACGACCTCCCGCCGAGGCCGGACATCCCCGGACGATTCACCGTCATCGCGGCGCGGAGCGGCGACGATATGTGGATCGAGATCAGGTACCGGCGGCCGCCGAAGCCCGCCGTCCAGCTCGAACCCGTTCCGCTGGCGAGCCCTGCCTCTCCGGCCGTGGCGTCCCCAGCCGAAACCGCCCGGCCGCTCGCGCCCGCACCAGCGCCAGCGCCGCCCTCGCCGGTGCCGGGGGCCGCGGGG
>CAYZKQ010000039.1:0-21275 GCA_964478975.1 uncultured Vicinamibacterales bacterium | reverse complement strand
GGCCGCCGTCGCGGGGGCGAGCGCCGCGGCCGCCGCGACGGCCAGGGCCGGGACGAGCGCCAGGCCCGCGAGACGCGCCGGGAAAAGCGGCCGGTCGGCCACGACCAACACCTCCGCGCGGACGCTGAGCCGAAGCTCCTTCATTATCCGCCAGCTCCGCCCGGCGCGCGTCACTGCCGGCGGGCGTCGGGCACCAGCGCGAGGATGAAGGCGGCCACCTGGGGGTGGCTCACCTTCGTGAAGTAGTTCGAGCCGGCCGTGCACGAGCCTCCGACGTCGGTGGCCGACGTGACCCCGGCGACGGCCCACACGCCGTCCTGCGAGAGCAGCAGCGGTCCGCCCGAATCGCCGGAGCACACGCCGCTCGAGGTCTCGCTGTACCGGGTCTCGAGCGAGGCGGTGCCGACGGCGGCGATCGTGGTGGTGCCGGCCCGCAGGATGGTGCCGTTGCCGAACTGGTCCTTGCCCCACCCGGCGATGACGGCCGTCTCGCCCACCCGTGCTTCGCGGCTCACCAGCAAGGGCATGGGCGCGCGTCCCAGGTCCTGCGGGGCGATCACCACGCCGACGTCGGGCGAGTCGGTGTTTTCCCGATAGAGCGGAATCGCCTGGAACGACTCGGCCCTGATCTCCAGGGTGCCGGGACCGAGCCAGAGGCGGACGGCCGCGGTGTCGCCCGACAGGCAATGCGCCGCCGTGAGGACCGCCCGGGACCCGATGACCGTGCCGGAGCAGGCGCCGGTCGGCAGGTCCGCTTTGTCACGGAGGTTCACCAGCACGACGGACGACTGCGCCGCCCACGCGGAGCAATCGGTGCCGTTGACGATTCCCACTGTCAAGCCCGCGGCGCCCCGGATGACGTCGCAGGCTGACACACTCGGGGTCGGCGCCGCGGTGGGCGAGGTTGGCGCCGAGGTCCGCTCGCCCCCGCACCCGGCGAGCAGCGCGGCGCACGCGATGCCGAGCCTCCACCATGCCGCCAGGAGGGGCGCTCGGCGGCCCGTGAGGGCGTCGCCGCGTGCACGCGGGGGGCGGGGCGCCGTCATCGGGTACCGAACATCCGCCGCAGCTTCGCCGCGAGCGCCGAGCCTTCGGGCCCCGGCGCCAGCCGCTCGAGGCGATCCACTTCGCGGTCGGACTCCGCGAGGCGGCCCGTCGCGCGGTAGAGCATGGCGAGGGCGGCGCGGGCCCGCAGGTTGTACGGAAACAGGCGGACCTCTTCGAGGAGCAGCGGCTCCGCGTCGCTGTAGCGCTCGAGGCGCGCGAGGGCGTCGCCGAGGTAGTAGCGCAAGTCCGGGATCTGCATGACCCGCGCGCGGCTCGCCTGGAGCGCCTGCTCGAAGAGCGGCACCGCCGCCGCAAACCGGTTCGCGCGATAGTGGATCAACCCGTCGACGAACGCCGGCAGCGGCAGGGTGGGATCGATCCGGTTGGCGGCGGCCGCCTCGTCCCGCGCCGCGCGTTCGTCGCCGCGCGCCAGGGCGATCATGGCGACCGTCTGGTGGGCTCTGGCCCGCCAGCGGGTCTCGCCGGCCGGGATGGTCTCGGCGGCGAGGGTCGCCTGCGCGAGCGCCTCGTCGGTCCGTCCGAGCCGCAGCAGCGTCTCGGCGACGTTGATGAGCGCCGTGGGGTCGTGGGGCGCGACCTGGACGAGGTGCTTGTAAGCCGCCACCGCCTCCTCCAGGCGCCCTTGCCGGACGAGCAACCCGGCGAGCTCGCTCCACGCGTCCGCCATGGCCGGGTGCTCCGCGACGATCGCCCGGAACGCCGTGGCGGCGGCGTCGAAGTCGCCGCGCGCGACCAGGTCCAGCGCGTGCCGGTACCGCTCGAGCACGCGGACGTGGTCCTTCGGGTCGGGCAGCGTGTCGGCGCCCGGCTGCGGGCCCGATGCCGCTGTCGCGCCGATGTAGCCCAGCGCCCGCAGCCGCTCGCGCACCTCGGGGCTGACCGGCGCGGGCTGGTCGACGGGCGCCCCGGCCAGCAGATGCTCGAGGGCCCGCCGCATCGCCGCCCGCGTCGGCCCGCGCGTCTCGGCCAGATTGTGGCGTTCGCCGGGGTCCGCCTCGATGTCGTACAGCTCGTCGCGCGGCGCCCGGATGAAGCGATACCGGCCTTCCGTCAGGGCGTACAGTTCGCTCCACCCGAAGTGGTACCGCGGATAGAGCGCTTCGGCGTACAGGCCCTGCTCGGCGATGGGGCGGCCCGCGAAAAGCGGCGTCAGGACCCGGCCGCGCCCCCCGGCCGGCGGCGGGACGCCGAGCAGGTCGAGCATCGTCGGGAAGAGGTCGATGTGCTGCACCGGCGTCGGCACCCGGCGTCCCCGTTGAGCCTGCCGCGGCAGCTTGACCACGAGCGGCACCTGGATCGTCTCGCGGTACAGGAACAGCCCGTGCTCCCGCTCGCCGTGGTCGCCGAGCCCCTCGCCGTGGTCCGAAAGCAGCACGATGAGCGCCGGGTCGTAGAGGCCGCGCGCCTTGAGGTCGGCCACGAGGCGGCCGACCAGCTCGTCGCTGTAAGCGATCTCGCCGTCGTACGGCTGGTAGCTCCGGTAGCGCGCGGGCGGCGTGTAAGGTGCGTGCGGCTCGTAGAGGTGCAGGAACAGGAAGAAGCGCGGGGACTGCATTGTGTCGAGCCAGCGCTCGGCGGCCGCCAGCGTGTCGGCGCCATCGCGTTGCACCTCGCCGAACGCCACCTCGGGCGACGTGGGGGGCAGCCGGTCGTCCCAGAGGTCGAAGCCCCGGCCCACCCCGGTCTCGCGGCGGAGCACCCACGCCGAGACGAAGCCCGCGGCCGCGAAGCCCCGCGCGCGCACCTGCTCGGCGAGTGTCGGCGGTTGCGCGCCCAGGGCGAACCCCATGTTGTCCCGCACGCCGTGCTCGAACGGCAGCAGCCCGGTGAAGATCGACGCGTGCGAGGGGAGGGTCTGCGGCGAGTGCGCGTACGCGCGCTCGAACACGATCCCGTCGGCGGCGAGGGCGTCGAGAGCGGGCGTTCGCACCTCGCGGTACCCGTAGAGTGGAAGATGGTCGGCGCGCAGAGTGTCGATCGAGACGAGCACGATGGGACCGTCGGCGCGCCCAGCCCCGGCGAGCGATCGCCAGCCGATCCAGCCCCCGGCGGCCAGCGCCAGGCCTGTCCCGATCAGGGCTGCGGTGCGGAGGCCTCGTCGCCTGCGCCCGGCCGGGGGCGTAAGGATTCGTCGTTGCACAGCGGGAAACAATCCTGGGACCCGCGCGTCCTCGCTTGTGCTACTATAGCGCCGGTTCTGGCGGAAGCTCATCCGTAACGGTACGTGGGGGTCGTGTTTCCCGACCAGCGAAACGTCCGGCCGGGCACCCAGCCAAGGAGGATGGCACCATGAGGGCTCGCACTTCGCGATGGGGACCGGTACTGGTGTGGCTCGCGGTGGCCGCGATGGCCGCGCCGGCATCGGCCCAGGTGTTCACGGGCCGCATCGAGCTGACCGCCGTCGACGCGACGGGCGCGGTGTTGCCCGGCGTGCTCGTCGAGATCAGCGGGCCGATGAACACCACGGCGACGACGCAGAACAACGGGGTGGCGCATTTGCTGAACCTGCCGCCGGGCACCTACCGGGTCAAGGCGTCGCTGCAGGGGTTCCAGGACTACGTCAACGAAGACGTCCGGGTCGCGGCGGGCGGCACGGTGGAGCTGCGGGCGACGCTGCGCGTGAGCGGCGTGGAGGAGCAGGTGCAGGTGACAGCGGTGTCGCCGGTCATCGACACCAAGAAGACCGGCACGTCGACGACCGTCTCGCTCGACGAGTTGCAGAACATCCCCTCGGGTCGCGATCCCTGGGTCGTGATGCAGACCGTGCCAGGCATCATCGTGGACCGCGTCAACGTCGGCGGGTCGGAGTCGGGCCAGCAGTCGGGCTACCAGGCCAAGGGCGCCTCCGGCGCCGACGCCACCTGGAACCTGGAGGGCGTCCCGATCACCGACATGGCGGCGACCGGCGCCACGCCCACCTACTGGGACTTCGACATGTTCCAGGAGATGAACGTCACGACGGGCGGGTCCGAGATGACCAGCTCGACGGGCGGCGTCCACCTGAGCTTCATCTTCAAGTCGGGCACCAACACGCCGCACGGGTCCTCGCGCATCTACTTCGAGAACGAGTCGATGCAGAGCAACAACATGGACCCGAACCTCGCGCGCAACCTGGGCAGCCCGAACGGCAAGGGCAACCGCACGAGCCAGTACGCCGACTACGGCTTCGAGGTGGGCGGCCCCATCGTAAAGGATCGGTTGTGGGCCTGGGGGTCGATGGGCAAGACCGACGTCCGCATCCTGACGATCAAGCAGACGCCCGACAAGACGATCCTCAAGAACTACGCGTTCAAGGCGCAGGGACAGGTGAGTCCCAACGTGCGCGCCAGCTTCACCTGGTACTACGGCGGCAAGGACAAGTTCGGGCGGAACGCCGGGCCGACGCGGCCGCCCGAGACGACCTGGGATCAGGGCACCCTCGGCAAGGGCTTCTTCAAGGCGGAGGGCAACTTCGTCATCGGCAACAACCTGTTCCTGACCGCCCGGTACTCGCCTTACCACTGGGGCTTCTTCCTGACCCCCGAGGGCGGGATGGACAAGCAGGTGTGGCTCGATGACAGCGGGGTGTGGCACGGGTCGTTCCTGGACTACCGGAGCGAACGGCCGTCGGACGTCTACTCGGCGGACGGGAGCTATTTCTTCGGCAACCACGAGTTGAAGTTCGGGTTCTCGTACCGCAAGGTCGAGGTGCACTCCTCCACGACCTGGCCGGGAAACAAGGTGCTCACGTATTGGGACGGGTATCCGAACCTGATCGCGGAGGCGGACGCCGACAACTTCATCAACGCGAGGGCGGGCTACCTGGCGGCCTACGCGAGCGACACCATCACGACCAGTCGCTTCACGTTCAACGTCGGGGTGCGGTTCGACCGCCAGAGCGACAGTTTGCAGCAGTACTCCATGCCCGGCGTCACGATCGGCGGGTTCGCGCGGTACCTGCCGGACCTGACGTCGCCGGCGAGAGAAGATGTGTTCGTCTGGAAGAGCGCGTCGCCGCGCATCAGCGCGAGTTACGCCCTCGACGAGAGCCGCAAGACGCTGCTGCGGGGCAGCTACGCGCTGTTCGCCTCGCAGTTGGGCAACGGGAGCTCGAGCTTCATGGCGGTCGGCCAGTACCGCTACGTGGCGTTCGGCGCAGTCGACCTCAACGGCAACGGCCTCGCGGATCCCAACGAGATCGACTTCACCGACGTCTGGTGGTGGAACGGGTTCGACATCAACAACCCGAGCGCCCTGGAAACGCTCAACCGCGTCGGCGACTACTCCGTGCCCAAGACCCACGAGTTCATCGTCGGGTTCGACCGGGAGCTGATGCCGAACTTCGGGTTGAGCGCCGCGTTCACTTACCGGCGCATGGTGGACTTCAACTGGAGCCCGCGCATCGGCGTGCGGTCGGGCAATTACCGGCAGGTGGGGACCCTGACCGGATCGGGACTGCCGGACGGGTCGAGCTACAGCGTGCCGTATTACGGCGTGGTCACGACCGGCCTGTCCGAGGCCGCGCTGGGCGGCGGCCGCGAACGGGTGACGCGCGAGGGCTACCACCAGCGGTTCCTCGGCTTCGAGGTGAGCGCGACCAAACGTCTGTCGAATCGGTGGATGGGGCGCTTCGGGTTCTCCACGAACAAGCACCAGGAGTTCTTCGACGACCCGGCCAAGGCGATCGAGGACCCGACGCCGACGCCCACGGACCCGCTCGTTGACGGCGGGCTGGTGGTGGTCCGGTCGGGCGGGAGCGGGAAGAGCAACATCTACCAGCTCCTGCCGCTCTACCAGGTCGTCGCCACGGGCCTCTACCAGGCCCCGTTCGGCATCGACCTCGGATTCAACTACAACCTGCGCCAGGGCTTCGGCCAGCCGTGGTTCCGCAGCCGGGTCACGCCGGGCGATTACTTCAGCGGCAGCAAGACGGTGCTCGTGACCGACGTGAGCAAGCACCGGCTGGACGCGGTCTCGACCCTCGACATCCGCGTGGGGAAGCAGTTCAGGTTCGCGCGCGCCAACCTGCACGTCGACCTGGACGTCTTCAACCTGCTCAACGTCGACACGGTGCTCGGGCGCCAGTACGACCTGCGCCTGACCGGACCGACCGGGTTCAACCAGGTGCTCGAGATCGTCAACCCGCGCATCGCGCGGATCGGCCTGCGGTTCAACTTCTAGGACGCAGGGGGCGATTCGGCGGCCCTCAATCAGGGCGCCGTCCTCCGTACGGAGGGGGACGGCGCCCCTGAGCGGGGCGCCCTACCTGCGATCGAGCCGCGCGAGGATCCGCCGCACCTGCTCGATATCCTTGCGGTAGAAGGCGGGAGGGGCCGTCCGGGTGAACCGCTCGAGGTAGGCCCGCGCCCCCGCTCTGTCACCCCCGTCGAGTAGCGCCACCCCGAGGTTGTACAGGGTGTCGAACTGCCGCGGGTCGACGGCGATCGCATGCTTCCAGGCGGCGATGGCGGCTTGCGGATTTCCCGACTTGAGCTCGACGACGCCCATGCCGTTCAGCGCGCGGGGGAGATCGGGGTCGCGCGCGAGGGCGCGGGCGAGCGCCGCGCGTGCGGCCGCGAGGTTGCCCTGCTCGAGGTAGAGCGTGCCCTTGTTCTGGTGGGCGTCGGCGTTGTCGGGGTCGAGCTGCAGGATGCGGTCGAACACCGCCAGCGCCTCGTCGCGGCGGCCGAGGTGGGCGAGGGCGATGCCCAGCCCGTTGAGCCCGTCGAGGTCGGGGACGCGCGCCTGCTGCAGCGGGCTCAGCAGCGCCACCGCTTCGGCGGGCGCCCCAGCCTCGGCCAGGTACAGCCCGAGCTGCGTGCGCACGTTCGGGGCGTCCGCGCCCGACCGCACCGCCCGCCGCAGCGTCTCGATCGCGCCCGCCGGGTCGCCGAGCTCCCACTCGATGTAGGCTGCGTGCAGGTAGCCGGCGCTCATGGTCGGACGCCGGCGGATGACGTCCTGGTAGACGGCGAGGGCCTCGCGGAGCCGGCCGCGCTGGAAGAGCGTCACCCCGTCCTGCATCAGGCGATCGAGCTCCACCAGGCGCTTCGGGTCGTCCGCCTCTGTATACCGCGGCTTGACCGGCGCGGAGCCTGACACGTAGCCGAGCGCCCGCAGCCGATTCTTGACGTCGGCGGTTTCCTCTTGGCGCGCGGCAGCGGCCGTCACCTCCACGGCCCCCATCTCGCGGAGCAGTGCGGCGAGCACGCGGCGCCGGTCGTCGCGCGCGGGTAGCAGGTTCCGCTCCTCTCCCGGGTCGGCGGCCAGGTCGTACAGCTCGGGGATCGGCAGGTCGATGTACTTTTCCCGCCCGACCACGACGCCCCTCAGGGGCGCCCAGCCGCGATTCAGGAACGGGGACAACGACTCGAAGTACGACGGCGGCGCCGCCCGGTCGCTGGCTTCCAGCGCGCGGAGGAGGGAGCGTCCGGGCAGCCCACCCGGCGGCGGCAGGTCGAGCGCGTCGAGCACGGTCGGGAGGATGTCGATGTGGCGCGCGGCGAGATCGGTCCGCGACGCGCCGAACGCGTGCGGGCGGCCCGTCACGGCCAGGATGAGGGGCACCCGCAGCGTCGGCTCGTACGCGAACAGCCCGTGGGTCTGCTCGCCGTGGCTCCCGAGGGCCTCGCCGTGGTCGGCCGTCACGACGACCAGGGTCGGGCGAGGATTCGACCGTGCTAGCTCGAGCAGCGGCCCGAGCGCGTGGTCCGTGTAGGCCACTTCCCCGGCGTACGGATCGCGCGCGTAGTCCCGGTCGAACGGCGCCGGCGGGTCGTAGGGCGCGTGCGGATCGAAGACGTGCACCCACGCGAACCACCGGCCCGACTGGCGCCGAATCCAGGCGGTGGCCGCGCCCACCACGGGCTCGGCGCGCCGTTCCGGCATCAGCAGATCCGCCAGGCGCGTGGCGGTCCCATACCGATCGTCGTAGTGGTCGAAGCCCTGGTCGAGCCCCCAGCGCGAGTCGAGGGGGAACGCGGCCACGAAGGCGCCGGTGGTCCAGCCCGCCCGCTTCAGGATCGTCGCCAGGGTGGTCGCGCCCGGCGCGAGGCGATACCCCGCATTGTCGCGCACGCCGTGGGCGAACGGGTACAGGCCGGTCAGGATCGACGCGTGCGACGGCAGCGTCAGGACGGCGTGCGCATGCGCGTCGGTGAACAAGAGGCCGTCGGCGGCGAGCCGGTCGAGGTTCGGCGTCGGCGTCCGGGCGCCGTACGCCCCGAGAGCGTCCGCGCGCAGCGTGTCGATCGTGACGAGGAGGACGTTCAGGTTCGCGTCGCGGGCGAAGGTGACGCGCGGCCCCCTGAGCGGGAACAGCCAGACCACCAGACCCGCCGCGGCCAGAACGGCCGCGACCGTGACCACTATCGCGGCCCGGCGCCGGGTGAAGGTCGAGCGCCGTCCCTCAGGGGTGCGGGTCCGGGCCGCCGGGCGGCGGAAGCTTCCCCGGTTGCCACTGGGCACAACCGTCATTCTACCGTGCAGGGGCGGCACCCCGCGCCCTGACTTCAGCTAGACTACTCCCCGTCGCCATGGCCCCCAGCAGGCCGGCGCGGTCGCGAGTGCTGCTCGTGATGGCGGCCCTGAGCGGAGCCGCGGGGGTTCTCCCCGCTCCGCCGGAAAACCCCACCCCATCGCCCGCGGGGGTGGTGAGGGTGCCGGCCCAGGAGAAGACGCTGGCGGCTCTCGCGAAGGCGCGCCCGTTCCCGGCGTACCAGACCTGGTGGCCGGTCGGCGCGTCCCTCTCGACCTTTCTTTCCGAGGCCATCGTTTTGGAATGGTCGGCGCTTCCGGAAAATCGGGGAGACCTGGCCCCCGTGAGGCGCGAGGTGGCGTCGTACATCGAGGTCGTCTACGGGCGTGCGGCGCGTCCGGCGCTCGTCGACGCGTTCGCGGGTCGGCGGTGGACACCGCCGCTTCAGTCCGGCGAACTGGACGCGCTGTCGTTCGCCTTCTTCCGCTCGGCGTTCGAGATGCTCGCGCAGCACCGCGAGAGGGCGGGCCGGCCGCTCGAGGTCGAGCGCCGGTCGTTCACGCAGCGCGTGGGCCAGCGGTTCTTCGAGCGCCTGGCCGACCACCTGCAGCTCGTCCTGCCTCCGCGCCTCGACGATGAGGCGAGCGTCGAGCGGCTCAAGGTCGCCATCGACCGCGTGCTGCAGTTCTTGAAGGACGAGGGCTACGTGCGCACGCACGCCGCCTTCAGGTTCGACGTGCGCGCGACCCGCAGGAGCGGCGATGTCGTCCAGCCCGAGAGCGCGTTTCTCGCGAACCTGGGGCGGCAAGGCGTGGCGTATGCGCTCTACGAGATGGGGTACCCCGTCATCCTGCCGTCGGCGGTGTATCTGTTCGAGCTGGTCGGTGAAGCCCAGCACCACTCGTCGCGGACGATCGAGGAGTTGTTCGCCCGAGCCGGGTGCGAGGCGCGCGAGGTGGCGGACTTCGACCCGCGCGGCTACCCGCCGGATCTGGTGGTCGAGCTCTGGGAGATCCGGCGCCGCTAGCCCGGGCCCCCGGTTTCGTGCCGGCAGGAGGCGGGGCTACAATGGCCCTCCGCGCGCCACGCGGGGGCCGGCGCCCCGGGGCGGGCCAGGAGGTGCACCATGCGGGTGACCGTCAGCGTGATCAAGGCGGACATCGGGAGTGTGGGTGGTCACACCCAGCCGAGTGCCGAGCTGCTGGGGATCGTGCGCGACCGCGTGCAGCGGGAGCACGGGAGGCTGCTCATCGACAGCCATGTGTGCCACACGGGCGACGACATCGCGATCATCATGAGCCACGCCAGAGGTCCCGACCATGCGCCGGTGCACCAGCTCGCGTGGGACGCGTTCAAGGCGGCGACCGAGGAGGCCAAGCGGCAGGGCCTGTACGGGGCGGGTCAGGACCTGCTCAAGGACGCCTTCTCCGGCAATGTGCGGGGGTTGGGGCCGGCCTCGGCGGAGCTGGAGATGGACGAGCGTCCGAACGAGGCCTTCGTCGTCTTCGCGGCGGACAAGACCGAGCCGGGCGCTTACAACCTGCCGCTGTACCTCGCTTTCGCCGACCCGATGTACTGCTCCGGCCTGCTGCTGTCGGAGGAGCTGCACCAGGGGTTCACCTTCCGCATCATGGACGTCGACTACACGGCCGGCGACCGCGTGATCACCCTCGAAGCGCCCGAGCGCCTCTACGACATCGCCGCGCTCCTCCGGGACACGCACCGGTACGTGATCGAGTCGATCTGGTCGCGGAAGTACCCGAACGAGCAGGCGGCGGCGGTCAGCACCTCCCGGCTCCGCAACATCGCGGGCAAGTACGTCGGCAAGGACGACCCGGTGGCCATCGTCCGGGTCCAGAAGATCTTCCCCGCGACCGAGGAGTTCGGGCCGCCCTTCGCCATCGGTCAGTTCGTCGCCGGCGACACCCGGGGCAGTCACAACCTCCCCTTGATGCCCGTGCCCATCAACACGCCGGCGTCGACGTTCTTCTGCTGCCCGATGGTCTCGGGCCTCGCCTTCTCGATGCACGACGGCCGGTTGGGGCAGCCGGTCGATCTCTTCGCGGATCCGTTCTGGCACGCCATCCGCGACCACGTGGCGCGCAAGGCGGTCGACATGCGCCGGCAAGGGTTCTTCGGCGCGGCCATGCTCGACATCTCGGAGCTCGAGTACGGGGGCATCATGGCCCGCCTCCGCCGCCTCGACGGCGAGTTCATCGTCCGGGCCGAGTCGCCGGCGGGTGACGCGTGAGCGGCGCAGTGGGCCGTCGTGCCCGAGAGGGTGGGCGGCGCCACCGCGCCGCAAGGACCTCGGCCTTCGCCGGAGGCGCGGAGCGGTCGGACGCACTCACCGGGCGAGCGCGCGCGCCAGGAGCCGCCGGAGCGTGCGCGCGTTCCGCATCGCGTGGCCCCCGATGTCGTTGTTGAAGTACGCGTAGACGGCCCGGCGACCCGCCGCGGGCTGGCGGCGTCCCCGAGGTCGTGCAGGCAGAGCGCGACGCCGGGTCGGTGGGATCCCGGAGCCGACCGTGTCGAAGACCTCGGCGTAGTGTTCGAGCCAGCGTGCCGCCGGGAGCGTGGCGGGATAGAAGACGCCGCGCCAGTGGCGGTACTGCCAACCCGAGCAGCCGACGTGGATCATGTGGAACGCGCCCACCGATTCGCCACCCTCGAAGAGGCCGATGAGTGCATGACCAGCATGATGGCGCGTACGCACGCGAGCGTCCAACGCTTCCCTGGTAAGGGCGGCGCTCGCACACCAGCCAGGCCTTCTGCAAGTGGGAGAGCGGCGAACTGCGTGTGAGCGGGCGCCGGCCCTGTCTGTTTTCAAGCACTCGTGTCGAAGAACCGGCAGCGTCCGGCGAAGCCTGCGTCGCTTCCGGCAACGACGAGGAAGATAGGACGCCGAATCCTGTCTGGTCGAGACGGCGGCTGGCGCGGCACGGAATCTGCTACCGGGCCGAGGCGGCATGGTCGCCGGTCCGCTCGCCGAGCAGCGGCACACCGAGTCGACCGCCGGCGCGCCTGCGCTCGAGGTCGTGCGGGCCGTGCTCGATACGCACGTCCGGCGGCCCACGGCGGTTGGACATGGGCCGGCACGCGTATCGTCGGGCCGAGGTCCACGCGGTCTTATCAATCTTCCTCGTCTGAGCCGACGGCTTGGCCGCGCGCGTGGCTCGCGCTCGGCGCGACGCCCGGGCGAGCCGGCGCCGGACGACGGTCGCGGCCGTCCGCCGGCCAGGTTGGTCCGCTGAGCGGCCCGCTGCGATTGAGCAGTGTGAAGGCGTCACCGGCCGCCGAACCCGTTGCGCGGGAGGCTGCAGCGAAAGGTTCGGGTGGTCGCGTCGAGACTCCGGGAGGCTATCGGGATGAGCAAGAAGCGTCAGCGCCACGAGCGAGAGCGAGCCCGCCGCGAGCAGTTTCTCGAGCAGCCGGGGGCGCAGCAGTCGAGCCGAACGCCCTGGAACACCTTGATCGTCGTCGCCGGGTGCCTGCTCGTCGCTGCCATTCTCTACGTCGCGCGTTTCGGCTCCGGCGGGCGACCACAGGCGGCGTCGGCGGCTGGGGGAGGCGGCGACGTCACGTTCGCGCTCTCCGAGTTCGACGATGGGGTGGCGCGATTCTACCGGTACATGACGGCGTCTGGGCGCGAGGTGCGGTTCTTCGTGATGAGAAGCTCGGACGGCGTCGTGCGCGCAGCCTTCGACGCGTGCGACGTTTGCTTCCGGGAGCGCCGGGGATACCGGCAGGTGGGGGACGTGATGGTCTGCAACAACTGTGGGCAGACGTTCCCGTCGGTTTCGATCAACGAGATCCGGGGAGGCTGCAACCCGGCGCCCATCGATCGTCTGATCCAGGGCGATCGCTTGGTGTTGCCGGCAGCGAGTCTGAACGCGGGTGCCGCCTATTTCTGAACGCGTTCGAGGGGCCGCCCCGCGGTCGATCGTGCCCAGGTTTCCTAACCATGCAACTTCACGACATCGCGTGGTCCAGCATCAAACGGCGCCGCGGGCGATTCAGCTTCCTCCTCGTGGTCGTGGCGCTCGCGATCGGGACGGTTGTGGCGCTCGTGTCGTTGTCGAGCGCCATGCGTGCCGAGGTGAGCGACGAGCTCGACCGCTTCGGCGCCAACATCATCATCACGCCGAACACCCGCGCGGTCGAGCTGGCGTACGCCGGTGTCGCCTTGGGCGGCCTGACCGTCGATGCCACGCGGCTTTCGGTGGACGATGCCGCGAAGGTGCGGACGATTCGGAACAGACGGAACATCAGCGCCGTCGCGCCGAAGCTCATCGGCACCCTCGAGGTGGACGGCGAGCGGACGCTGGTCATCGGCGCCGTGTTTCCCGAAGAGCGGCGCATTAAGGGCTGGTGGCACGTCGACGGCCGGTTCGCGGAGTCGCCCGGAGAGGTCATGCTGGGCCCCGAGGCCGCCGAGCGGCTCGGCAAGCGCGCGGGCGATTGGTTGAACGTGGCGGGACGCACGCTGCGGGTCGTGGGGGTGCTCGCCGCCAACGGCACGATCGACGACCAGGCTGTCTTCGTCGACCTGGCGCTCGTGCAACGCGTCCTCGGACAGCCCGGCGCCGCCAGCTTGATCGAGGTGAGCGCGCTCTGCCGGGGGTGTCCGATCGACGACATCGTGGCGCAGATCGCCGCCTTGCTCCCGCACGCCCGTGTGGCGCCGATTCGCCAAGCGGTCGCCGCTCGCGAGCGTGCGGTGCGCCAGTTCACGCGCTTCGCGTACGTCATCGGCGCCCTCGTGCTCCTCGTCGGCATGCTCGTCGTGACGACGACCATGATGGCGGCGGTGGCGGAGCGCACGCAGGAAATCGGGATCCTGCGCGCGGTGGGCTTCAGGCGCGCGCACGTCGCGCGGATCGTGCTCATGGAGTCCCTGGCGGCCGCCTCCGCCGGTGGCCTGGGCGGCTGGTTGGTTGGGACCCTGGGGGCGCGCCTGGCCGGTCCGGCCCTCGCCCAGCTCGGCACGTCGGTCCCGGTGAACCCGCGCCTGGCCGTCGCGGCGGTGGCCGCCGCGGCGATCCTCGGGGCGAGCGGCGGGGCCTATCCCGCCCTGCGCGCGGCGCGAATGGATCCGAGCCAGGCGCTCCGGCACCTCTGAAGGTGCGCGCGGAGGACACCCGTATGCCTTTGGTGGAGCTGGATGCGGTCAGCAAGATTTACAACGGCGCGTCAGCGCCCGTGCACGCGCTCCGCGACGTCCACCTGACGATCCAGGCCGGCGAGTTTGTGGCCCTGATGGGGCCCAGCGGGTCGGGCAAGAGCACGCTGCTCAGTATTCTGGGCGCGATGAACCCGCCGACGAGCGGCCGGGTGCGCGTGGACGAGATCGACGTCTACCGGCTCGATGTCGATCGGCTCGCCGATTTTCGGCGCGAGTATCTCGGCTTCGTGTTCCAGAGCCTGTATCTCGTGCCATACCTCACGGCCATCGAGAACGTCATGCTGCCGCTCGCGGCAGCCGGCGTCAAGGAACGGCGCCAGCAATCGATGGCCGCCGAAGCCCTCGCCCGGGTGGGCCTCGGCGACAAGCTGCGCCGGCTCCCGCGCGAGCTCTCCGGCGGCGAGCAGCAGCGCGTCGCCATCGCACGGGCCATCGTGAATGCCCCGCCGCTCGTGCTGGCCGACGAGCCGACCGGCTGCTTGGACAGCGAGACCGGCCGCAGCATCATGACGCTCTTCAAGGCCCTGCAGGCCGACGGCCTGACGATCTTCATGGTGACGCACGATGCCGCCACGGCGAGCGTGGCCGACCGCATCGTCCGACTCAGAGACGGGCGGCTCGACGACCCTGGCGGCGCAGTCGTCGCCTCTGGAGGTGTCTGAAGTCGGACACGGAAAGGCGGCCCAGGGGCGGGCGGGACTCCCCGTGTGGGGCGGTACGCCGCTTGCGAGCCACCGTCACCCGTGCGGTCGACGCCGCGGTGGATTGCGGGGCGGCCGGTGGGCCGGGCTGCTGCCATCTTCGCCAGCGTGGTCGCGATCTCGCTGCTCCATTACTCGGTCAGCGTCCACATCCTCATCCTGCACGAGGTCTTCCGCCGGCTCTACTATGTGCCGATCGTTGTGGCGGCCGTGCTCTACGGCACGCAGGCCGCGGTCGGCACCGCGCTGTTCGCCAGCGCGCTTTACCTGCCCCACGTCGTCGTCGGCTGGCGCGACTGGCCCATCGTCGAGGTGGGGCAGTACGGCAAGATCGTCCTCTTTTTTGTCATCGCGGCGGTCACGGGCGTGCTCGCGGACCGCCTCCGTGCAGAGCGCAACCGCTATCACGACGCAGCCGAGGCGCTTCGGAAAGCGTACGCCGAGACGAAGGCCAGGGCCGAAGAGCGCCTGCAGGTCGACCGGTTCGTCGCGATGGGCCGACTCGCGGCCGGCGTCGCCCACCAGGTGCGCAATCCGCTCGGCGCACTCACGGGCTGCCTGGAGATTCTCGAGGCGGACGTCCCGCCCGACCATCCGAAGGCCGACCGCAGCCCCGACACACGCGCTGACCCAGCTCGCGGTCCGCGATCGCGGCCGGCTTGCCGTCGTCCGCAGGTTCGGCTCCGGATCGTGGCGGTCACCTCTCCGGCGGCGTCCAGTCGCGAGACAAGTTCGAGGCCCCGGTCGTAGAAAACATCGAGCATGTCCGCCAGGCGGTCGGCCGGACGGGGAATCGCGAAATCGAAGTCGCGCGTGATCCGGCGCGACCCCAGGATCACGAGCGCCATGCCGCCGACGAGGACCGGCGTGAGCCCGAGGTCGCTCAGGCCCTTGACGATGGCCCCGACCTCGTCGAGGTAGTCGAGCGACTCAGGCACGTCGCGGACGGGCGGGATAGATTCCGGGCAAGCGGGTTGTGACGGTGCTCAGGCGCTGGACCTGCGGTGGTGCGCCTTGCAGGCGGCGCACGGCGGTGAGGTATCGAAAATTGTCGGCCACCCGGCGGGCGGCTCGGAGCGACTCGGCCCGAGCCCGTCCTCCGAGGGAGGCGATGCGCTGCCTGTCGGCGGGGGACAGGCGCGCGGCGCGCGCGCGGCCTCCCCGGCGCCCCAATGCGCTCGCCATCCGACGGACATCCACGCCTGGATTATACTTGGCGCCAAGCACTTCCGGCGCCGCCTGGCGGGGCCCCACCGCGGGTGGACGGTGGGCGCGGCGTCCCGAGCGCCGGCCGCGTCAGTCCCCGAGCCCGAGCGCGCGCCGGAGGAGCCGCCGCAGCGTCGCCGCGTTGCGCGGAGCGTGGCCGCCGACGTCGTTGTTGAAGTAGGCGTAGACGGCGCGGCCCTCCCGCGCCTGCGCGCTCAGCCACGCCGCCCAGTCGCGCAGCGCCGCGTCCGTGTAGCCACCTCCCTGGGTGACCGAGCCGTGGAAGCGCACGTAGAGGAACGGTCCGACGGCGCGCCGCGGGCTGGCGGCCTCGCCGAGATCGTGCAGGCAGAGCGCGACGCCGGAACGCTCGAGCAGCGCGAAGGTCGCGTCGTCATACCACGACGGATCGCGGAACTCGATCGCCTGCAGCGCGTCCCTCGGGACCGCGTCGAGGAAGGCGGCGAGGCGGTCGAGGTCGATCCGCCAGCGCGGGGGAAGCTGATACAGCACCGGCCCCAGCGTGTCGCCCAGCAGGCGGGCGCGGGCGAACAGCCGCTCGAGCGCCTCGGCGGGATCCCGCAACCGGCGAACGTGGGTCAGGTAGCGGCTCGCTTTGACGGCGAAGACGAACCCCGCCGGCGCGCGCGCCCGCCAGCGCCGGAACGTCGCCGCGTCGGGCAGACGATAGAACGTGGCGTTCACCTCGACGGTGTCGAAGACCGCCGCGTAGTGTTCGAGCCACCGCGTCTGGGGCAGGGCGGGCGGATAGAAGTCGCCCCGCCAGTGCCGGTACTGCCAGCCGGAGCAGCCCACCCGGAGCGTCGCGCCGGGGTCCATCGTGGTGCGCGCCGGACGGGCGGCCTGACCGTTCACGCGTCGCCCTTCGGGTCCGCGAAAAACTCGTTGAGCGCCCAGTGGAGCTCGTTCGCCGCGTCGTTGAGCCAGGCCCTCGCCCGGCCGACTTTGGCCGCGACCACGTCACGACGCACCACGGCTGGCCCCTTGTTGCAATCGCTCGGCCATGGCGGCCGCGCTCAACCCGACTCCCGCCCGGGCGCGGCCTTCTCGCGCTCGATGCCGAACTTCTGCATCCGGTAGATGAGGGTGCTCCGGGTGACGCCCAGATACTGGGCGGTGCGGGTCTGATTCCAGTTGTGCTTCTCCAGCGCCGCCGCGATGATTTCCCGTTCGACGTTCTCGAGCGAAATGCCCTCGTCCGGCAGCTCGATGCGCACGTTGCCCAGACGGCGCTCGCGCCCGCGCACCCGCTCCGGCAGGTCGTCCAGGCCGATCACGCCGTCCCGGTCGAGCACCAGCGCGCGCTCGACGACGTTCTCGAGCTCGCGGATGTTGCCGGGCCAGGAGTACAGGTTCAGCGCCGAGTAGACCGCTTTGTCCACCGCCGGCCGGGGCCGGCCGAGCCGCTCGCCGTGCTTGTCGAGAAAGTGGTCGACCAGCAGCGGAATGTCGTCGGCCCGCTCGCGCAGCGGGGGCACGCGGATCGACACGACGGCCAGGCGGTAGTACAGGTCCTCGCGAAAGGCCCCGTCCGCGATCATCTTCTCCAGGTCGCGGTTCGTCGCGGCGATGACCCGGACGTCGACCTTGATGGGCCGCGGGTCGCCGACCTTGTCGATCTCGCGTTCCTGGAGGACGCGCAGCAGCTTGACCTGCAGGAGCAGCGGCAGATCGCCCACCTCGTCCAGGAAGATGGTGCCGCCGGCCGCCAGCTCGAACTTGCCCTGTTTGTCGGCGACCGCGCCCGTGAACGCCCCGCGGCGATGGCCGAACAGTTCCGACTCGAGCAAGTGCTCGGGAATCGCCGCGCAGTTGACGGTGACGAACGGCTTGCGCGCCCGCGCCGAATGGAAATGGATACCCTTGGCGAGCAGTTCCTTGCCCGTCCCGCTCTCGCCCACCAGGAGCACCGTCGCGTCGCTCTGCGCCACGCGCGCCGCCATCTCGGTCACGGCCCGCATGGCCCGCGACCCCGCGATCATGTGCGCGAAGGAAAACCGCTCGGCCACGACCTCGCGCAGGCGGCGGTTCTCCCGCTTCAACTCGCCGACCTCCAAAGCCTTGCGCACCGCGCCCTTCAACTGGTCCCGCGAGAACGGCTTGGTTAGGTAGTCGAAGGCCCCGATCTTCATGGCCTCGACGGCCGAGTCGATCGTCCCGTGCGCCGTCAGGATCACGACGGGTAACTCCGGCTGCATCGCTTTCAGCCGCGCCAGCAGCTCCATCCCGTCCATCTTGGGCATGCGGATGTCGGTGAGCACCAGGTCGACCGGTTCGTCCTGAAACCGGGCGAGCCCGGTCCGCCCGTCGACCGCCGACACCACCCGATACCCTTCCTCTCGCAGGTGATACTCCATCACCCGCCGCAGGCTCTCGTCGTCGTCGATCACGAGAACGGTCTTCGTCTCGCTCATGACGCTGGTCCTGGTCGGGAGACCACCTCGCCGGCAGGCGCCGGTCGGGTCAGAAGCGGCAACCGGATCCGCATGCACGTGCCGCCCCCTGAGGCCGCCCGCACCTCGATGTCCCCGCGGTGGGCCGCGACGATGCGCGCCGAGACCGCCAGGCCGAGGCCCGTGCCCTTCTCCTTGGTCGTGAAGAACGGGTCGAACACCCGAGCGCGGTGCTCCGGAGGAATCCCCGGCCCCTCGTCCAGGACATCGATCACAGCGTGGTCCCCGTCGCGATCGGCCCGAACCCGCACCCGACCGCCGCGCGGGCTCGCCTGGATGGCGTTGAGCAGCACGTTCAGGAACACTTGCTCGATCTGTTCCACGTCCACCAGCAGTGGCGGGACGGCCTGGAGGCTGTCGACCCTCATCTCGACGCCAGCGCGCTCGGCTTCCGGGCCCAGCAGCCCGACGACATGCGCCACGACATCGTCGAGCCGGGCCTGGCGGAACTCCGGCGGGCGGGGACGGGCGTAGTTGAGGAACTGCTGGAGCAAAGCCTCCAGCCGCCCGAGTTCCCTGGTGCCGATCTCGGCGAATTCGGCCTCCGGTGTCCCCGGAGGGATCTTCGCCGCGACGATCTCGAACGCGCCCTTGACGCTCGCCAGCGGGTTGCGGAGCTCGTGGGCGAGCCCGGCGGCCATCTGGCCCAGTGCCGAGAGCCGGTCGGCTCGGCGGATCTGCTCGTGGGAGTCGCGCAGCTCGCGGTTGGCTCGCTCCAGCGAGGCCGCCGCGTCGCGATACCGGGCCGTCAGGCGGCGCTGGTGGTCGGCCAGCAGGCCGATGAACAGACCCGCCACGAAAAACATCCCGATCTCGGCGTACTGACTCGCCGAGTACGCCGGGTTGTCACTCCAGACGAGATGGATGTGCGGAATGTAGGCCAGGGCGGCGCCGCCCGCCGCCAGCAGCCCCCCGGGCACCCCGTACCAGTAGGCGCCGAGGATGACCGGCGCGTAGTACAGGCGCTGATACACGCCGTGGAGCAGGCCGTAATGCGGGTCGGTCAGGTAGTGCAGGAGGGAGACGAGGGCGATCAGGCCGGCCAGGGCGATCGCTCTGCGGGCGTGCTGCGAGCGCACCTCCACCGCCACGTCCGCGCGCGGCCTCGGGGCCATCAGGCATCCCATCGTACCACCACCGGGCGGCCCGGGAGTGTCCGTTTTCAAGCACCTCGCCCGCGCGACTGTCTGAAATCGATCACCTTCGGGAGCCTGCAGGAGGCGCCGCCGCCCCGATCTCGCTGAGTTCTCACACGCGCACCGTGCGCCGTCGGTTGGTACCGCCCTTGCCCTTCAGGCGGGTGTATGAAGACGACGGGCGGCGCGGGCGAAGGGGACATCGAGAGCGGCGTGGCGGTCACGGCCGCCGAGGGTCCGCAGCGGCAGGCGGTGATTGCCGTGCCCCCGTCCGGCGTGGACCTGGAGGCGGTGGAACGCGCGCTCATCAGGTTCGCGCTGGAGCAGGCCGGGGGCAATCGGACGCACGCCGCCCGCTTCCTCGGTCTGACCCGCAGCGCCTTGCTCTACCGCATGCACAAATACGGCTTCGTCGCGTCCGGTCAGGAGGCGCGAGAGCCGGACTCGGGTCACTGACGAAGGGTCACCATGTCATCGGCTTTCCGTTCGCGGTTCATCGCGGTGGGCGTGTGTGTGTTCGGCCTCGCGGCCGGGCCGGTCGCGGCGCAATCGGCCGGTCCCGACGAGGCCGGTACGTTGGCGGCGCTGGTGGCGGAGCTCGAGCGCCACAACCCGGAGCTGCAGGCCGCGCGCCGGGAGGTCGACATGCGGGTGGCGCGCATCGCGCCGGCCGGGGCGCTGCCGGACCCGACCCTGTCGGTGGGCTATATGGGCGGCCTGCTCCGGCCTTTCTTCCCATCGGCTCGGACCCCGAATGCCTTCCAGCAGTTCGGCGCGTCGCAGGAGTTTCCCTATCCTGGCAAGCTCGCGCTGAAGAGCCGCATCGCGGCGACCGAAGCCGACGCCGAGCGCTGGCAGTACGAAAACGTTCGCCGCCGGCTCGTGGCTGAGCTGAAGACCGCGTACTTCGAGTACGTCTTCGTGACGCGCAGCCTCGCGATCATCCAGAAGAACAAGACGCTGCTCGAAGAATTCCGCCGCATCGCCGAGGCTCGGTTCAGCGTCGGCAAGGGGATCCAACAGGACGTCCTCAAGGCGCAGCTCGAGATTTCCCTGCTCCTGGAGCGGCTGGAGACGCTGGAACGCGAGCGGGGGTCGCTGCAGGCTCGCATCAACGGGCTGCTGTACCGCCGGCCGGACGAGCCGGTGGGGCCGACCTTGACGTTCGCGGCTGCGCCCCTGCCCGCGGTCGAGACGCTGCAGGCGCTCGCCGAGCGCAACAACCCGGCCCTGCGCCGTGACGAGCAGGTCATCAACCGCGGCCAGCAGGCGCTGGCGCTGGCGCGCAAGGAGCTGCTGCCCGACTTCGCCGTCAACTTCACGTCGCAGCGGTTCGCGGGCGACATGCCCTGGATGTATGGGGTCGACTTCATGGTCAAGGTGCCGCTCTATTGGCAGCGCAAGCAGCGGCCCATGATCGCCGAAGCGGCCGCGGCCCTCGAGAGCGGGCGCCGCATGCGCGAGAACACGCTGGCGACGGCGCGCGCCGAGGTCGTGGCCGACTACCTGGCGGCGACGACGAGCAAGCGGCTGATCGACTTGTTCAGCGACAGCGTGTTGCCGCAGGCGCGCCTGGCGCTGCAGTCGTCGCTGGCGTCGTACCAGGTCGGCACGGTCGACTTCCTGACCATGCTGACCAACTTCATCACGGTGTTGAACTACGAGGTGTACTACGAGGAGCAACTGGCGCGGTACCACCAGGCGCTGGCGCGGCTGGAGCCGCTCGTGGGCGTCGAGCTGGTTCGGTGAGCGGCACGGCCGGACTTGCGCGCCCGGTGGGTGGGACGAGGCATCATGAACGACACGCAACGATCCGTTGAATGGCGCTCGGCGGCGCCGGTCGAGTCGGCGCGCTCGGACTTCGAGGCGGGCAGGGCGCGGCGCAGGCGGTGGGTCGCCTACGGGGCGGTGGCGGTGCTCTCGCTCGCGGTGGGGGCGGGCGGCACGCTGCTGGCCTTGCGGTGGATCGACCGCGGCGCGGCCGGCGCGCTCGTTGGTCATGGCGGCGGGGCCGTCGGCGAGCCCGGCCCAGCGGGCCAGCACGCCGGG